>NZ_ANOG01001132.1 GCF_000346295.1 Rhodopirellula maiorica SM1 | reverse complement strand
CAAGGCGATTGAAAAAATTCGTGATAGTCAACCGAAGGCGGATGTGGTCGGGCTGGTCTCCGACAATGGGACGGCCAAAGGTGTTGCACGAACCATCGCCAAACATCCGCAGATCGATATCCTGGTCAACAATCTGGGCATCTTTGAAGCGGTTGATTTCTTCGACCTGACGGACGAAGCGTGGCAGCACATCTTTGACGTCAACGTGATGAGCGGTGTGCGACTTACACGGCATTATCTGAAGCAAATGCTGGAGCAAAACAGCGGACGCATTGTCTTCATCAGCAGCGAATCCGGCGTCGTGCCCGCTCCGGAAATGCCTCACTACGCGATGACCAAGACCGCACAACTTGCCGTCTCACGTAGTCTGGCGCAATTGACCAAGGGAAGCTCCGTTACCGTGAACACCGTCATGCCTGGATCGACGTTAACCCCAGGTGTGAAGGAATTTGTCAGCAACCTGTTCCCGGACGAGCCTTATGATTCGGCTGAGAAACGATTCATGGCAGACAATCGGCCGACCTCGTTGATTCAAAGGTTGATCCAGCCGGAAGAGATCGCCAACATGGTCGCGTTTGTTGCCAGCCCACTCGCGTCGGCTATCAACGGAGCACCAATACGAGTCGACGGTGGCCTCATTCCAACGATTGCTTAAGCGCAGCGAGTGGCGAATGACGAGTCCTCAACACAATTCTCGGAAGAAACCTTCGATGACGAAGATGAGGCTGGGCTGGATGCGTCAGAGGCGGTGCGGTATTTCGGGATACAGTCGCCGTAGGCCGAGTGTTCTCGGGCGCCAAAATGATTTGTCGGAAATCATGTAGCTTTGGGCTTTTAATCGGTTCCCGGCGCCGGTATAAATAATAAAACACTAGCCGTGAGTTACACGACTAGTGTCATTTTTGCCGGGGTCAATCAGGGCTGCACTACCAATGACCTCGACGGTTTGAAATTAGGGCGAGTAGTTTAGAACTGCTCGTCCTTTTTCGTTTCAATGAGGGGAGGGTGAACTCCCTCGATGCGGATATTTAAAAATCCGATCTCAACGGTTCGCTCCATCCATACTGAAAAAGCGACGATCGCTAGTATCAGTAATGCGAGGCGAGAAGAGAGACTCCCATCATGCAACCTTCCGGTTGCTTTCGGTGCTTGCATACTTAATCCTTTCTAAAGCAAGACTTGTGGCTGCTGAAACTCACAACGAGCGAGTTACTCAGTGCCCCCGATGCTAAATGCAATTCCATTTGCGTCGGGATTTCCGCTGGCGGTCATGCGCTTTTCACAAAAGCCGCTGCGATGAGTAATATTTGAGCAACTTTCCAAGTGACGTCAAATGGGCAAGCTTGGTTTAAGGCTCCCTCTGCGGGTTTGCGCAGATAGTGGCTCGCGTTGCAAGTCACTGATTTAGAAAATAAGGGACACACATATAGTCTTGCGTATTCACCCAAGCTTTGGCAACCGTTATGTGCGGAGGAATCGCGAGCAAATTCAGCATTCGCTCTTCCCGCTCTTTTTCGGCCTTACTATTCGCTTCGAGCAGCTCTAAGATGTCCTCGACTGTCATTGACCGCACCGTTGATCCTCAGCGAAGATGAAAGTGGAATTGATTCAGATGCAGTCAACGTATGCGATCAACGAAATTCGACCAAAACGAGTTCTGGCAAAAAATACCAATGCCGAGGACGAATTCTGGGATCGCGACGTCAACACTCGTCACCCTCTCCAAAAGTGCTTCCAAAACAAGCTGCTGTTCGCGGCGGCAGGCAGGTTTTGGGGCGGAGTCACGAAACCGCGGCAGCGAAAGTAAGAATGAAAAACAGCTGGTGTAGCCCCACACTCCCGTTTGAAAGTCCTGCTCTCTAAGAAGCTTAGAGCGGGCCATTGGTTGTGTGAGCTGTTGCCAAGCCCACCTTTCTGTCCGAAAGAACCAACCCAGCGAATGTGATTTTGTGAAGAAAGTCGAGGGACCCAAGAAGTTGGTTGGCATACATGCCAACGTCCCCATGCTCGGATGCGAGCTACTCTGGATGTCCTGCCCACCAAAGGTACAAGCATCAGCAAGCACCCGAGCACTGCGATTGGCAGATTTTTGTGTTGTTATCGCCGGTTGCATCTTCGGTACGGACGGTGACACTGCGGAAGCTATGGCTGGTTCAGCAAGACTTATCGCAGGTTGCTCTACCCCCTTCCGTGACTATGGGGGTGTAAGGGCGCCAGGTCAAGCTGTTGTGACGGAAACGTTCAAAGGCTGAACACATTGACCTCAGCGGAGTCGTGAAACGAAAGAAACAATAGCGATTGGAGGCAGAAGACCATGACGTGAAAATCGCTTTACTTGGCCTGTTGTTCCATTTGTGCGTTATGGCAGTGAATCATTGATTGCGGCTTCCCGTCCAGTATCCTGTCGGCATCCGAGCGGTATCGATGAAGAAACGTTCGACCATGTGTTTGCCCTTCAGAGTCGGCGGTCATGTTAATCATTCTCTGAAATGAATGACGGTTCACCGCCTCTTGTTAGTGTTGCTCGGTGTTGATTCGCCATTTCAGAGTGAAAATGTACGCCGGCTCATTGCTGGGACTCAGGGCTCGGTTTCGCTGCTCCGGTGGCTGCGGCCGTACGTTAGTTCGGATTCATCGACTGTACGTTCGTTCGGGGTTATCCACCGAGTATCGCATATGGTGGACAGTTACTATTTTCGCATGCATGAGAGCCCTATCCAAGCAAGCGATTGGTCCAACCGCTTCGTCAAATTAAATGTAATTGACGCCGCGGTTGTATTGCGAATGAAAGTTAAGGTACGGAGTCTATTCGTGAGACGATAGGGCTCTGGCATAAAGCACCAATGCCCAGGATCAAAACTGGGATCGTGTCAACAAAGAAGTAGCGAAATACACGGTTGCGTTAGGTGCGCGTGTCCTACTGACACAATCTGACGTTCTCTTAGGTGTAGTGGCTGGAGATCACTAGGCGGCACCTCTACTTCGTAATCCAATCTGCGTGTACCTGTATGATTGTCAAAAGAGCAAGCTGATCTCAGGAAGTCCTAAGATTACATCGCGTTCATCATCATCCAGTTCCGAATACGCGATGTAGCGGTTGTTCGTGAGTAGCTCATCAGCATCATTGAAGCGATGTTTGGCCTCCCCCTCACCAATTCTATTTTGCGGCTTGTGCATAGCGTTGATCACCATCAGCGCATCAATAGCAGATATTGAACCGTCTCCGTTCACGTCATAAGAACCAGCTTCAGTTTGCGTTGTTTCTCCTTCACCGATTGCACTCCAAAGGCGATTGATCACCATCAGCGCGTCCACTGCGGTTGTTTCTCCATCTCTACTAACATCGGTACGATCGAAAGTACGGGCCGCAACGGTTGATGTGGTTGCATCGGCAATCGCAGCAGGTTTCGACGTGGCCCGAAACGAGCCACGGCCCAAGTCAGCACGTAGCGTGTATGCACGCCACTCTTCAATTGCCGAAAATTGTATCCCGTAGGTTTCCCCTTTCTTCGCTTCGAAATTTAGATTGCCATAAGAGGAGCTCAATACTTCTTCGCCTGACTCTTGCAGTAGACGCACATGCTGTCCGCCTGCAACGGCAATCGGAACTAGGTTCAGTTCGATATCGTCCATCGCTTGAAACCAAATTTCCGCAGGCCGTTCTGTGTCTGCGGGGATACCAAACACGCTCAAGAAGCTGGTTGAAAGTACCCGTGGCTCGGGCACAGGATTTCCAGTTGCACCGTCGATTGCTGCGATAAGCGCATCGACAATATCTTCTGCCCCCTGAGCTCGAAACGCCTTTCCGTCGGTCCCTGTCGCGATCTGATCAGCAACTTCCAACGCTGTCGCATTATTTCCAATGACGACCGGAAAAATCTGTACGGGAAGTTCTGGAGTGGATGGGGTCGGTGCGTCTTCGCCCTCTCCGCCGGATATCCGAATTCCGCCGGCATTGGCTTGCGCAATTATTTGTGAGAGGGTCAACCCTGTAATGGGTTCTGGCGAGTGTGGCGGTGCATCAGTTATGTAAATAATCTTCTTTTCAACTGACCCTCCACGCCACAGGCCGAGGTCGGTTGAATCCATCGCAAAACTCAATGCCCCATACAACGCCTCTGGCAAATCCCCGCCTCCTGACACCGCAAGCGACTGTATTCCGCTATTCGCAGTTGCAGCTTGACATGTGAAGCCCTGCTCCGTTCTCCAAGCAAAATCTCCCTCGGGAGGATGGTCTTGGTAGGAAACAACAGCGATCCGTGCATCTCGCCCATTAAGCGAGCGACTGGCAACTTCATTGATGATTCTGCTGGCAGATGCTTTGGCAGCGTCGATGTCATCCTCCATGCTTCCGGTGGTGTCAATAACGAAAACTAGGTCAATTCTTTTTCGTGACGATAGCTGAAGTGAATTCTGGGGTATCGGTGTTGCGTATCCGGGGTAGTCTCCATCAGCAAAAATAGTCGCTGGATTCTCTATCGCAACGCCCGCCGCATTTAGCAATCCCGAGATGTAAGAATTCGAGTTAAAGCCACCAGTCAATTCGGGAAAGAAGTCATAGTTGAGATTGTTTGCATATCCTTCTGAAAGCCGAGCAAGGGCATGGAAAAAAGCATCACCTGTACTAGGCGATGAAGGAGGTGCCAATGTCGTGCGGTTTGCCGGCGGATGCAAAGTTGGGTCAATGTCATTAGTGCGATTGAAGCCATTTATCAGTGTACCGGCAAGTGGCCCCAGGCTCGGTCCAGCGCCAATCGACAAAGCATACGAGCCATCCGGTCGGAGAGCGAAGGAGCATTCCTGGTCAGCAAATCCATTACCATCATTGTCTGTGAATTGAGTGTTGGTCGGTGTCGCGAGAATCGAAAGGTGATCAAATCCAAATGTCACGGGATGGGTTTGAAGTTCAACCTGAAAATTTGCATTGATTGATGCCAACAGCCGTCTGGATTCAAGACGCTCAACAAATAGTGTTCTTTGATGCGTGCGTGACGTCATTTCTGCAGCCTAGTTAGAGGTGGCATCTAGAAAACGAATTCAATTCGGTCAGATAACGAATTTCGATCTATCCAACTTTTTTATGGACGGATAGCTTTGCGTCGTGCGTGACCGCCTTTGGTCTTGGTGTCTTCAGTCCCAAGTCATTCGTATGATTGATTGTATGCCAGTCGAAGTTGCGGATGCAAGCTTTTGGAGCAGATTGTCATTTGCATGCTCGCAAGAAGCTCGCCAATCGAGTAATCGTTACGCATGAAAACATCTGTGGACGGTTGTATACGTTCGTGAGCGAAATTTGAAACACGCTCCGGAAAATAGCCACACTACCGGGATTGGTCCTGAGGCCGCGCTCACCGAACCTTCAGCAAAAAGTACACTGTGCCAATGCATCACACTTGATGTGATTGCTAATCATTCAAACTCTTCTGGGCTTGCCCTTGGTCGTTAGACCGTAAAAAGGGCAAGCCTTTATGGTCCCTTATGGGAATGGCGACATCTGAGTGTCGCCTAGAAAGGCACCGGAATGTCGCCAAGCGAAGACCCGTGAACCTGCTTTGCCCACACGCTTCTGTCTATTTGGAGCGACAATGCTCCCCCGCGGCCAAAGTGAGCGTGCTCATTGACAACCGAACGATGCACTCCGTGGAATTAGGCTGTGCAATGTTGATTACAAACCGTTTGTACAGGCGAAAAACCGCTCTTGGTGATCGGATCGATTTGTGCTGTCTGTGGATAGCGAAAGCTCGTGTCTGTTGCAAATTGTCAACAAGTCTGCTCAGCCAATTGCTCCGCTGCCCCGTCTTGGAGCAGTGGTCGTTCCTGGTTGTTGAGCACTTGTGAAGTGAATTTGCTGGCAGGTGCCGATGGTATGCGGTGAGAAAGAATAGCGAACACGGCTCAAATCCAAACACGACCGCTATAATCCATATTGCGACGGATAGGGTAGCTCCCGAAAAGATTGGCATCACCACCAATCTTCCGTTGCACTTCGATATCAATGGTGATGGTGGAAAGGTGACACACAATGGCGACGCTTTTTAAGAAGCAATTTACAAAGCCGATACCGGCTGACGCGAAAATTACCACTCGTACGGTGAAGGGTGAGTCAAAACGGTTTGCCCAGTGGACGGACCGTAAGGGTAAACGTCGCACTGCGGAGCTAACTACTAGCGGCAAACGTATCAAAGTCGAGGCGAAGTCGTGGACTGCTAAGTATCGCGATGGAGAAGGCTTGGTTTGCGAAGTTGCGACCGGATGCCGCGACAAGCAAGCTGCAATGTCTGTACTCGATGATCTGACGACGCGAGCCGAACTTGTGAAAGCCAAGGTGTTATCGCTAGACCAAGACAGGATTTCAGATCACCAGCGAATCCCGCTACCGGACCATATCGCGGCGTACATAGAACACTTACGTAGCCGAGGTGTTAATTCTGACCGAATTAAAACGACTGAAACACGGTTGCTACAATCAGCCAACGGTTGCCGGTGGCGATGGCTATTCGACTTGAGCGTACATTGCCTCGAAAACTATCTTGGGACACTGACCGAGGAACCCAAGGACGACGAAGCGATCGCGAAGCCGGTTTCGGCATCAGTCTACAACGGGTTCGTCGAATTATGGGTCGCGTTTGGATTTTGGTGTGCAGGTAAACGGATGGCTGGCAAACGCTCCCATCGGAATGGAGAAAAGCGGTTGTTGACAAATCCGTTTGAAGGGATGCGGCGACGCGACGCAAAACAAGATCGTCGGCGGATCGCTCGAGCTATGACGGAAGACGAGCTTTCACGGTTGCTAGATGCTGCACGCCGCCGCCCCCTCGATGATGCCATGAAGATTCGCACTGGCCCCAGAACTGGTGAACTGGCAGCAAATGTGTCCGAAGATCGAAGAGCAAAGCTCATACGCCTTGGGCACGAAAGGAGCCTGATCTACAAAACATTTATTTTAACAGGATTGCGGGCTGACGAGCTAAGAACACTGACGATCGCTGATCTTTCGTTTGACGATGTTCCATTCATCAAGCTACGCCGTTCGAACGAGAAGAACCGACGCGGTTCAACACTACCGATCCGCTCGGACCTTGCGGCTGATTTACACGGGTGGACCCAAGGTCGTGAGCGAACTGAAAAGGTGTTTGATGTGCCGTCAGGTATCCTGAGGATCATGAACCGTGACTTAGCCGCCGCTGGAATTGACAAAGCAGATGCGGACGGTTTTGTGGTTCACATTCATGCATTGCGGCACAGCTTTGGAACGCACCTGTCACGAGCAGGAGTTGCTCCGCGGGTCGCCCAAGCGGCGATGCGGCACTCTGACATTGGATTGACGATGAACGTCTATACCGATGCCCGATTGCTGGACACTGCTAAGGCGGTGGAGTCACTGCCGATCATCCGTGATGACGGTCCACGAAAGCTTGCACCAAATCCTGGGGAAGTGGGGGAATTAGAGTCCATCTCTGACCCTAGCGACGATCTTCCAAGTGACGACAAGACGACCAGGAAAGCCCGAAAAACACGGGGTTTTACAGGGTTTCAAGAAGTCGGGGCGACTGGATTTGAACCAGCGACCTCTGCGTCCCGAACGCAGCGCTCTACCAGGCTGAGCCACGCCCCGTGATGATGGATGCCCTATTTTTGTTACTTCCTCGATCCTCGTCAACGGTCTTCCCTACGGAACGAATTCGGATTTAGCAGCGGCCAGCGGTTCGGCAGGCGTCCCCGGCCATCGCTCGTCCGTTGCACTGCCCCTGTTGTTTCACGCTTGCCGCCTTAGAATGGGGCGATGTTTGAACTTCGCTGTACTGTCCGAAATTGCTGTGAACCGCTGCAACAACGTGAAAGTGGTCTGTTTTGTGCCGCTGGTCACCATTTTGATCGAGCCAAAGAAGGCTACTGGAGTCTGCTGCAGCCGCAGGATCGACGCTCTAAGAACCCAGGCGATGCGGACGCCGCCGTGTTGGCGCGACATCGCTGGTTAAAGCGTGGCTATGCTGCGGGATTGATCGAAACGCTGCGGCCTTGGATCGCCAATTCGGCGTCAGCCGATGCGGCGACCGCGCCACGAACGATGGATCTCGGGTGCGGTGAGGG
>NZ_ANOG01001131.1 GCF_000346295.1 Rhodopirellula maiorica SM1 | reverse complement strand
GGCGGTGCCGTGCCTAGGAAACCGATAAAACCGTTGAAAACCACCGTCAAAAACTTTCCAGCGATTCGAGTCGTCGGTATCATGCACTAGCGATGCGTGGCGGAAGATTCGCTGCCGATTGATCCCCTTGCCGATTTACACGCTGACCCTCTCTCCGAAGGACTGATATCCATGCCGCTATTCGAGGTTGAAACCAACTCTCATATCATCATCACGTGGGCCGAAGATGAAAAGGCGGCTCGGTCCGTGGTTGCGGACGCGTACCCCTACGATGAAATCGCTCGCTTGACGAAACGGCCTCGTGATACGTGGGTGATTAGCAAAGGGGTGCTCGGGCTAACCTCCCCAGATCTGAGTCCATGTGCAGTGGCCCGCGAATGTTTGAGCCGTTCATCGGGGGACAAAGTCAATGCGATTCGTTTGTACCGGATGGAAACCGGCAGCGATCTGGAACACGCGCGTAAGGCGATTGAGTCCAATATGGTCATGGGGTGGTAGATCCGCCTGATCGTATTGCATTCCCTCTCTTTCGCTTGGCAGACTTTTTCATGCTGCGTTTTCCACTCTTGTTGGCCCTTTTGTGCAGCACGCTGATCGTGGGCTGCGATGGATGTCGTTCAACCCCCAGCGATGAAGACGAAGAAAAGAAAAAGGCGGCACTGCCCGATTTTACTTCCTTGCCCGCTCAGGCATTTCCTGCTGATCGCACGCCGATTGGTGGCGGGGTTAAACCCGGCCACTGGTTCTCGGCCTCGGAGATACTCAAAAGCAACCGCGAGGACGTCCGCGGCCAATTAGAAAGCCGGGCAAGAATCGGCAGAGTATCAAGGCCCGATTCTCAAACGTCTCGGAATCCACTGGTCAACGTTCGCCCAATCGTGCTGCCCAAGGGGCAACAACGACGATTTGATTATCGAAATCTCGCCCCGCTGCCGAGTGGCGATTCCAAGAATGTCTTCCTTTCGAGTCAATTGTTTTCCGGCGGGCGAGGGCTGGTGTACGATTCACAGCCCGATATGTTTCAGTTCCTCGCCCAGGAAGAGTATTTCTTTGTCATTTTGACGAATCGCCCACAACGATTCGCAAAGCTGATCGGCGCCGATTGGCAGCGTCCGTATCGATCGGAGTCTGAATTCGCAAACAAGGCTGCAAACTATCGCATCGTGATCCCCGACACTGACGAGGTGTTGCCGATCGCGGAAACGATGCTCGATTGGACCAGCACCGCTGTGGTGCTGTGGGACGACATCTCGGCGGATTCACTGACGCCGGGACAAACCATGGCTCTTGCCGACTGGATCCATTTTGGTGGTCAATTGATCGTGAATGGGGCAGATGGCTCGGATGCAATCGTAGACTCGCCGCTCGTTGATCTGCTGCCGCTGTATCCGCGTGCGAATATCGAACTCGCTCCGGAATCCGCCGCGGAATTGTTGCAGGAATGGTCCGTCAAGAGTGATCGATCGACGGAAGCACAAACGGCACTACTGCAGAGCGAAACCGCGCGGGTCGCCGTCGACGGAAACCTTGCGGCTGACGCCAATGATGTCGCCGGAACCGGCAATCTGATCTTGCAACGTCGAGTCGGACGTGGTCGTGTCGTGCAATCGCGATTTGATCTGATGAGTGATTGGATTTCAAACTGGGATTCTTACAACAGTTTTTTTAATGCCGTGATCTTGCAGCGTCCACGACGTCAGTTCGTCGAGATTGATGCGGAGTATTTGCTGAAGCACCAATACGCCGATTTTCAGCGGTACGATGCCGATCCTACGATGAATACCACGTTTCGTATCGCCGCTCGCGATGCGTTGCTCGACTACAGCGTGTCCGCTGAAACCGTGTCCGCTGAAACCTCGCTCGCTCGAAACGGGATTGCGGTCGCGACGACCGAGGCAGGTTCGACACAGCCAGCGACACTACTGCCGGCAACACTAAGTCCTGAATCGGAC
>NZ_ANOG01001130.1 GCF_000346295.1 Rhodopirellula maiorica SM1 | reverse complement strand
GATTGTGTTTCTTCCGGTGAACGTGTATAGCGCATGGGTTAGCGCGCCGGTCGGAGGTCACCAGTGGGGCTTGTCCTACTTGTTTTTGCGGATACCGGTGCAACTGATCATCGTCGGCTGGGTTTGGTTTTGGCTGGTTTCCCGGCGAACCGCGAGGTAGTCGATGATGGATAATTGCGTCAGGTGCCAAACAGTCCGCACCGTGGATCAGCCGTCACAATCACCGTGAGGATTCACAATTGCAATCCGATTCGGAATGCGGCGAATAATTATCGGGAATACCTCGATGGTTCAAGTGCAGTGAGAAATGACGCGCTGGGCAACGCCGTGAAGCATTTTTTAGCGGCAGGGCGTGAGCCCAATGTCATCTACTTTGGTAGCGGCAGGGCGCGAGCGGTCCGGTTGAGGCGAGTAAAACGTTCGATTTAGACCGGGCGGGCCCCGCGCCGCACCGCTACAAACGCCACCCGTTTAGTGCCAAAATCGATGGCATTGGGCTTGCGTCCTGCCGCTAAAACCTAGCAAAACACGGGGAATGAATGCTTTACAGCGTTGCGTGCTGGGGCTCACAGATAGAGACGAACTGGGGGCGAAAAGGACGCATCAAATCTGGGGAAGTCCCGCGAAATACCGGGGCTCTGACGCCCGCGGACTCACCACTGTGATTTGCACTTCGCTAAAACTCTCGCGCGAGTTCCGCGACAAAATACTCCACTGCGTTGCCGATTCTCAACAGCGAAATTTGGGACATGTGTCGCATGCGAGTTGCTATTTTTGCTTCGAGCGATGAGATTCAACCTAGCGGTCGGTGGCTTGATTCACCAGCGACATCATGTAAAGCATTTCGCTACAGATTTGGGTAGTGCGTTCGTCGTATCGCTGGGCCTCGAACTCGGTGTCGTCGGCGACTTTGGGGTCTTCGTATCGAATCGGCATCCGCAGATCGCAGCCCATCACCAGCGGGCAAGCCTCATCGGCTTGCGAGCAGGTCATAACCGCACAGTAGTTTCTGCTTGGATTGGGCGGCGAATCGTAGACCTTCGAGACGCAGATCTGCGGAGTCGATGTTTCCGAACTGTAGACAAGGTAACGTGAATTCGCCGCGTTGGGGTCCTCAGCAACGATCCTGAGTCCGCATCGCTGCAAGGCTGTGACCGCGCGAGGATTAAACGCCGTCGCCTCGGTTCCGCCGGAGTAAGTTTCAATCCCCTCCAATCCGTAGTACTCGACCGCCACGTGTGCCCAGACTTGTGCGAGCTGACTACGGCGCGAATTATGGGTGCAGATGAAGGTCAAGTTCGCCGTCTTCGATTCCGCACGACGCTGGAGAATGTAGTCGGCTACTTTGGCGAGGTCTTCCTTTCGGTCGCCAGGAATCTCGCTAAAGCGAGCCGTGGTCTGTGCGAGGTAGCGTTTTAGCTCTGGATACAAGCGGGCTAATGAATTTCCCGTATCATTCGATGTCATTAAAGTTTCCTTGGTTCATCTATAAAGCCCTAGCGGGAGCGACCGTGAGTTGACTTCGTCCAAGCAACCCGATCAAGCTTGCTGCCAACGCCAACTGTATTTCAAACAGTGCCATACTTCTCTGCAATTCCGAGGAGCGATTCCAAACGGTCATCGCACTCGTCGGTATCAACGATGAATTTCGTATATCATCGAAGGTCACCCCACTTTTACCCCTCGAAGAGCGTCATCGTTTCCTTTCGCTTGAAAATCTTGTGTGATCGTCAAACGCCCCCCGTAAGCGGTCGCGCTGGTTTAACTCATCAGCGTAATGATGTCGCACGCAACCGGTCATCATCTTAGCGTCTTGACCCGCGTTGCGGTAGCCAATATACTTGCATACTGACGCAAACGTGCATTCGATGAAGTTATCATGAATTTACAGCAAGCCTCTCAATGCTACGGACCTATCGACGACCTGCTGGACGCGGAGCTTTTTAAGGCGTTAGGCGAACCGACGCGATTACGGTTGCTCTCCTGTTTAGCAAAAGGGGGGCGTCCCTGCTCCGTCACGGAATTGACCGAATGCTGTGAGGTCGACTTATCCGTCGTCTCGCGTCACTTGAGCGTATTAGAGAAAGCGGGTGTTCTAACTGCGTCAAAGGAAGGCCGCACTGTCTTCTATGCAGTGCGATACAAACACCTGAGTGAAGTTTTTAGCGCATTGGCAAAAGCGATCGAGGGTTGTCGCCCGAAACGACGCTCGAAGAAAGCATAACGCCAGCGTGGGTGGTGCGACGACGCCTGTATTCGTCGTGAACCGTCGCGGTCACCACTTGTTAGATCCGAAAGAACATAGACATGGACAAGGCAGCCAAGGCTGGAATCAGCTTCTTTGAAAAGAATCTTACGTACTGGGTCGCACTCTGCATGGTGATCGGAGTGCTGATCGGAAAGTTTGCGCCGACGGTACCCGCGTTTCTTGCCAAATTTGAGTACGCCAACGTATCCATTCCCATCGCGATTCTGATCTGGTTGATGATCTATCCGATGATGATGAAGGTCAATTTCGCAAGCGTTAAGGATGTCGGAAAGAACCCGAAAGGATTATTCGTGACCTGGATCGTGAATTGGTTGATCAAGCCTTTTACGATGTTCGGTATCGCGGCGTTCTTTTTCTATGTCGTGTTCAAGCCTTGGATATCGCCAGAGTTGGCCAAAGACTACCTCGCCGGTGCGGTTCTATTAGGCGCCGCGCCGTGCACGGCAATGGTGTTTGTGTGGAGTCACCTGACACGTGGCAACGCAGCTTACACGGTCGTCCAAGTGGCGACGAACGATTTGATCATCCTGGTCGCGTTCACACCGATCGTTGCTTTCTTGCTTGGCATCGGCGGGATTACGATTCCATGGATGACGTTGATCGTTTCGGTGGTGTTGTTTGTTGTTGTGCCGTTGGTTGGCGGAGTCCTGACCCGACATTTGGTTATTCGATCGAAAGGCGAAACGTATTTTCAGAATGCGTTTTTACCCAAGTTCAATAACATCACGATTGCTGGATTGTTGCTGACTTTGGTTTTGATTTTTTCATTCCAAGGCGAAGTGATTATCAACAATCCACTGCACATTGTGTTGATCGCGATTCCGTTGATCATTCAAACGGTGTTCATATTCTTCTTGGCCTATGGAACTTGTTACCGTCTGCATTGCCATCACGACATTGCAGCCCCAGCCGGAATGATTGGTGCATCGAACTTCTTCGAGCTATCCGTCGCGGTGGCGATCACGCTGTTTGGTGCTTCTTCGCCAGTCGTCCTGGCCACGATTGTCGGTGTACTGGTTGAAGTTCCTGTGATGCTGGCGTTGGTTGCCTACGCTAACCGAACACGCGACTCATTCTCGGATATAGACGCAAGTCGCGAAGACTCGTAGCGTCGCGAAGTATCATCGAAGTCGGGAACTCGTTGCCTTGTCCACTACGGTGGCGCGGGCGGGGATCCGTTGCCTTGTCCACTACCTAGGAAGCGCACTTGAGTTGCACTGGGTTAGCTTCTCTAGAGCATCCAATCCAGTGGGTGGTTGCCGTTGCCAAGGGATGATGGCGGCACGGCTGGCCAGTTCTTCGTGCACTTCGCGGAGATATTGTTGCTCGTGTGTCTGACGCTGTTTCAACAGCGGATCGGTCAGCGGCAACGAGCTCAGCACCTGATTGACCACCCACGCATACGGCTCGATTTCGGCACGCCGCAGATCTCGCTGTAGCGCGGCCGCTTCATGGACCGGCGTTGCTTCGGCCAGCGTTACGATCAGCACACGAGTGAAGTCGGGATCGCGGAGCCGTGGCAGCAGGTTCTCGACCGCTTCGGGCATTTCGCTGGTTTGCCGCGTCACTTCGCGGTGGTAAGCCAAGGCGGAATCGAGTAACAACACGGTATGCCCAGTGGGAGCCGTATCGAGGACCACAATTTGGTTGGTACCCGCGGCAACGGCGTCGGCAAACGCCCGGAACACCGCGATCTCTTCGGTGCATGGCGATCGCAAATCTTCTTCTAGCAACGCCTTGCCCTGTGAGTCCAGATTCGCACCGGCGCTCGCCAATACCTCGGCCGAGTATTTCGCGGTTTCGGCCGCTGGATCGATGCGAGTGACCGATAGGTTAGGCAAGCGTTCCTCGTTCATCGCGGCTGCGATATGAGCCGCCGGGTCGGTGGTGGAAAGCTGTACGTCGTAGCCACGCTGGGCGATCGCTACCGCAACGGCCGCCGCCACGGTTGTCTTGCCAACGCCTCCTTTGCCCATCGCCAAAATCACACCGTGTCCGGGAGCGACCAAGTCGTCGATCAAATCGGACAGGGACGCGAGGTCGTCCACCTTTTCGCCGCTTTTGTCTGCAGAACCGCTGATCGCTACGGCGTCGACCGTGCCGAGACAGCGAAGCGATTCGATGCCCAAGATGCCGTTGGGGCTGAGTGGAACGATGGTTTGCGGAAACGCGTTCAGACTCACGGGCATCGCGTCCAAGGCTGCGGAGCCGCGCTGCTGCAGCGCGACGGCATAGGAGTCGGTCGCGTCGACAGCTTGGAACACGCCGTTGATGACTAGGTGTTGATTACGAACACCGAGTTCGGCCAGTTCCTCGCTGGTGCGCGCCGCTTCTCGCAGCGCGCTGCCTTCGGCGCGAGCCACCAACACCAGCGTCGTTGTATCGGCATCACTGAGTGCCTTAACCGATTCCTGATACAGTTTCTGCTGCGACTGCAGTCCCGCCAGCGGTCCCAGACAACTG
Organism: Rhodopirellula maiorica SM1; assembly: GCF_000346295.1. Classification (GTDB taxonomy): domain Bacteria; phylum Planctomycetota; class Planctomycetia; order Pirellulales; family Pirellulaceae; genus Novipirellula; species Novipirellula maiorica. The sequence goes on along the minus strand of NZ_ANOG01001130.1, from coordinate 10,099 downwards.
GTTCCGGTCGTATTCTGCGACATGAAACCGTCCCAAGCTGATGGCAGGGTCAGCAGCCGCAGTGTGTGCCCCGTGGGAGCGGTATCGAAGATCACGTGGTCGAATTCGGCCGTGGCCGCCGGGTCGCCCAACAACCGAGAGAACTCATCAAAGGCCGCGATCTCCAGCGTACACGATCCGGAGAACTGTTCCTCCATACTCTTTACCGCTGCTTCGGGCAGCAGGCCACGATACGGGCCCACCATCCGTTCGCGATACTCGGCCGCCGATTTTTCCGGATCCAAGTTCATCGCAAACAGCGTGGGAATCGCCGGGATCGCCGTCGGATGGTTTTCCAGCGTGACGCCAAACACTTCATCCAAATTGGATGCGGGGTCGGTCGAAACCAGCAAGACCTTCTTGCCTGCGTCGGCCAGTCTGACTGCAGTCGCACTGGCTACCGACGTCTTTCCCACGCCGCCTTTTCCTGTGAAGAACAAGTTTCGGGATGGGGAGTCTAAGAATTTCATGCTTCGGGTTCCTTGGGTTAGTCGCGTTGGCTTGCAAAACGTCCGCGGCAAAATGGGAAACGCTGTGAACTATTTTCTAGCGGCACGGCGCGAGCCCAATGCCACTACTGTCGTAGTGGGACTCGCCAGAGTTCCTGGTGTTTCAACAGCAAAGATGAGAATTCTGGCGAATCCCACGACTTGAGCATCCCCCAATGGTTGCCAAAGTAGATGGCATTGGACGCGAACCGTCCGGTGTTTTGGTCGTAATGAAGAACCGGAGGGCTTGCGCCCTGCCGCTAAAACCTCGCGAAACGCGAGGGATAAATGCTTCACAGCATTGCGAAACCGGGATTAACAGCAGCCGCTCGAGCCACAGCATCCGCCATCAGGCTTGGCGACCGGCAGACCTTGTCCGGTCGGGGCCGCGCCGACCCAGCCGGCAAAATCTTCACGCGATGGGTATGCGGCTTGGCTGACGATCTGGCCATCGACCATCACCACGGGCAAACAGTCCGTGCCAGCGGTACTTATCAGTTGGTGAATCGACTTGTTATCGATAAAGGCTTGCGGTTGTTGGGCCAAATTGTAGCGTTCCACTTGATGGCCTTGGCCTTTCAACCAGTCCAGGTCGGCGGCAAACTTGGGCAGCACCGGGTCCACGTCGGGACCGCATACGCCGGTCGAGCAGCACATCGGCTTGTCGAAAACTTCAACGCTCTTCATCGTCTTCTGCTGTGATTTCGCAGGGGAAATCGGCATGGAGTCTGAAGTGGAGTTTTTCAGGGCATGCACGCGAACGCTGGCTGCATAAGCGTTGGCATCAAACGACTGCATGGCGGCGGCCAGCCCATCGTGCAAGGATTTTTCCTTGGTCTCGGCAGCCGCATCCTCCGCATCGGCGTCGCAACCGCCGCCACAGCAACCACTGTCGGTGGCCATCGCGTAGGCGTTCAGGTCCGCGCCCGTATCGGTCACGACCACCGAAGTAAAGCCGGCTTGTTCCAACGAACGGCGATAGTCGTCGATCAGGATTGCACCCGAGATGCAACCCACGTAGGCCTCGACGCTTTCCTTGATGTCTGCGGGCAGTTCTTGTTTGAGGGCAATGTCGCTGATCGCAACGCGACCGCCCGGCTTGAGCACTCGCAGGATCTCGGCAAACACGGCCGACTTGTCCGGCACCAAATTGATCACACAATTGCTGATCACGCAATCGACGGAGTCATCGGGCAAAGGCAGCTGGTCGATCGTCGCTTGGTGGAATTCGACGTTGGTGAGGCCGAGTTTCTGTTGGCCGGCACGAGCTCGCTTGAGCATCTCGGCGGTCATATCGATCCCAATGACGCGGCCGGAATCGCCAACTTTTCGAGCAGCCAGGAACACATCCATACCTCCGCCGCAGCCGAGGTCCGCGACCACTTCGCCTTCGCGAATCCCTGCTAACGCCAAAGGATTTCCACAGGACAGCCCCATATTCGCTTCGGCGGGCAGCTGGTTCAGTTCGTCTTCGCTGTATCCGAAGGCCGAGGCGATCGAGCGGATCGCCGTCGATTCGTTGGAAAGTTCACCGCGGGCCACGCCAGCGTATTGGTCTCGCACGTCATCGACAATCATTCGCTCTTTCATGGGGTGTTCCTTTTTTGATCGTCCATCGCCGAAAGACGATGGGCCGGCTTAAAATTTTTGGTTTGAATGGACGGACGTCCTGCCCCACCGTTTCACAAAAGCGAAGCGAGGATCCGCGGGAAACTACAACTCTGCGATAAACTTCTTCAGCTTTGCCAATGCAACGGGGTTGATGCAGTAGCAAACGCGAGGGCCGTCAATTTCGCCCTGCACCAAGCCGGTTTCTTTCAAAATTTTCAAGTGCTGAGACACCGTGGACTGTGCCAAAGGCATCTCTTCGACGATCTCGCCGCACATGCACGAGGTTCGATTGAGCAGCAGCCGCACAATCCGCACCCGAGCCGGATGGGCCAACGCCCACGTCAGCTTGGCCAAATCCTCGGCCCAAACGACATCCGGCAACGCCAGCTTTTCGCTTGTGGTGCAGCACGGTTGAGATTCTGGCTTGGTTCGGCCCATCGTGGGTTGCCTTGGAGGTTTGCCTAGTGATTCGCAGCTAAATAGCCTATCGTCGATTAACGATACACCACTGCAGTGTTTTTGTCAATTCGATCTGGCAATCGAGGCTGTCCGTTGGGTGACGAAGACCGAGATGGATCGTTACTGCAAAGCGAGATGGTTCTCAAACGCATTGCGTTTTCAATTCAGATCCGAGCTTCCGCATTTTTGTCGTCGGCGCCGGGGGCCACGATGCTACTGGAGCTTCCAAGTTCTGACCCAGTCATACTGTGTGGTTCTCTCTTCCCGCGTGCCGCTGGCGACGAGTCCTCCGTCTTCTGGGACGGGGTTCCAGTCATAGGTCTCGATTGCCATCTGGTAATACTTAGGCTGATCCCAGGGAACCGGTGGTTTCAGCGAATAGGCGTATTTGCCATCGAGGTAATATCGAACTTCGTGCGGCGATTTCCACCACGCTCCGTACACGTAATATCGTTCCCAGTTCTTCGTCTCGGTCTGGATTGAACCTTGGACTTGAACCTTCCCAGGCTGTCCCTTGGTCGTCTTGATGAGATTGGAATGAAAAATCTGGTCCCACCCGTGAGTCCAGGACGCGGCTTCCTTCGATAGTCGTCCGACACACTCCTGGATATCCAGTTCTTGCCGTTCTTTCACAGTGTCGTCCGTCATGAGCCAGAATGTTGACGACATCTCGGTCTTGTTCGCCTTCATCCTGCACTCGTAGTACCAACCGACTTGGCCGGGATGGATCGATCGCACGATGGCACCGCCGTAGAGGAATTCGTGGCCGTTGATGACTTTGGGGGAATCGAATTTGCGGACGGTCACCTGCATCTTGCCATCTTGCAGACGCACGTTTTCAGGTTGAAAAAGCCCTGGTGGCCGACCAATCCACCCCCAGCCTTTGGCACCAGGATCCGCCGACCATTTGTTCGTATCCAGCGTCGATCCCTCAAACTCATCCGAAAGATCGTCAATCTTCTGCCATACCCGATCGATTGGCTTCGGATCCTGTCCCTCGGCAAAGAACGGTTGGTTTTGGGCCATGCAGGGAAGTGCCAAAGCTGTCAAAGTAAACAGTGTCGAAAGTCGTTTGATCATTTGAATGGACCCATCTGTGCTGGTGGATAGAAGTTTGGCAAACGTATTGGCAATCGTCGGAGGTTGGATTCGGGAGAGTCGTGCGATTGACTCGTGGCCTCGTCCACCACGGTCAACGTCCGGCGCGATACTCGTACATCCGTTCCGCGACTTCCCGCGCGGCGGCGACCATTTCGGGGTATGGCGTGTCACAGATGTCAAGGAATCCGGTGTTGTAGTTCTCTCCATCACCGCGGCCCGCGGTTGGCTCGTCGTAGTACTGGAACCAATGAGTCCCCACCAGTAACGGGTTTCGCAAAGCACTCATTACATAATTCTTGTAGCATTCTCCACGATTTTCCTGGTTCTTGGCGGGCGCCCGGGTTGGATGGAACAGGCCTCGGTCTAACGCACCGAAATGGAACTCGCCGATAAGAATCGGCTTGTCTTCTCCCTTGGGCAGACGCATCTGATCAACCGAATACAAGTACCTGTTAAAACTAACCACGTCGGCATACCGACAGGCTGCTCGGATGGCCGTTTCGTTGTCCCAGATAAACCGACACCCAAGATACAATTGCCCCGGGGCGGCCTTGGCCAATTCTTCTTTGACGCTGCGGAAGTAGGTCTCAGAGGTCTTCTTCGCGAATTGGCGTAGATCTTCATTCGCCTTGTTCACATCCGGAGTTTGTGTGGCTTCGGCAAGATCGCTCCACGAGGCATGCTCGGTTCCCCATGCCTGATTGAGTGCGTCGATGGTTTCGTATTTGGCAGTCAGGTCCTTGATGAACTCTTGCTTGGCCGCCTGCTTGGAACTGCAACGAAGTGTCCATAAGGCCAGATCGATATCGCTGCCCCAGTACAACTCGTTGTCAACGTAATATCCCATGCACCAGGGGTCGCCGACCGAGTACTTCACCTTTTCGATGCCATGCGCGATGGACTGCCGAAATCTCGGATCGAACACATCGTGGAACTTCGTCCACATTTTCTGAGCCCCCTCAAGCACCGGTCCATCTTCGACATAGACGAACTCGACGTAGGGCGTACGTTTTTGCCGATTGATCGACGCATCGCACCAGCTGGCCAAGGTATTGAATCCCCAACTTCGCAGCCGCTTGTGCGAGATATCCTCGAACTCGGCTCGATGATCGTCACCGTACTTACGGTGCAGATTGGCCAATAGGTGGTTGTACATTCTGAAGGGGGTCATATCGGCATAGAATCCGAACGCCCATGTGCTCGCGAAATAGTACTTGCCAAGCTCGCTGTCTTCTTTCGGGAGACCACGAAAGTAGTTCTCACGGTGTTCGATGCCCGTTCCCCCGAATCGGGTCGAGACCGCATCCATCCCGTGAGACCAAAACCGACGCCCATCCGGATCGATCAGCCACCAACGACCATCGTGCTTCTCAACACGAAAAAACTTAGCGGGACCGTGTTGCGGCCCGTCTTTCCAGCCACCAAAACGATTGAAGGACGCAGGTCCCGGGTTGCTGGCCAGTTCCTTCTTCTCCGCCTCTCGACTGGCGACCAGATCGTCGATCGAATGCGTTTTGCCCGGCCACTGCTTGTGAATGAATTGACCAAACTTGTCGATGAACGGCAAAAATTCGTCCATGTCCATTTGGGTCATCCGCGTTTCAGCTTTGAAATTGTCAATCGTGAAACGATAGTCCTCTTTTGGTTGGCGTAAGAATATCACGACCTGCGTGACTGATGATGGATCGACCGTCTTCTGGCCCGGTGCCGCATGCATCCCTTGAAGCTCCAGTGAAGACGTGAATTTCCATGGCGTCGCATAAAGCGTCCCAGAGATCTTGCGAGATTCCTTGGCGGCGATGTTGTTCATCACCGTGAAGTTCTTTTCGATTCCGTTCGCATCGCGACTTTCAATCTTCAGCCCGATCTCGAACGGTTTGTCACCCTGGTTGACCACGTCGAACGACAAATGCTGGAACATTCCCAAGTCCCACGTGCCTTGCGTGGGTTTTAGCGTGATTCCAGGCCAATCAATCTCGTGTCCCGATTCAAGTAGCAGAGCCGAACCTGAATCGCTCTTCACACGCGAGATCTGAATGTCGCGAGTTTCGATCGATTCGAGTTGCTGATCGTCCTCGAAGTCAAACAGCACGGGTGACTGTGGATCACGAGATGCATCACTACTTGCTTGATGAGTTTGGATCTGTACCGAAGTGATGGTTGTGTCTTGTTGGGGCTGAATTTCAACCTTGTTGAGATCCTGTAGAAACGAGGCGGGGATCGACGCATTCAACGGCGCGAAGTATTCCGAAAACTCGTCCGCGTCGCCGGTGTCGATGTCGATCGGCTTGCCGTTGATCTTGACCAGGACCGGCTCCGTCAATCCACCGCGACGGTGGACGCCGATGATCAGCTTTGCAGAGTGTGTTTGGCTGGGATTGTCGATGCGGACATCAAAGGAAAGCGGTCTGCCATCACACTTGACCGCCGTTTCGGCCGCGTACCAGCGATCGAGAACGAGAGTGTTCTCTGGAGCGATCGGTTTGCCGGGCATGAGCCGAATGACGGTCGTTTCATTCACGTCGACAGGAATGGCCGCCGTGTCAACATCGTGCTCCGGTTCGAACACAATCTGTCCCTGGTGGTAATTCAAACGCGTTTGCATCGCACGTTTTGAACCGATCCTGTTTGCGACTTTCGACAGATCCACCGCGATCTGACGACCGCCCATGTTGGTCACCGCCAGCGAGATCCGCTTTCCGTCGTGAACGGCAACGACGTCCAGCCAATCGCGGTCGAACGCAACCGGCAGACGTCGCCCGTCGAAGTCTCGCCAGAGTTCAAAGTAGTTCGCAATGGCTGTCGGTTCAAAATCATCAATCGACCGATGCCGCTTGCGATCTTCCTTTGGGGTGAAGGCCGCATCACCGCTGTAGGGATTCCATGCCATATGCAGAAAGACGAAGGGCACAAACAGATCGATCTGGTCGGGGCGCTGCATCGACTTGGTCAGATAGGCGTTCCAAGCGAGCAACCGCAGCCAATTGTCCGATGGTTGGCGACCGTTTTGCAGTGATCCGCACTCGGTGATCAGGATTGGCAGCACGTTGTCCGCTTTGATCATGTGGGCGCGCAGCATGTCGAGGATCGCTTCGTAGCGTCCGAGCAGGTAATTGGAGTAACCGTGTCCGCGACGCTCGTGCGCGCCGAGCATCAGCGCGTTTTCATAAAAATGGTGGGAGAAGAAATCGATGTGTCCGCGAGTCTCTTCGATGAAACGAGCCTGATTCCGATAGAGCTCAAAGTCTTTGACTTGAAGCTGCATGTAGGCCGACGACGGACCGCCGACTTTCACGTTGGGAGCACGCTGGTGGACCGCATCGGCAACGCGGTTGTGAAAGTCCGCCAGTAGTCCCCATCCGTCGATGCCCTGGCTCTCTTTCCAGTGATGGGCCCACTCCGATTGCACGCTGCTCTCGTTTTTCACCTCCCACCACTCGGCCGTGAAACCGCCGTCTTTGATCTGGTCTTCGACATAGGCGGCGGCAAGTTCGGCAGCGTTGTCGAAATGTTCGATTTTCGGAGTCCCACGCCCGACCAGCGGCACCGACATGAATTCGGGCCAATCGTTGAAGCAGTAGGCAAACGGGATGTTTTTGAATTCCAGTATCGTGTTTCGGTGTCTCACTCCGGCGTCATACTGATCGAAGAACGACAGGTCCGCGGCCCCCGGTTTGTCCTCTCGCTCTTTCAGCGGTTGCCAATTGCCCCAGGCACGCGTGATTCCGGGATTGAATTTGAAGGCTCCACGCCCGGGCAGAAAGTTTCGCTCCGCCGCCCATCGCTCGAATGACGAATCGACCACGCCCGGAGTTTCGTGCATGCGGAACCAGCGGTCTCGTTCGAGCTGTGACGTTCCGCCGATCGAGAGTTCGTGGTCGGTGTCGACATCGATTTCCACTCGCTCTCGGGGAAACTCTGCGCCCAAATCGCGATAAGGGATCGTGTCAAATTCCGGCGGAATTTGCTTCTGCGCGATGAACACCAAATCATCGATCCGGCAGGTCGCTTCCTCGTCCTTCATCAGAAACCGGATTTTCATCCGTTCCGGCGGCTGATCGGACAATGGAATCGATGGCATCTGGACTCGGTAGAAATCCTCGACCTGTTGGCTGCGAGGCGGAGATTTGTCTGGCGAGAAAGGAAAGACGTAAACCTCTTTGACTCGATCAAGGTTCGCTCCGTGAAAAGCAAAGTGGCGGAACAGTCCCGCGATCCTCTCGGCACCCTCGGGCAGCACGATCTCGTCTCCGTGCCGGATCTCCTTTGTCTCCGTCATGATTGTGACTTCTTTCAAGCCGCGGTCACGCCCATTGCCGACAAATTTAGTTTCGCGTCCTTTTGCGAACGTCTCAAACAGATAGTCATGAATGGCCTGTTGATCCCTGCCTTCCTTGCTGAGTGTTTGAGCAGAGCAGGAATGGGAATGACTCGCAAATCCGCACAAAGCGAGAACGAGGAAAAGCGAACGGTGACGTGATAAGGAGGCGTTCATTTGCAGCGGTCCGCGTCGGAGTGGGCTAGATGAGGTTTGATACAAAAACGATGGCACAAGTGCGGGATTGGATTAGTGGTCTCGTCCCATGCGTGATCGTTAAGTTTTGATTATGGCTCGACTTTATCCGCCAACGGTTTGGCGAGTGGAATGTGAACGTTGAACGAGTGATCCTTCTCTTTCGTTTCTTCCGCGGCGCAGAACAACACCTTCGGCACTCCGCCGTCCAGCCATAGTTGCGGGCGTTCTAAACGATGAAACGATTGCACGGTTCCATCGCTCCAAGTCAGCTTTCGCTGCAACACCCAGGGATTTGCGGCGACGGACCAATTGAGTCCGTCGTCGGATGTGAAGAGCGCTAAGGAATCCTCGCCGGTCTTGTTGAAGTGACCTTTGTGATCGTTGACGATCGCCCAGCAACGATCACCATCAAACCAAATGTAGGGGTCTTCGGCCGGAAATTTTACGCCTGGTGCGGTAAAAAGCGTCTGCAAGTTCTTGGTAAACGGACCTGTGGGTGAATTCGACACGGCGGCCAAATGTACGACGGGGCCGCCGAACGGGAGTGGGCCTTTCTTTCCAACTGCTTTGTAGATCAGAACATACGTTCCATCACCCCGCCGCAAAATCGACGGATTGCTGGTCATTAGGGCATCCGGTGCGTCCGACGATTCACTGACGTCAATCAACGGACGATCAAATCGTTTCCAGGGTCCATCAAGACTCTCCGAAACGGCAACTCCGATGCGTTGGTTATTGCGATGGATTGGGTTGAGCTTGGCGGTCGCGTTGCCGTCGCCGGTGTTGCCCATGTAGTAGAGATAGTACTTGCCATCGAATTCATGAACGGTCGGATTGTGCGTACACATACCGTCCCAGAACTTTGCCCCTCTGGCCGGTAGAGCGACATCGACGTGCTTGTACGGTCCAAGCGGATCATCGGCAACGGCATGAGCAATCTCGCTATGGGTGACCCACGCGTTATGGCCCAGCTGACGTGGCCAGCGGCTGTACAGTAAATGGCATTGTCCATCGCTGTCGCGTGCCATGCTGCCGCCCCAGATGTAATAGTCCTCGTCGATAAATTTGGCTTTTGGCGGCACCGACTGAACCAACGCCTGGAAGTTAAGACTTGGCTGCTGGGCGGAGACTCGACCACTAAACCCGAACACGATCAGGATAGATGTGACAAGTAGATGCATGCCAATCCGTCTCGTAGTGGACGAGGAAGCCGTTCCTGTCGCGGGGGACTCGTGGTCTCGTCCACAACTAAGCCAGCCATTGATTGTCCCTTGCTTTGTTTTCATCATTTTGATCGGTAATCCTTTTCACTGTCGACGGTGTAGCGAAGCACCTTGGGCGATCCGGTTCCACGGGCCTTGGTTAGCATCGTTTTCCAGGCCAGCTTGAGCCGTTTTAAGGTTTCCGCGTGGGTTGTATCATCGATAAGATTATGAAGCTCGCCGGGATCACTGACGATGTCGTAGAGTTCTTCGTAGACCGGCGGTTCGCCCGCAATTGATGCCTCGGCGTAATAGCGAATGTATTTCCAACGTTTGTCTTGAACCGCTTCGATACGGGGATTGCCGAAGTGCGTGGACCACAGATTCTCGGTGAAGACGTAATCGCGAACCGGCTCGTCACTTCCCGTAACTAATCCCCGCAAACTCTTGCCTTGAAACGTTTCCGGCCGTTCGATGCCTGCATAGTCCAACATGGTGGCGGCAATGTCGATCGACTGCACCAACTGATCACTGCGTCGACCTTGCGTCGAATCCGGTGCCATCGGGTCGTAGACAATCATGGGCACGTGTGTCGTCTGTTCATAACAAAATGCCTTGCCCCCCAGCCCCTGTTGTCCTGAGTAGAGTCCGTGATCGGAGCAAAAGATCAACACGGTGTCATC
>NZ_ANOG01001129.1 GCF_000346295.1 Rhodopirellula maiorica SM1 | reverse complement strand
TGCGTTGCGTTCGAGTGTAAGTCGATAGTGCAACGGACGCTGCCTTGTGAGCAGCCGGCCAGTGCCAGTTTTGGGCCGCGAGCAAATCGCGTTCCGTTCTTGGCGTCAGCCGGTCGTTCACAAGGGAGGGCGAAGAATACTGTTGAAGGTTTTCTTCGTCAACCGCGTTTCAAGATGTTTTTTAAAGTTTCTTGAAGTTCGGTTGTTCGCTTGAGAAGCACGTTTTTTGTGGCCTTTTCAGGCCGCGTGACGTGGCTCTCAATCGAGAAGGGAAAGATAGCGATCTAAAACTTTGGGTCAACCTCACTTGGAGGAAAATTTTAGATTTTGTTCGCGTCTCGTGAAGCTTTTAAGAAAAAGGATTCACAGGACACTTTTGTATCTTTCACTTCGCCATCATCTCTTTCGAGATCATGGTGAGTGGAGGTAGACGGACTTGAACCGACGGCCTCCTGCGTGCAAAGCAGGCGCTCTCCCAACTGAGCTATACCCCCGAGGAAGTGCGAAGTTTGAAGAGTGAAGGGTGAAATGTCAATTGGACTTTTCACCCTTCACTCTTCTTCCCTCAAACTTCTCGAAATGGGCGTACCAGAACTCGAATCTGGGACCTCGTCGTTATCAGCGACGCGCTCTAACCAACTGAGCTATACGCCCGAACTGTCTTGAATTCAGGATGAAGATTGCAAGCAATCGACACTGTTTCAAGGCACCTCTTGTTACTCGGTTTGTGGCCTTGGTTTGTTGCCACAAAGTTCCAAGAGGGGCAAAGTTTACGCAAACTAATTTGGCTGTCAAAGGGAACACACACCCGGAACCGACAAATTTGGCTGCTTTTTTGCTCGAGACTCCTCCAACGGCCGTTTTTTTGCATGTTTTGGCACGGCAAAATATCGGCTAATTTGTTGCCAAGAGTCTCGTCCCGCTTGGGAATCCTTTTCTTCGGCCTAACATCGATCCTCTCTTAACCTTTCCAAAAAGATTCTCACAGTTTTGTATGAGGATTCCAAGGTGTTAAACGCGAAATGCCCCGAAATGCCGCTGTGTTGACACGAAGGGTTGGTCCAGGCGTTCGAACAAGTTTTCTCTGCCCACCACGACGGTTGCCTCGTCTTCTAGCAGACGGTTCTCCCTCGGTTTGTGGTGGCATCTCATCCAAAGGGTGGCCAATTTCCGCAGACAAAGCGATGGCGAACTTTTTGACATTCCCTTTCCGGCGGTGACTCCTTCAAGAAAATCGACATTCCCACCGAA
>NZ_ANOG01001128.1 GCF_000346295.1 Rhodopirellula maiorica SM1 | reverse complement strand
CGATTGGTTGCTAAATTCGGTGGGATCCGCAGCAAGGTCCATTTGCCTGGTTGGCGTTTTGTAAACAGGCCGACAAAGCAGCCTGAGACTTTCGAGGTGCCCCTGCAAATGTTCGCTGAGTTCGGGGTGCTGACTTAGTAGGCGTGCCGCCGAAGCTTCGTCACCCGCTTCGAGTGAACATGCGTATTGATCCAACAGCTCGGCCAAGCGTGTTTGCAGGCCGGTCGGTAGATGCTGCCAGGAGGGCAGGGCAGGATGAGATGCAACGTGCATGTTGGGTTCACTCGATCAACGTTGGTTCATGGTCTGGCGGAGACGTTCAATGGCCCGCATCCAAAGCATACGGGCCGCTCCGGGGGTTCGCTTCATTCGCTCGGCAACACGGTTAAACGGCAGTCCTTCGATGTGTCGGAGCACAATCACTTCTCGATATTCCTCGGGTAGGTCGGTGATGGCATTGGCCATTTCGACCAAGGCTTCTTGGTGGTCCGCTTCGGACGCTGGCGATCGTGCATGATCCGAAAGCATTGATTCGATTCGTAGGTGAGACCGGTTCAGGGCGTCATTGGCATCCTCGAGCGATCGTTCCTGGCGAACGTCCCGTTTCGCAGCCAACAGGTGAGTTTCCACCGTGCGGGCAAGATTGTTGATCAGTATCTTTCGTAGCCAGCCGGTAAATTCGGCCATCGTACTACCGGAAAATTTCTCAAAATCACGGTGCGCCTCCAGCATGGTTTCTTGCACCACGTCGGACGAACTAACCCGTCGCCGGACCCGCAAATCGAGCTGGGCCTGCGTAATCACCTCCATGTAATTGCCGTATTTTGATAGCAAAGCTCCTACGCTCGCGGCATCACCTGCGCGAGCGAGTCGGAGTAGTTCAGACGAGGAGAGTTCCGTGGGGTTGATGGCGCTGCGTCCTCTAGATGTCCTGGCCGGTTCAGCAACAAGTTGTCACGCGAAAACCAAGAAATATTATTGGAGGGTGGGGTGGTCCCAGGCAAGACACCGCAAACGAGTCATGCGTTCGCATGGTTGAGAATGCAGCAAATGAGCGTCGGGCCAGAGAGAAAATGCCCGAAAAAGAAGAGGGGCCGCCGGACAAAGCCGCCCCCAGCGCAGGCCGCCAACGCCGTTTACATTGGCACTAAACAAGTGTCTTTTATCGCGGTGCGGCGCGGGGCCTCGCCCGGTCGAAACCGAACATTTTACTCGCCTCGACCGGACGGCTCGCGCCCAATGCCATCTACTTTCGTAGTGGGACTCGCCAGAGTTCCTGGTGTTTCAACAGCAAAGATGGGAATTCTGGCGAATCCCACTACTTGAGCCCCCCGATGATTACCAAAGTAGATGGCATTGGGCTCGCGCCGTGCCGCTACTAAGGTAGATGGCATTGGGCAGGCCATCGTGACGCCACCACAGGTAAAACGTTCTCTGGTGGCTACCTTCGTCAGAAGGTGGTGACGCGTATTCGTGCAGCAACCCTCCACTCGCTGGTGAGGGTGACTACGGTCCGTTTGCCGCGAGTGATCCGTTTGGAATTTACCCGGCGACCGAATCCGTTGGCCGCGTTGACACTAGCGGGCTGTTGATTTTTTGAAGTGTCTTGTGGCAAGGGGGTGGCTGATGGACTGCCTCGTCCGTCACGGGTGTATTCGACGGACTAGGAAGTCCATCGTACGACTAAATCAACGGTCTGCTAGCCACGGTTTCGCCACCCGACAACCGGAGCTGTCGGCGGACAGGTCACTGCAGTAGGGGGCGGAAGAAGAACTCTTCTTCTGCCTTACAGCCGAATCACTTCTTGCTCGTGAACGGTTTCCGACTTCTGCTCGCAGCATGCGGCCAATTCGAACTCGACGCTCCAGCGACCGTTTTCGTCGCCCGTGACAATCCAGTGAGGTTGCACACAAACGCTTTGGTGAACAAGTTCGAAGCCCGATTCGCTTTGGCTAACCGTTTGAATCGGGAACGCCCAAATACCGCTCGGTCGATTGATCTGAAGAGCCACATCGATGCCCAGCCAACGGTCCGATAGACTTAGACCGAGTGCATCTTCGAGGTCTAGTTCCTCGCCAAGTTGTCCGAGACGATGGCCGTTGATGTCCGAGAAGTAACGGTCGTCCGCACCCGATGGCAGCCCGGCAAAATTCATCTCGATGGCAAAATGCAGCGGTTGATTCTGCGGTACGTTTTCCAGCAGGTAGGCCACCGTCAATCGATCGCTGCCGGCGTGCATCGTCACCGCCTTGGTCATCGTGATGGGGATGCCCCAGGCGTTGCCGTCGCGACGCATTTGAACTTGTACACGATCTGCACCGCGACGCAGTTTGGTTTGGAACGCCAATTCGACAAAATCGCCACGTTCGGTCGCTTCACCACGAGCCACGTTTTCTAAGGTCGCATCGTTGTCATAGAAGTGATCCATCAAACTCTTGCGAGCGAATCGGTCGTATTGAAGTCGCTGGTCCAGATCCTCTTGTTTGAATACGACTCGGTCGTGGATGCTTGCAACTTCGTCGCCGCCGGCGTTTGGACCCGCCAATACTTTGCGGTGATAGCTTTCCGGGCGACGTTGTAGCGTGGCTAGCAGGTTGTGTTGGATTTCTCGGACATCCAATTCGTACATGCGGCCACCACGTCCTGGCGCGAACCACGCACACAGACGATTGTTGCTGAGCCGAACTTCTTGGTATCCATCGAAGTCATAATCCGATGCGGTGGCTTGGACACTGTGTTCATTGACACCGCTGAGTCGTTCCAGTTCGTTGTCGGCGGCAATCAAGTGTTGGAAGACTGCGTTGCGAAGGTGCGGCAAATAGATGCCGCCGAAAGCGCCGTGCCAGTACGGGCAATTGCATTGGCCACGGTACAGGTCGTCGCGGATTTGCGAAATCTCGCTGGCACCGATTCCGGTGGCTTCGATTTCGGCTAGCTGGCGGCTGACGTGCATCATCCGCGCGTACATTTCGTTCGTTTCGTCGTACTTGGTTTTGAAGTTCCGCCAGAAACCGCCGCGTACGAAGTTTTTCAAATCGCTCCACTGCGGTTGGTCTTCCATCGCGTGGGTAACTTCGTCAAACGTATCTTGCGCTGCGACGGGAAGCGACCATTCGGTCATTTCGCGGTAGCTACAATCGGGCAGATATACCTTGCCAACCGGAGCGGTGTGGGTGATCGCGTCTTCGAGTGTGACCGTTTTCAACCAGTCCGCGTTGGCCGTCAATGATTCAAACAGCGAGCGAAGCCATCCTTTTTCGTACACGTGTACCTTGGTATCCGGCCAAGTGCCAAATTTTTCGCCGTCGTCACCAAACGTCAATACGACGCCAGGCGAACGATGGGCGAGTTCGCGACAATGCTCGATCGTGGCATCGACGCTCTGGAATGGGATCGTGTAGCGAAGGTGTTCCGATCCGGGGAATACTCGCAGCACGCGTCCGTCATCTTCGGTCAAGTAGTAACCGGTCAACTGAGGATCGCGAAGTCCGGCTGCGCGGAAATGGAAATCGTCCAGCACGGTGTACTCGATTCCGGCATCGACGACATCGCTTGTCAACGACGATTCCCAAACACGCTCCGGCGTCCACATTCCGCGAGGTCGAACGCCCAAGGTGCGGTGCAGCCAATTGCTGTAGGCTTGAATTTGGCCGATCCGATCACGCCGTGGCAACATCGCCAAGATCGGCTCGTACTGAGGTCCCCCAATGATTTCGACACGTCCCGCGTCGACCAGCATTCGCAGACGGTCAATGTACTCGGGATGATTATCAGCCAGCCACATCATCAGCGGCCCCGAGGTATGCAGCGAGATTCGCAACGCATCGTAAGGCTCGAACACCTCTAAAAACGGCAGATAGCTGTCCTGATACGCTTGTTCAAAAACGCCGTCAAAGTTACCGATAGGTTGATGGTTGTGCAGAACCAAACAAAGATGAGCGTGCGGCGTCATAGTTGCGATTTTGGGGGTGAAAGGGTCAAATTCGGTCGATCACAAACCCAGTGCCATGGATTCAGCCGCAATGGATCTCGCGGGGGATTTCCCCAAGGATCGGCAGGGTGCGGTTGACCATAGCACGGTTACAGCATGTATCGGCCAGAATGATCCGAATCATTTACCCAATCTGCGGTTTCGTTTTACAGCCGCGTCTTCGCTGGGTTTCCAAGGAAAATCACGTGTCACAGAGAGCGGGCCGAGCAGTCGAGATAGGCAAGACTGGCGGTCTGCGGTGGCATCGCGGGGATGCTGAGGCAGCGTCGGAAGATGGCACCGTTTGCCTCAAGCGTTTGTGACTTGCCAAACGTTCGGGCTTCGCCAATCGCGGGCGAGGTGCTTCGGCAAACTACAGCACAAGCCGCGGATTTTCCGCAGCGGCACATTTGCGGTATTTTTCGGTGGCCAATTCAGGCAGCACCGTATTGATCATGCACTGGCTGCTCCACTCGAAACCGGCGATGCGGCTAATGCGGGGAAAGAATTCCAGCGACCAATGGAATGCCTCGGCGTTGCCACGAGCGCCCGGTGGACGGGTATGTAGCAGCATGTTGTACGCGGCGTTAGGAATAAGCGTTTCCAGCCAACCTGTCATTCGTTTGATCATCCGCGCCAAATCGTCGAGGACGTCGGGCGAAAGTTGATCAAAATGGTCGACGTGGTCTTTCGTGGTCACACGCAGCAGCATGGGTAACCGGCTTGCGTAGGGACAGTAGGCAACCAGCGAATTGGTCTGCGCTACGATCCGTTGTTTCTGTTTCAGTTCGGCACGAATAATATCGCACTGCAAACAGCACCCGGTTCTGGCTTGGTGCGCTCGCATGCGTTCGTTGATGTTTTCAACCGAATTGGGCATCTGGTCGGTTGCTAACAATTGGCTGTGGCTGTGCTGCAGCGAAGCTCCAGCGTCACCGCCCACGTTTTTAAACAGACTGATGTACTGAATGCCTGGTTGTTTTCGCCAATGTCTCAGTCGGTGTTGATAAGCAACCAACATCAGTTTGATCTCGGTCAGATCCAATTCACTGATCGACTGCACGTGATTAGGTGATTCAATGATAACTTCATGACCCCCGATCACTTTGTTGCTTTGGAACAGCGGATGGGTTCGTTTCGATGGATCGTTAGCGGCGAGGTTCGAGG
>NZ_ANOG01001127.1 GCF_000346295.1 Rhodopirellula maiorica SM1 | reverse complement strand
CGGAGGCAAGATCGGCCCCGAGTTCACGTTTGGTTTGAAAATGGACGAGGTCTACGACGAGCCGGTGTTGATCATTAAGACTGCTTGGGGCGGCAAGTCGTTGTTCTATGATTACCGTCCGCCGAGTGCGGGAGTCTATCCGCGAACCGAACAAGACATCGCGCGAGACCGCAATCCCGAGAGCGGATCAGGTCACTATTACCGTTTGATGATCCAGCACGTTAAACAGGTGCTCAGCGACATCGGTCGAGTTTGCCCCGAGTACGATAAGAATCAAGGCTACGAAATGGCGGGGTTCGTTTGGTTCCAAGGGTTCAATGACATGGTCAACCGCGACGTGTATCCACGGTTGCCAGCGGACAGTTCCGAGAATCGCTTTGCTAAGTACAGCGAATGGATGGCCGATTTCATTCGCGACGTTCGCAGCGACCTTGCCGCACCAAAGATGCCGTTTGTGATTGGTGTGATGGGAGTCGGTGGTGAGAAGGCGAACGCTGACAATTTGATGTTCCGTGAAGCGATGGCGGCGCCCGCCTCGTTACCCGAATTTCGCGGCAACGTCACTGCTGTGCCAACGTCGCCATACTGGGACGAACCGTTGGCGGCGATCCAAGAGAAATATGATTCGGTGCGACAGATGAGGTACTTGCTGCGAACCAAAAACAAGAACCATGCCAACGCAGACGGTGCGATGAGCGATCAAGAACAGCGAGAGTTTCTGAAGAAATTCGAAGCCGAGCTGATCAGTCCCGAGGAAGTCGCATTGCGAAAACGAGGTGCTTCCAACGCCGGCTACCATTACCTTGGCTGCGCGAAAACGTTTGCCATGATGGGAGACGCGCTCGCCGACGCGATTCTGCAAATGTCCAACAAAAAGCCGTAGCGTTCACGTCGTTTAATGTCTATTTCGGTTAGCGGTGCGGCGCGAGCCGTCCGGTTGCAGCGAGTAAACCGTTCGATTTGGACCGGGCGGCTTGCGCCGCTCCGCTATAAAAATCAC
>NZ_ANOG01001126.1 GCF_000346295.1 Rhodopirellula maiorica SM1 | reverse complement strand
AATGGCCTGCTTTTCAACGACTGAGAAGGCGTCGATGTCGACGCCTCCGGAAGCCGTCACAACCCAGCCACTGCGGCCTCGTACAAAGCTGCATTGAGGATTCAGTGCTTTGGGAACCGCATAAGAAGTCAATTCCACCGCTTCGTTCTCTTGCTTTAACAGCGACAGATCGATGCCCGCTTTTTGATCGAGCCGCTCTTGGCTGATCAGGGTCGCTGCAATGGTCATGTCCATGATGTTTTGCAGGTCACCAAAAACGTGGATCCGCTTGGCCAATTCAGGATACTTTTGCGTCATCGTTTCGGCCCAGGCTTGAGCGACCTTGTCAACACGGCCGGTCGCTTTGACATTGCCGTCCGCCTGGACCAAGTCTTGATCCGTCAACGTTTTCACGCCTTGGCCCGACAATTTCCAAGCCAAAGCGTCTTCGCTCTTGGTCATCGTGTCGTAGTTACAAGCCATCCACCAGCGTGGGTTCTGAGCCGAACTGTGGCGGCTGTTTTTGGACATTTGTAGGTAGCTGGGCAGCCCATTGACGTTCGACGGCGCCAATTCCATCGCAACTCGCTTCATTTCAAAGTCGGCGGCGACCAAGATCCGGGCAAACCGGCTGTCTTGCGGCACGCCGGTCAATTTAATCATTTGTGGGCCAAACGCTTGCTTCATCGCCGATTCGTAGATCGCGGGGTTTTGGCCCGGACGAAGCTTGACGTTGCGAAGCAGGTTTTGCAGTCGTTGGCGACCTTCGGCCGTCGGTTCAATCGAACAACTGATGCCGGCACGACGAGCGGTTTCGACCGTGCGAAACGCGACGATCAAATCGGCCAATCGCATCGTCGATTTGCCCGACTCCGTCCCCACGACGCTGCCGTCATCGAGCATTTCCCAAGGTTCCGCTGGCCCCGCGATCACGATGTCATTGTTGTCCGGATCGACGAAAACATACTCAATACGTTGCAGGCCAGCCAAAAACTCGACGTCGCTCGAGATCGGTTCGCCCGCTTCGCGAGTCGCCTGCAGATGTTTCTGCAATTTCGCCAACGAGATCATCCGCATCTCGGTCGCTTGATTCATCTCGCCTTCGGCTTGCTTCAGCGCCGCACGAGCCGCGTTGGAAAGTTGTTGTTGTTCGGCAATCGTCGCGTTTCGGACAATGCCTTCGGCGTCAATCAACACCCCCCCCACCGCTCGGTTGTTTAGACCACTGATTCCTGCCTGTAGTGAGGTGGACATACAGAGGACCGCGATAACGGACGCAGTAAAGCGATATAGACGTTGTGGACCGAATTCCATCGAGTGGATCTCCGAGGTATCCCGCACAACGGCTGGCGTTTTTAGGCGGGGGATGGTTCGTGGCTTAGAATAGGTGCCTTGGACTAAAGATTCGCAATTGCAATCCCGCAAGGACGGCAACGCGATCAGGCAAGTAACCGATACACAGGATACTTGCGAAAAATCCATATCGCAACAGAAGTCCTGTCACTGTGTACGTACAAATAGACGGTTTCTCCGCTAAAATGCCACTGCGGCATGTGCCCGACGCTCACGTCCCGCCGCTCGAGCCGCTTCAAACTCCGTCACGGTGTTCATAATCAGCATAATCGAACGCTGACGGTCTTTTCCATTTTTGGCTTCTCCTTCGCAGTGGATTCGCTTGAATACCAAAGCCCCGCAGACGACATCTTCGACAAACCCAGCTGGTGACAAATCGGCCCGTCACCATCCTGGTGCCTACTTGGTCTTGAAATCCGCTGGCCGATGGAGCGACGTGTTTCGACTCGCCCCCCCAGCCGAAGCGTTTCTCGGTCGAGCCTCGTCCAACCAAATTGTGATCCGCAGCCACCAAGCCAGTCGCCAACATGCGCGAATCTATTGGTCCGCCCCCGTCGCCGCCGGTGCTGCAGTCGACGCCAATGCTGCGGTCCCCGCCGACGCTGCGACCCGAGCTGACGCTTCGACCACTTCGCAGCCCGAATCCACCGTCACCGGGTCGTGGGTCATCGAAGATCTCGGCAGCCGTAATGGCACCTTCGTCGGCGGCAACGAGATTACCGCACCACACCCGCTTCGCGATGGCGACAAGATCGAAATCGCCGGGTTTGCAATCCAGTTCACCCATACCATCCATACCGGCGGCATCGAATCGACATCCGACGATGACGACGCAGCCTCGCAAGCCACCGACGACCAATTGACGATGGAGATGAACGCCGATGCGATCACCGATCGTCGGCGTCACAGTGATTACCTGCATGGACGCGGCGCCGCACCCGAGTCACGATCGGCGGAAACCAAAACCGTCGCCGACCAAAACGCGTCCGGTGACGATGCGCCGGGCGTTCGTAGCCGGTTGCTCAAATTAGCATTCACTCTGGCCCGGCTGGACGATTCTGAGTCCGCTGTCGCCGCGTGTTTAGATGATTTGGTCGGCAGCTTGAAATTTGATACCGCCGGTGTTTATCTCAGCGAACGCTCGACGTCGCCCACCTCGATTTCCGAAGTCCCGTTGGTCGCGACACGGCAAAGCGGCGACCGCAGTTATCGTCGACCGCCCGAAGCGTTACTGCAGAACTTGGTCGGCGAAAGCGGCCACGCTCTGTTGGCTCGAAACATCGTCGGCGACGATCAATTGGCGACCCAAAACAGCCGTGGTGAGATCGATGTCGAAAGCATCATCCTAGCCCCGATCCGCGACCATCGCGATCGTTTCCTTGGCATGATTCACATGACCACTGCCGCCGGGATTCCCCCCTTTGACAGTGACGATTTACAAGTCGTCGTCGCGGTGGCAGAAATCCTCGCTGAGTCGGTGTCGCGACTTGCCGACCAACGACGATTGGCCAAATCGCTGCATCTAAGCCGCCGCAAGGCCGAGTTGCTGCAAGAACAACTTGGCGACAAAGTTCGCATCGTCGGCAAGAGCGAAGCGATTCGAGCCGTGATCGAAAAAATCAAACTGGCCGCACCCACGCATGCCACCGTGTTGGTGCGAGGCGAATCGGGTGTGGGCAAAGAATTGGTGGCCGCAGCCCTGCATCACGCATCGAATCGCCGCGAAGGACCGATGGTCTGTTTGAACTGTGCTGCGTTAAGTGAAACGCTGCTCGAAAGCGAACTGTTCGGCCACGAGAAAGGCGCTTTCACCGGCGCCACCGAGCGAAAGCGGGGCAAGTTCGAAATGGCCGATGGTGGCACATTGATGCTGGACGAAATCGGCGAAATGAATGGCGAATTGCAAGCCAAATTGCTTCGAGTGCTCGAGGGGCATCCGTTTGAACGCGTCGGGGGACACGAACCGATCAAAGTCGATGTTCGTGTCGTTGCCGCCACCAACCGCGATTTACAAACGATGGTTGGCGAAGGCAAATTTCGACAAGATTTGTATTACCGACTGCACGTGGTCGAGATCATTGTGCCACCGCTGCGTCAACGTCAACGTGATTGTTTGCTGTTAGCGCAATTTTTCCTTGACCGGTTCAATCGTGAAATGGGTCGCCGGATCGAAACGATCAGCGAAGCGGCGCAGAAACGGTTGCTCCAGTATCATTGGCCGGGAAACATTCGCGAGCTGCGAAACGTGATCGAACGCGCTGTGGTGCTGAATCAAAAGAATTTCATTGACGAAAACGACCTCGCGCTGTCGCCGACGGGCAGCGCCGGCGGAGCGAATGCGGCAGGCAGTGAAACTGCGGTCGAAATGACATTGGCCGAGCTGGAACAACAGCACATCGAACGCGTCTTGCGTCACACCGACGGCAACAAAAGTCGCGCTGCCGCGATGCTGGGAATCGAACGCAGCACGCTAGACCGCAAACTAAAACGCTTCGCCGCTCCATGACCCCCGTTCGCCTGCCGAATAGCTGTCCTTGTTCGCGGTATTGGCCAACGTTGTGAAGCAATTTTTCCCCATAAGGAAAACGCGAATTAACTGTAGCGAAAGTCGCCGAGACTTTCGGCTACGCGCATAAAACCGAAACTCTCTGCGAGTTTCGCTACGAAAATGCGTCACAGCGTTAGCGGTTTTGGCGCTAGCCACCGTTTCGTCACTCGACGAACCGTCCCGTCAAAAACGGCGCACCGGA
>NZ_ANOG01001125.1 GCF_000346295.1 Rhodopirellula maiorica SM1 | reverse complement strand
CGATAATCCAGGATGACGTTCTGCTGGGTTTTTCTTTCTTCCACGTGGCCGATTTCCATCGTTCGTCAATGACGTGGTGACCGGGCCGCTGCAATGCTGTTTGGTTTTATGGCGACTGCTGCTTCCAACGACGGTGCAAACGGAGACCGCGAAGCGAACTTGATTCGCGACGTTGTCGCGATCGTTTTGGTTGCGATGACCTTGATTGCGACCGTATCGATCATCACACGCAGTCCGGCTGACCCCATCGAAATGCCGGTCTGGCCCATCAGCGCACTGTACGCTCCTAACAATTCGGTCTATCCGACCAATCCCACGGTGACCAATGCCTGCGGGTACTGGGGAGCGGTGATTTCGGCAGCGTTATTGGATGCATTAGGACTTGCTGCGGGTTTGGTGATTGCCGCGGGCGGCGGAGTGGCAACGGCACTGCTGTATCGAGGCCGCTTGAACGCTCCGGTGCTGCGATCGCTCGGAGGCACTATCGTTGTGATTGGCGTGGCCACCGCAGGGGGGCTGTTGCCGATGCAACTCGAGCAGATGCCGGTGGTGGGCAACGGTGGCTACCTCGGGGCGATGACCTCGACGTTCTTGCTCGAACATTTTGCACCAGCCGGGGCGTGGATCTTGGCGACGACCGTCATCGCCGTCGGTTTGCTGCTGACGACCGACTACGCCCTTCTATATGCCGGAAAGCGAATCCTAGCCAGCGGAGCGATGGTATCGAAAAGCGGAATGCAGCGAGCGGTCAAAGTCATGCCGATCACCGTGCGACGTCGCCGAGAAGCGTTCACGGATCTGGAAGAACCGATCAAAATCGAAGGCGACGAGGTCGGCAAATCCAACACTGCGGAACAGCCCACCACCGATGCTAATGCCGCCGAAGCAAGCGATTGGTCCAATCGCGAACCGAAAATCAAGTTCAAAAAGTCTCGACGCAAAGTCGCATCCACGAACGAAACCGAATCGGCTGCTAATGACGGCGTCGAAACGGCGACCATGGATGCGCCCGAAACAATTGCGAGCGATCCAGCGGCAGCGAACTCACAAGATTCAGTTGTCGATTCGGAAATGACCACGGAGCACGAAGAGACATCCGAGGAAACGCCCGAAAGTGAACCGGTTACGCGGGATCTTGAGGTGGACGATGAAACGTTGCATCTTCGTCAAGACGAGAAACATGCACTTTCGAATCCAAAAATCAAAGTACCCAAACGCAAACAGCAAGCCGATGCCAAGCAAGAACTGTACGACAACGTGCAAGAATCGGCGCCGTTTGGATCCGAAGACTATCGTTTGCCGCCTATCGAATTGCTCGAACAGAGCGACGATGTTAGCTATGACGAACAGCTGATCGAAGTGCGGCGCAAGGCCCAAATCCTGGAAGACACGTTCAAGGATTTCGGGTTCAACATTCGCGTCGTTGAAATTGAAACCGGTCCGGTGATCGCTCAGTACGAGATTGAACTGGAAGCCGGATTGCGGCTCAGCAAGATCACCGGTTTGGCGGACGACTTGGCGATCGGGCTACGGGTGCCTAGCGTCCGTATCGTCGCCCCTATCCCTGGCAAAAACACCGTTGGAATCGAAGTTCCGAACGAAAATCGGCAAGTCGTGCGACTGCGTGACGTGATCGAAGAATCGGACATGAGTCGTTCGAAGATGAACATCCCGGTGTTCTTGGGCAAGGACGTGTCGGGGAACCCAATGGTGGTCGGGCTCGAAAAAATGCCCCACTTGTTGATCGCGGGGCGAACCGGTACGGGTAAAAGTGTTTGTTTGAATGCGATCATTACATCGGTTTTAATGATGTGTCGGCCGGACGAGGTTCGCATGCTGATGATCGACCCCAAGATGGTTGAACTCAGTGGCTATGGTCGGTTGCCTCACTTGATGCATCCGGTGATCACGGACATGAAAAAGGCCGAAGCGATCTTGGCTTGGGCGGTCGAAAAGATGGAAGAACGCTACTCGTTACTGGCCAAGGCCGGAGTGCGTCACATCAACAGCTACAACGATCTCGGCCGCGAAGAGATCCTGCGGCGGTTGGACATGGAGGACGCTGAGGATACCGAAAGTGTCCCTGATAAATTGCCCTTTATCGTGATCATCGCGGACGAGATGGCGGACTTGATGATGACTGCCGGAAAGGATGTGGAAACACACATCATTCGGTTGGCTCAAAAGAGTCGTGCGGTCGGGATCCACTTGATCTTGGCGACGCAGAAACCGACCGTCGACGTTATCACCGGTTTGATCAAGAGTAACTTGCCGGCGCGTTTGAGTTTCCAAGTGGCCAGCAAGACGGACAGCCGCGTTGTGTTGGATGAAAATGGTGCCGACAAACTGCTCGGTAACGGCGACATGTTGTTCTTGTGGCCGGGCACCAGCACCTTGATTCGTGGACAGGGGACCTATTTGTCCGACGAAGAGATCGACGCGGTTGTCGATCACTGCAGTCTTGGCGAGCAAAACTTTGTCGGCGAGTTGATGAACTTGAAGGTCGACGATGGAGACGACACGGATGCCGGAGCGGTCGGAGACATCAAGAACCGCGACGAGTTGTATGAAAGTGCGATCGAAGTCGTGATACGCGAAGGCCGTGGGTCGTTGTCTCTGCTGCAGCGATGCCTCGGGATCGGCTATGGCCGGGCCGCTCGGCTGATTGATTTCATGGCCGAAGACAAAATTGTCGGCGAATACAACGGATCCAAATCACGCGAAGTGTTGTTGACCATGGAAGCATGGCAGAAGATGCAAGGCTTAGATCCCGATGAGGGGGATGATCCAAGCGATGCCAACGTCATCGAAGGTTCCGTCGCTGGCGACGATGCAGACGATTCGCAAGAATACGAAGAGGAAGAATACGAAGAGTATGAGGAAGACGACGAAAGCTAGGACGCGTCGAACTCAAGAACACGGTCGATTCAACCAACAAGTCGTTCATGCGGTTCGCTACGGAATGCTGTGAAGCGTTCGGATAAACGGCTAACGGGATCATCACCCGGTGATCCCTGGCTGCCGCTTAATCGACTTGGAAACTTCGCGATGTTTCAAGTTCTAGTGCATCGCGGAGGAACTCGGATTGTGCCGCGCGAGCGGTATCGAGCAATTCGTTGGTGTCACGCAGCAGCATGGTCCACTGCAAATCTTCGGCGTTGGTGATGTCACAAATGTGGTTGGCAGCTTTGGTGATCGAATCGAGTCCACAGCTGCTGGCCGTGATCGCCAGCAGTGAAGCGTGTTCCTGAAGCGCTCGCAAATCTTGTTGGTTTAAGGCCGCGGCGAGCCGTTCGACGTTCATGCCGATTTGGATCGCGGCTTGTTTGCCCAACGCAAACGCCCCGGATGCGACGGCAAGTGCCTGTTCGTCGATCGTGCTGGCAAAATGCTCGACGACTTCCGGGTCGAATTGAGTTCCAGCACAGCGACGTAGTTCTGCGATCGCTTCGGCATGCGAGCTCTGCTCGCGGTAAACGCTGCTGGAAATCATGGCATCGTAGCTGTCGGCGACCGTCAGCAGTTTTGCACACCAGGCGACCTGTTCGTTCTCGATCGTTTTCAGTTCAGAAAGCGGACGTGAACGTTGGCCCTGCAAACGAATCGCTTGATGCGCCGAGATGATGGCTGTCAATTCATCGCAGTTGAACGTGTTGGTGACGATTTCGACACCGATCCGGTCGTTCCGGCTCATGAATTCCCACTCTTGTTCGGTCAAGCTACCTGGTTTGTTCAAGACGTTGTCGGGAACCCCTACTTTACCGATGTCATGCAACAGTGCGGCGATCTCAAGAACATAGATTTTTGCAGGATCGAGCACGTTGGCGGCGGCGCGAGAACACCAATGAGCGACACGGCGACTGTGTTCGGCGGTTTTCGCGTCTCGGTACGAAATCGCCGACATCAGCGCGGTGACCGCTTGATAAGAGATGTCCAAGCGTTTCGGTTTCACAGCGGCGGCGTTTTCCGAAGCATCTTCGATTGATTCCATGTTCGCGTTGTACGAAATCACGCGATTTCGGCCCTCGCGTTTTGCAACGTACAAACAGGCGTCCGCTTGGTTGATCAATTCTTGCGGATCGGCCGGATTGAACCGCAGTTCGGACACCCCAAGACTGGCGGTCAATGTCAGTTCGGCTGGATCTTCCAACCGAATCGCGGCAATCGCTTCACGCGTTTTCTCGGCTTCGGCGATCGCTTGTTGCAGCGTCATGTTCGGGAACACGACACAGAATTCTTCACCACCGTAGCGACAAACCAAACCGTGGTCTTGGTGCATCTCGCGAATCACTTTTGATACGCGGCGAAGCACTTCGTCGCCAATGTGGTGTCCATAGGTGTCGTTCACACTCTTGAAATGGTCATTATCGACCATGATGCACGACAGCGGAGTATTCTCGGTATGGGCGGTTCTCCAGTGCGCATCAAATCGCTCAAAGAACGCACGTCGATTTAAACATCCGGTCAATGCGTCTTGGGTCGCCAAGATTTCAAGTTCGCTGTTTTTGCGTTCGATCTCGTCGCGGCTGCTGCGGAGCATGCCGAGCATCTTTTCCAGCTCTTCGCGATGTTCTTCGACGTGGGTGACGTCACGGAACGTTGCCAAGGCACCCCGTTGATTGTCGTCGCCACCCAGCGGTGCGGCGTTGACCGAGAAAATGCGTTTTCGTCCATCGACTAAACGGTAGTGGAGCATTTGTTCGGATTGAAGTTCGGATTGGTCGATCGCAGCAATCCACGGATAAGTAATGGATCCGTCTGCTTCGGACTCGCTGTCTTGAGGTAGCGTCCATGACAAATCGCTCGCCTTCTTCTTGGCCAGATCTTCGAGCGGAATCCCGATTGTTTCGGTAAACGCGCGGTTGGCCAGTACGATTTGTCCATGCTCGTCAAGTACCAGCAATCCTTCGGCAAGCGTATCCAAGGCTCGGCGGACCCGGTCGGGAACCACTTGAGTCTTGCGAAAGACACCCATGATTTTTGCGACAAACAAGGTGTACGATGCGAGTCCGGCGATCACAAAGAAACCGACCAAACGATATACCGAATGCTCGGTTAACGGAGCCCATGCGGTCGATTCCGGTTTGCGGAAACAGAATTCAACATTGCCCCATGGACGCCGATTCAGTGTGATCGGGACACGCATGCCCTCGACGCGATCACCTTCGCCGTCTTCGGCATTTTGTTCAAAGTGATCCCACATCTCACGATGGTGCCCGGTGTCCAGTCGCAGTGTTCCCAGATCACTGCGAAGACCGATCGATAAAATGTCCTCATTCCGCTCGACCTGCGTTCGCAGAATCGTGGTCAAATCAACCCATTGTTGACGACGCACGTGAGCCGACGCGTTGATGGCAATCGACTCGCAGTACTGTTGACGCGCACGCATCTCTACTCCGTCAACGTCCGGGATTAATCCCAGCCATTGACCGCCGAGGATAAGGCTGACGCCGACGCACACCAGTGCGAACGCCAGTCTCAACGATGCGATGAACTCACGTAACAACGAAAACGAGTCCTAGAGCAATAATGGGCGGTTTGAGTAAATGGAAAAACGCAATATCTGTCTTGATAGACGTCACGCTCAATTGTTGATTACGGCTAAAACGACTAATGCAAAATCGATTCGATTATCGAACCGGCGGGGTATTGTCAGGTAGAGTTGACCGATCGTAACGGTTGTGCCCATTGAGGCTGTGCGAACGTCAGCGGGGTTCACGCGAGTCACGGTGGATTGTGAAAGTAATGCAGGATGTTTTTGTCGTGGTTTTTACTTGCGTCGGACTAACGGTGTGCTATGAGCGTCGCGGCTTTGCCAAGGTCATGCTTTGGGGGACTCGAGATTGAGGTATCAGAGATTGAAGACTGGTCAATCGAGGAACGATTCGATCCCGGATTGTTTTTTCGGATCCGTCGTCCGGTAGGCGGTCAATAGCTCGGTGGGGTCGATCATTCGCCATGCCGGCATGCTGCCGAAAATGGTGGTCAGCAACACGCCGCCGCGAAGTGCCCAAAGGACGTAACCCACGGTGGCCAGCCCCGTCCCAGCACCAATCGCACCGACCTGTTCAATACCGAAGAATGTCGATTCGTTGTTCGCCCGTTGTTCTTCGTTCCACTGTTCCCAGCTGATGGCGTGGGTCAGGTCCATGACAAGCAGTCGTTCCAGCATGTGTGTTTCGTTGCTGAGCCGATGACGCACTTGCATCTCTGACGAACCGCCGAACGTGAACTCGCGTCCTCGCAAATCTTGTTGTTGGTCTGCTGCAAGTGTCTGCATCCCCAGCGAATCGGCGATGTCCGAAGCTGGCTGCGAGCGGGGCGAACGCGTATCGGATGACGCGTCGACGTTCTCGTTTGATGGGGTCTCGGTGCCGCCCAGCGGTAACGCGCCCAGACCGCCATGCGGCGCCGTGGGGCCATTTTCGGCCTCGGCGTCGTTTTCGTTGCTGTCGGCTTCAGACGAATCGCTGTTCTCGTGTTGATCGCCAGACTCATTGGACTCGTTGTCGCCTGAGCCTCCTCCGGCGTTTGAGTCGTTTCCGCTCGTTCCGCCGCCACCCACTGCATTGACAGTGATCGTGACCGTAACGACGTTACTGTCAAAGTGACCATCGTTGGCGACATAAGTAAATGTGTCGGTGCCAAAAAATCCGTTGGCAGGAATGTAGACAAAACTGCCATCGAGTCGCTCGGTCAAAACGCCGTGATTTGGACCCGAAATTAAATGTAGTTGCAGCACATCGCCCTCGATGTCTGCGTCGTTGGCGAGTACTCCAGGAGCTGCGATCGACAACGTTTGGCTTGAATGGACTGAATAATTGTCGTTCTGAGCGGTTGGAGCCTCGTTCTCGTCGAGCACATTGATCGTAAAACTCGAAAAGCGGGTTGATCCGTCGCTTGATTGAGACGCGACTGTGATGGTGTGCGAGGTTTGGGTTTCGTAGTCGAAGCTTCCCGCGACCGTGACGACACCGGTGTTAGTATCGATCGCGAAGCGTCCACCCGCGTCGTCGCTGAGCGAATACGTCACCGCATTGTTCGTTCCATCCGCGTCCGTGGCGTTTGCCGTCAATCCGACCAATGACAGGGTCGACGCATTTTCGGAGACTTCATTCGCCGAAGCATCAATGTCGTTGGCAGGCGTGACGTCGAATTCATTGACATCGGTTAAATGAATGGTGACGGTTTCGTCGTATTGTCCACCGGCTTGGTCGGTCACACGAATCGTGATGTCGTGTTGCGTTGCGGTTTCGTAGTCAAGCCGGCTCGAATCAAGGACGCGGATGTTGCCCGACGCGTCGATCCGAAATCGTCCCCCTGCGTCGTCGCTCAATGCATAGGTAAACGAATCGCCCGTGTCGATGTCATAGGGTGTAGCGCTGCCAACGATCTGATCATCGGCTAGATTTTCCGCGATCGTCAAACTGGTGGTGGTGATGTCATACGGGCTATCGTTACTACCCTGGATGGTGATCGTAATCTGCTCGGTCGATTTTAACCCGGATGCGTCGACCATCGTGTAGGTGAATACATCGGATAGCGTTTCGGCAGAGGATCGCAAGGCCTCGACCGATGCGTTGTCATTGTCGACCGTGTACGTGTAGCTTCCGTCCGATTGGATCGCGATTGAGCCGTAGTTCCCCGCAACGTTCGCGCCGACGTTACCGCTTGTGGACCCTTGGACGCCTGAGGCGACTCCGTCGATTGATTTTGAATCACCAGAATCAACATCGGTGTCATTGCTCAGTACGTTGCCGCTAGGATTCGTACCCGATGTGGCGTTGGATACGCCGCCCGCTTCGACCGCAGTTGCAGCGTCTGGGACCGCCACGGGTGCGTCGTTGCTGCCTTCGATGGTGATTGTGATCTGCGTTGTCGATGGCGCGCCGGCGGTGTCCACCATCGTGTAGGTGAATACGTCCTGCAAAGTATCGGTCGAGGTCCGCAGTGCTTGGACCGCCACATTGTCATTGTCGACGACGTAGGTGTAGCTACCATCGCTGGCGATCATGATTTGACCGTAGCTACCGGTGACTGATGAACCGACGTTGCCACTTGCTGAACCCGCGAGTCCTGCTACCACGCCGCTGACGCTTTTCGTGTCGCCGGAATCAACGTCGGTATCGTTGGACAGAACATTGCCGGTCGGATCGGTGCCGGACGTTCCGTTTGCATAACCGCTGGCTTCGACTGCGATTGCGTTGTCGGCCGTGGCGACGGGATTGTCGTTGTTGCCGTGCAGTGTGATCGTGATCTGGGATGTCGACTGCTGGCCCGACCCGTCCGCGATCGTGTAAGAGAAGACATCGCTCAGCGTGTTGCTAGACGTCCGCAACGCCTGAACCGTCGTGTTGGTTTCATCAATGGTGTAGGTATAGTTACCGTTGGCATCGAGTGTGATCGACCCAAAGTTGCCGCTAACCATCGCGTTGACTGAACCACTTGTCGATCCAGCGACGCCTTGCGCGATTCCCGTTACCGACCATGTATCGCCTGCATCGATGGGGTCATCATTTCCCAATACATTCCCGGTTGCATCGCTGCCCGCGGTCGCATTGGCAATTCCGGATGCTTCATACGCGTCGCCATTGTCGCTGAACGCGACCGGGGCGTCGTCGCCGCCTTGGATCGTGATGGTAATTTGGGTGGTGGATTCGGCACCTGACGCGTCCTGGACGGTGTACGTGAAGACGTCCGTTAGCGTATCACTTGCTGAGAGCAGATCTTGGACGTCGGCGTTGTTGTTGTCGACCGTGTAGCTGTAACTGCCGTTGGCGGCGATATGGATCGAACCATACAATCCCGCCACATTGGCGGCGACGTTGCCTGTGGCTGATGCGGCAACACCTGCTGAGACGCCGCTGATGTTTTTGGTATCGCCATTATCAACGTCGGAGTCGTTGTCGAGTACGTTTCCGGTCGGGTTCGTCCCCGCCGTTGTGTTGGCTACTCCGCTTGCTTCGGTTGCGGTGGCGGTATCGCCAACCGTGACCACCGCGTCGTTAACATCGGTAACGACGATCGAAGCCGTTGCTGATTCGCTCGAAAAGGCCGACGTGCCACCACCGCTTGCCGGATTCGCGTAGGCAGGCGAGCCAAACGCCGATGGTGATCCCGTGGTCGTATCCCAAGCGACAAATTCAAACGTTGCTGTTTCGCCGTTGTGCGTATCGGGTTGATAGCGAATCTGTGTCGAAGCACTCAGCAGCAAGGCGTTGCTTGCGGTGATGCCGCTGAACGAGGTCCAATTGGTTCCGTCGGTCGAATATTCCCAGCTGCCGTTTCCGTTGACCGCCGTGACAGCGATCCCGTTGACCGCGGCGGTGTCGACGTCCGCCCAGCCGGCGCTGGAGATAATCGAGTCCACACTGGTCGCGGTCGAGGGACTGTCTTCGCTGGTGGTGCTAAGGTTGACGGTGGCTGAATCGGTGATGGTCGGCGCATCGTTTACCGCCGTGACGGTCACTTGCGCAGTGCCGACATTGTCGCTGAAGGCGGTCGTGCCTCCGGTTGCAGCCGTACTGACCTTGGTGCCTTCGGTCCCAATGGTTTGGTCCCAGGCGACAAACGTCACACTCGAAACGTCGCTATTCATCGCGTCGGGGACGTATCGCAAGTAGTCCGTCGACCGTAACAACAACGATGTCGATGTTCCGACCGAACCGACGTTGGTCCATGTTGAGCCGTCGAGCGAGTATTGCCATGTTCCATTGCCGCCGCTAATCCCCCGAATCGCAATTCCTTCGCTCGCGGCGTTGTCGACATCGGTAATCCGGTCACCGGACAAACTGGCGATAATCGAAGCGACGGTATCGCCCGAATTGTTCGTCTGGTCTTCGGTGATATCGCTCATCGAGAATGTTTCCGAGTTATCAAGTACCGGTGCGTCGTTGACCGCGGTGACATCGACGTTGACGCTGCCCAGCGCCACATCGCCACCACCGCCTGATCCGGTATTGCCGTTGTCGTTGACCTTGACCGCTACGGAATCGGCGTTGTCACCGTTGGTGTTGGCGGCCGAGTGCAGGTACTGAATGTTGCTGGCGGTATCGAGGTAGGTATTCAAATCGGCCAGCGTTCCGGTCAGCGTCAGTATCCCGGTCCCGCTGCCGCCGATCGTGACACCGCCACCGCTGCTGGCTGTTAGATTTCCACCAGTCGAAGTGGTGAGCGTCACGGTCAAACTGCCGCCGCCATGATCGACATCACTGAGGTTCATTTGCGACAGATCGACATCGCTGCTGACATCTTCGGTGACCGTGATATCGCTGGGCAATCCGCCGGGATTGGTCGGATCATCGTTGGTGGCCGTGATGTTGATCGTTTGGCTTGCCGAATCCTCTTCGCTGGTTCCGTCGGCCGTCAGCCCCGGATCGGCACCGGTGTTGCCGCCATCGTTGACCGTGACGGTGATCGTGGTCGAGCTACTTGGTGTGTCGCTGCTGTTCAGATAGGTGATCGTGCCGGTCCCGGCGCCGATCAACAGGTTATCGATCTGGCTGAGCGTGCCGGTGATCGTGACGATTCCTGTGCCGTTTCCCGAGCTGATTGTGATACCGGAATCACCTCCGGCAACGCTGATCGTTCCTTCACCCACTGCGATGGTCGCGGTCATCGTGCCGCTGGCGGCATCGACATCCGTGACGGTAAACCCAGTGCCTTCGATGGCGAGTCCGACTTGTTCGGTCGCCGATAGAGTTGTGCCTGGACCGTTGACGGCCGGAGTGTCATTGACGGCCGTAATGTTGATTTGAACGGTGTCGGTGTCTTGCAGTGCACCACCGGAACCGGTGTTGCCACCGTCGTTGGTGGTGACGGTTAATGTGTCTGCGGCCGTACCGATCACATCCGCGTTGCCGGTGTAGGATAACGAAGCCAAAGTGGCATTGATATCGGCGACCGAGCCTTGAATCGTCAAATCGCCTGTGCCGTTGGTCCCCGCACTGATCGAGGCGCTTCCGGCAAGTGTGACATTGACAACTCCCGCGGTAACTTGCAGTCGTGTGGTGACGTTACCGCTGGCCGCATCGATATCGCTGATCGAGATGCCGCTGATGGTGGTCGCCGTTTCTTCGGCGACGGTTTGCGTTCCAGGCACCGTGTTAATGGGCGCATCGTTGACCGCCGTGATATCGACGTTGACTGTACCCAGATCGACATCGCCGCCACCGCCACTGCCCGAATTGCCATTGTCGTTGACTTTGACATTGATCGTGTCGACGTTCCCGCCGTTCAAATTCGCGGTGGAGTGCAGGTACTGGATATTGCTGGCGGTATCAATGTAGGCGTTTAGATTTGCCAAAGTTCCAGTCAATGTCAACGTTCCGGTTCCGCTACCCCCGATCGTGACTCCGCCCCCACTGCTGGCCGTCAAGTTGCCACCGGTCGACGTTGTCAGTGTCACCGTCAGATTGCCGCCGCCGTGATCAACATCGCTGAGGTTGATTTGGGATAGATCCACATTGCTGCTGACGTCCTCGGTGACCGCGATGTCGCTGGGCAATCCGCCTGGGTTTGTCGGATCATCGTTGGTGGCAGTGATGTTGATTGTTTGGCTTGCCGAATCCTCTTCGCTGCTGCCGTCACCGGTCAAACCTGGATCACTGCCAGTGTTGCCGCCATCGTTGACTGTGACAGTGATCGTGGTCGATGCACTTGGTGTGTCACTGCTATTGAGGTAGGTGATCGTGCCGCTGCTTACACCGGTCAATAGGTTGTCGATCTGGCTGAGCGTACCGGTGATCGTGACAGTTCCCGTGCCGTTGCCTGAGCCGATCGTAACGCCCGAATCACCGGCTGTCGTCGTGATCGTGCCTTCACCGACATTGATCGTGGCGGTCATCGTGCCGCTTCCGGCGTCGATATCGTTGACCGTAAATCCGCTGCCTTCGATGGCGAGCCCGACTTGTTCGGTTGCTGATAGCGCGCTGCCGGGACCATTGACCACCGGCGTGTCGTTGACGGCGTCCACGGTGACGTTGGCAACCGTCGTGCCGCCGCCGAGGCCGGAGTCGTCATTGGACGTCGAGGCCTGGACCGTAAAGTTGCCGGTGCCGTTGAAATCCGCGTTGGGAGTGAATTTCAGACCCGCGGTTCCCTCGGCGACCGTGATGAATGAACCGTTGCTGATCTCGGTTACACCGTCGTTCTTATAGAGCGTTCCGTCCGTGATGCCGGTGATCTTGTAGTGAGTCACTTCGGCACCATCAGCAGCATTGCGAGTGATCACCAGTCCGCTCGTCGACTGGGTATCCTCATCAGTGGTCGCACCGGTTATCGAGGGAGTGTCGGCGACGGGATTGACCACGATGCTTGCAGTATCGGTCTCCGACGAGAATGCGGTCGTTCCGCCCGACAACGCCCTTGTATCCGTAATCTGCACATTGTCGACTAAAATCTCTTTGCCGCCGCCGTTGCTGTCGTAAAAACGAATCTGGGTGTTGGAGGCGATATAGGCGGAAATGTCGAAACTTTTTGTTCCGGTAGCCGTTCCCGAGTTGACGGCCAACAGCGTGGTCCAGGTGCTGCCACCATTGGACGAAATCTGAGCAAGAATTGCTCCGCCACCGCCTAGATTGTTGGTCACCAGATCAAAGGAAAACGTCGCAGTGTTGGCAGAACTTAAATTGGCTTCGCGGTAGATGTATTTATCTGAATTGGACTCCCCAACGTTCAATAGCCCACCTGAGACAAAATACTTGCCCCCAGACGCACCTCCGCCCCCAGCATCATTTTCGATCCAGTCGGTTGACCAGGAAAGCGAACCATCATTGTTGCTGTACGAGACCGAGCTAAAGGTATCCAAAAAAGTTTCCGACGTCGAACTGGTGTCGGCGACTCCGCCATTGCTGCCGCTGGTTTGATCCCAAGCTCGAAAGGTAATGGCATCCGCAAGTGTGCCGAAATAATCGGCATTGGGCTGGAAGTAGAGTCGAGTGTTGGCGTCGGCAGCGAGCAAACGAGCGTTTGAATCGCTGACGGCGCCCAACGCATTCCACGTGCTACCGTTGTCAATCGAATAATACCAAGTGCCGTTGGTGGTATTGGCCGCGGTGACCGCGATCCCCAGTGCAGCACCGCTATCGGCGTCACTGACGTTGTCGACTTGTCCCGCAGGACTATCCATGTCGACCAAGGATGAAACGAGGCTGCCGACCGCACCTGAGGGAGCGCCAGA
>NZ_ANOG01001124.1 GCF_000346295.1 Rhodopirellula maiorica SM1 | reverse complement strand
ACCGCAGCATAGACCGCGATCCAAACGACGATCGCCATTTTGTATTTGGGCGGTGCCGTTGCATCGCCTCCACTGTGTTGAGGTAATTCAAACCACGTTTCCAACCCCGTCAAATGATGAATGTCCGCGGGTTTACCTTCGAGCGTCTGCAGTCGAGCCACCTTCTCTTTGCGTTCGTCCGAGTGATGCCAGCGATGCATGTTTTCGACGGAATCAAATTTCGAGATCACGCGATAGTGGCGGTCGCCCGATCCCTGTGGCCGAAGCACTAGAGCCCCCAGATGACCAGGAAAGTCGATCGACTTGCGAATCAATTCGCCGATCGCCTGTTCCCACTCACGCTCTCGCCCTGGTTTCGGGAACGCGGTTACAAAAATGGTCGCAGGCTGGGTGGATGCCGACGCATCGAGCTGCTCGACGGGCGCCGCCACTTCATCGGTCACCGCGAAATCGTTCTCCGCCGGTCGGTCGACCAAGCCAAAATCCGAACGCCGCTGTCGCGGCTTGGGTTTACTCAGCAAGCTCATTGACGTTCCTCCTCGGCCAACGATTGACGGGACTTTTCCAGTAGCGAAATCAACTGTTTCAGCTCTTTCTCGGTCAGTCGTTTCAGCAAAGTCGATTCAAGCTTTTCCAGCAGCGGCATCGCTTGCTTGCAGACGTCCTGGCCTTGTTTTGTGATGCTGACATAGACGACCCGGCGGTCGCTGCTACAACGCTGACGCTCGACTCTGCCTTGTTTTTCAAGCCGATCGACAACCCCGGTAATCGCTGGCACGACTTGAATCATCTGCTGTTTAATCTCGCCACAGGTGAGCTGCCGCCCCTCCAATTGGAGGATACGCAGCATGTTAAACTGCGTTAGCGTCAGGTCGTGATCTCGAAAAAAACGCACCAAGCGATTCTCGAGCTGGTCACCGGTTCGCAGCAAACTTACCAACGCTTCTTGTTGAAGCGAAGCAAAGGGATGTTTGCGATGAAGTTCGTTTTGCAGGTTCTGAGAGGGCATCACGGGTTCTCACGGTACTTGACACGCCAATATTTTACACGTAAATAGTTTTCTTTCAAGCAGTGAGCACGGCGGAAAGCTTGCTGCGAATCGTTGCTTTCACTCGGTGCACCATGAAACCTTCGCACAGTCTGTTGCTCATTTTGCTGCTAATTGCAGTGGCCGGATGTCAATCGCAAGACGCCCCACCACCGTCAGCCCCCGCGATGCCGGTGCCCGAGGTCGAAACGGCTCAAGCAACGACGCGGGCGATCGTGGACTATCGCGAATACACCGGTCGCACCGCGGCCATGAATTCAGTGGAAATTCGTGCCCGCGTCAGCGGTTATCTCCTGCAAAGCCCTCGTTCGGCTGACAGTGAGCGAACGCAGTTCAGCGGTCTCGCCAGGGCGGAGTCCTCAAACCGTGCCCCCAGCAGCGAAGCAACTGACGCGGAGGGAACTGGGACGAGCGAAGGTTCTGCGGATCGTTCGATCCCTGAGGTGAGCGTCAACGAAGGCGACCTAGTAAAGAAGGGAGATCTTCTGTTCATGATCGATCCTCAGCCTTATGAGTTGGCATTACAGCAATCCAAGGGATCACTCGAAGCAGCCGAAGCGAGACTGGAACAAGCGAACAAGGACCTTGCACGTTCCGACGCGTTGCTTGATCGCAATGCCACCAGCGCCGCGGAATATGATCAAGCCGTGGCCACGGTCGCGGAGTTGCGAGGCCAGATCGAGAACCTGCGGGCGACCGTGGCACGCAACCAATTGGATCTCGAATACACTCGCGTCCGCTCTCCGATTGATGGACTGCTCGGACGTACGTTGGTGACCAGCGGCAACCTCGTCGCCGCGGACTCGACGATACTGACGACGGTGGTCTCGGTCGATCCGATCTATGTCGACTTCAACGTCGATGAACAATCGGTACTCGATTATCGGACAAGGATGCTCGAAGGCGAAGTCAAGGATGCTCGCCAAGCCACGATCTCGATTCGCTTGGGGCTTGCCAACGAAGTGGGCTTTCCTCACGAGGGCACGATCAACTTCGTCAACAATATCACCGACCCAACCACAGGCAATACGCTCGTCCGCGGCACGTTTGACAATGACACGGGAATTCTATCGCCAGGTTTGTTCGCTCGCATCCAAGCTCCGTTCTCGTCGGAATACAACGCGGTCTTGATCCCAACCAAGGCAATTGGAATGGATCAACAGGGCCGGTATGTCATGGTCGTTGGCGACGGAAACAAGGTTCAGCGACGCAGCATCACGATGGGTGATATCGTCGACGACAAGACGGTCATTCGTGAAGGCATCGAGGCGGGCGAAACGGTAGTAACCTCGGGATTACAAAAAATCCGTCCTGGCAGCGAAGTGCGTCTTCAAGGAGCGAAGTCGTGATCAGCAACTTCTTTATCAACCGTCCCGTCGCGGCAAACGTCATCGCGTTCATGACGGTAATTTTGGGCATTGTCGGGTTGGTGAACCTGCCGGTCGAACGTTACCCAAACATCACGCCACCGACAATTCAGGTGACGGCGAACTACCCGGGCGCAAGCGCCCAAGTGATGACAGACACTGTTGCCGCGCCGCTCGAGCAGCAGATTAACGGTGTAGAAAACATGTTGTACATGCAATCGACGTCGTCATCCAACGGCAGTTATTCGTTGACCGTCACCTTCGAAGTCGGCACGGATCTCGAGGAAGCACAGGTGTTGGTGCAAAACCGGGTTGCCCTCGCCGAGCCGTTTCTGCCTGCGGATGTTCGGCAACAAGGGATCTCGGTTCGAAAACAATCGACGAACATCTTGTTAGTCGTCTCGTTGACTTCGCCCGACAACACTTTCGACAGCCTGTACCTTTCGAACTACGCCAATCTGCGGCTAAAAGACGAACTCAGCCGTGTCGAGGGCGTGGGCGACGTCACCATCAGTGGCACCGGTGCGTACAGCATGCGTATTTGGGCCGATCCGACCAAGATGGACGCTCGCGGGTTGACGTTTACCGATTTGATGAACCAGCTGCAACAACAGAATGTTCAAGTCGCGGCCGGACAAATCGCCCAACCACCGCTGGATGATTCACAAGCGTTTCAGTACACGATGACGGCGCTGGGGCGATTGTCAGATCCGAAACAATTCGAAGACATCATTGTCAAAGTCGGCGACGACGGCAGTTTGACCTACTTGCGTGACGTCGCCCGCGTCGAACTGGGCGCACAAACCTATGACACGTTTGCGCAAAAAGGCGGGATCAGTTCGGCCAGTGTTTTGATTTATCAGTTGCCGGGTGCAAACGCCTTGGATGTCGCCGAGGGTGTCAAGGAAGCGATTGCGGATCTCTCTGAATCGTTTCCCACCGGCTTGAAATACGATATCCCATTTGATACCACCATTTTCGTTTCCTCAGCCATTCACGAAGTCTACAAGACGCTTTTCGAAGCGGGTGTCTTGGTGCTGATCGTGATCCTGGTGTTCCTACAGAATTGGCGTGCCGTTTTGATCCCGGCGACCACCGTGCCGGTGACCATCATCGGCGCGTTTGCGATCATGCCGCTGCTGGGATTCTCGGTCAACTTGCTGACGCTGTTTGGGCTGGTGCTTGCGATTGGCATCGTCGTGGACGATGCGATCGTGATTGTTGAAAACGCATCGCATCATATCGAACGAGGCGAATCGCCCAAAGAAGCGACGATCCGCGCGATGAGCGAGGTCACCGGACCAGTGATCGGCATCACCGCGGTATTGATGGCGGTATTCATACCGACCGCGTTTATGGCAGGGATCACAGGACAATTGTACCGGCAATTTGCGTTAACCATTGCCGCCACGGCATTCCTCAGCGCGGTCAACGCGTTGACGCTAAAGCCGGCTCAGTGTGCATTGTGGCTGAAACCGGCAAAGCCCGAAAGCGAAAAATTCTTTCTATCGCGATGGTTCAATCGCGTGTTTGGATGGATCGAATCACTGTATGTGTTCTGCGTTCGCGGGTTAATCCGTGGCTGGCCGGTGGTGATGTTAGCGTTTGTGTTCACCGTGGCCGGAACGGTGTGGTGGTACCAAAAGGTACCGACCGGATTCTTGCCGACCGAGGATCAAGGATATTTGATCACGGCGATTCAGTTGCCCGATGCAGCATCGCAGGACCGCACGCGTGAAGTGGTCGAGCAGATGAACGCGATCCTT
The DNA here is from genome assembly GCF_000346295.1 of Rhodopirellula maiorica SM1. GTDB lineage: Bacteria > Planctomycetota > Planctomycetia > Pirellulales > Pirellulaceae > Novipirellula > Novipirellula maiorica. The sequence goes on along the minus strand of NZ_ANOG01001124.1, from coordinate 5,092 downwards.
GCCGAGCAACCAGGCGTAAAGACTTGGTTCACACTTGGCGGGATGTCGCTGCTCGAAGGCAGCCAATCGTCCAATGCGGCCACAATGTTCATTGGCTTAAAGGACTGGGAAGATCGCACGACGCCGGAATTGCAACAAGGACCGCTGATCGGTCAGATCACACAAAAGTTTTCGGCGATCAAAGACGCCTTCATTTTGGTGATTCCGCCACCCGCGATTCAAGGCTTAGGAACGAGTGGCGGTTTCGAGATGCAAGTCGAAGACCGTGGCGGTGCAGGGTTGGATGAACTGCAAAATGCGGTCAACGACTTGCTTGCCAACGCGGCGCAGCAACCGGAACTGCAACGTGTCAATTCAACATTCCGCGCGGGGGTGCCACAGTTGTACGCCGACGTCGATCGTGCCCAAGTGCTGAGCATGCAGGTCCCGCTCGGCGAGGTGTTTGCGACGCTTCAAGCCGCGTTGGGATCCACGTATGTCAACGACTTTAACAAGTTCGGACGCACCTATCGTGTCACACTACAAGCCGATGCGGCGTTCCGCGACGAGGTGGATGATGTGCGGCGTTTGAACGTTCGCAACGCCGAAGGGGAAATGGTGTCCTTGGGCAGCTTGATTCGGATCGAAGAGACTTTCGGGCCGCAGATCATTCGTCGCTTCAATCTGTATCCGTCGGCGAATGTGACCGGGTCGGCATCACCGGGAACCAGTTCGGGCGAGGCTTTGCAGACGATGGCCCGCTTGGCCAAAGAGCAGTTCCCTGAGTCCATCGGCTTCGATTGGAGCGGCGTTTCGTTGCAAGAGAGCCAAGCCAAAGGCGAAGAACTGTATACCTTTGCTTTGGCGGTTCTGATCGTTTATTTGGTGTTGGCGTTTCTGTACGAAAGCTGGGTGCTTCCCTTCGCCGTGATCCTTGTGGTGCCGTTGGGGCTGTTGGGCACCGTCGCGGCCATTGCGATGATGGGTATGGACAACAACACGTACGTGCAAATTGGGGTGGTATTGATCATCGCGTTGGCCAGCAAGAATGCGATTCTGATCGTCGAGTTTGCTCGCGATTTGCGGATGCAGGGCAGTTCAATTCGCGAGGCTGCGGTCGCGGCATCGCGGATGCGGTTCCGTCCGATTCTGATGACGTCGTTCGCGTTCATCTTGGGCGTGTTGCCGTTGGTGTTCGCAACCGGGGCGGCCGCCGCGAGTCGACGGTCACTGGGTACCGCCGTGTGTGGCGGGATGATTACGTCCACCGTATTGGCGGTCTTCTTCACGCCGGTGTTCTATGTCGTGTTCCAGTGGATTAGCGAACTCCGGCAACCACCGCCGAAACAACCTGACCCCGTCGAACTGGTGTCGTAACCGAACTGGTGTCGTAACCAAGCATTTTTTGTGAGCGTCACGTTAACAATCATCGTACGCTCCCCGTCATCGACGCTCCGGGCGTTTGGCTCAGGAAACGTCGTATCGCACCAAGTACCAACCGGAACCGATTGAACAGACGGCTTGCAATTCATGAGGATCGGCAAGGCCACCGACGAACGAGCGAGGATGACTATGCGGTGGATGCCACTCGGCCCAGTCGCCGCCATCGGATCCGGTCAATTGCAGTTTGATCGATCCACCGCTGCCTCGCTCGACCGCGCTGACGTATACCGCTTCACTTGCCAACCGCGGCGAATGCAAGAGAACCAAAGTCGTCGGGCGACCAAACGGGTAAGCCATATAAGGTCCGATTGTCGACAGATCGCCGTCGTTCGTTGGCCAATCCGTTCGCAGCGGTGCGACGATGGATTCAAGTTCATCCACGCGACATGCGAATCGGATGCGTTTACCCTGCCATGCGATGGCGTCATGATGAATTCCCAGTGCGCACCATCCCGCCACCACCGCTGTCATTGCCAACAGCGATTGCAACGAACGCGAACGAACGTTACTCGCACGTCTGAGAAGCATCGCTGCGAACATTGCGGCCAGACTGGTGATTGCGACCAAACTCGCTGACAAAAATGCCGCAGCGCGAGCCCAGCCGACATGCGAAGCCAAGACGCTGGGGGCTGACAATGCGTACTGGATCGTCGTTTCGAACTTTGGGTCGGTCACCGCCCAGACCGCAGCGGTGACCAACAAGCTGAGATGCACGATCCAAATACGTTTACAATTCATACTTGACCACTTCCCTACCAACGTCGACCTTATTTGCAATACGCCAACGACATCAGCGCGAAACTAGTGGCCAGATTCTTGTCGTTTTCGAACCAACGTCGATTGTCATTCGACCACGAACCATCGGCGTTCTGACGACTGGCCAATTCGGCGACCAAGTCTGCTTTCCAATCGTGCTTTGTTCCGTCGTCGGTATCGACGGTCTTCAGCCCGGCAGCATTGAGCGCCGCTGCAAACGTGTGGTAGTAGTAATACAAACCTGCCGATCCCATGCCGGGGTTGTTGTCGACGTCGTAGTGGTCCGAAATCCACTGCAGTGCCGCTTTGACGCGTGGGTCACTTGGCGTCAACCCAGCAAAGATCATGCTCTTTAACCCCGTATAGCCCATCGATCCATAGCTTCGCAGTCCACCGTTTGCGGTATAGCGTTCTTCGGAAGTGCTCGGATCGATCTTGGTCGTCGGAATCTCGTAGTAGAAACCGCCGTCGTCGACCTTCGATGCGAATTCAGTATCGTTGTACTTGCTGTCGAGATTCTGACATCGCGACACGAAAGCGAGGGCCCGCTGAATCGCAGGGTCCTCGGGGCCCGATTCGGTCGCACGCAGCGCTTCGATAAAGTAGCCGGTGTTGGACAGATCGGGGCGTCCTTCGCCACCGTACCCTACGCCGCCGTACCAAGGATCCGAGGGGTCGCGTTTCCCCTGGCCATACTGAATTCCGGTAACGAAGGCCTTGGCTTGCTTGAGAATTTCGTTGTATTGACCGGACTTGTTAGCTTCGGACAGACAAACCATCGCGACACATGTTTCATAATTACGCAGCCGTCCATTGCCATAGATACCACCGTCGGGTTTGACATAGCCCTGGAGTGCTTTCAGCCCCTGGGCCACCATCGGATCATCGAGGCTGCGGCCGTTGCGAAGTGCCGAAGTGATCGCCAACGCGGTCACGCCCGGGCCCACTTTCTCTGAAAACGTCCCCTCGTCAGACTGTCCTGACTTGGCCAGAAAAGCGAGCCCCTTGGCCACAATTTCTTGACGCAGTGTTTCTGCTTTAGAAACGGATTGCGGTTCTTCGCCGACAGCGGGTAGGCAACACAGCCCGGCGGCGGCCGCGGTAACAAAAATCCGTCGACTAAGGTGGAATTTCCATCGGCGATTCATCTACGGTCTCCAATAAACACGTGTTTTGCGGCGTTTTCGAACGCAGCACGACTAGGTACACGTATGAAAAGCAACCGCTGTGCCAGGCACAAAAACCGACCGATCCAAGAGAGACGGAACGCCCGACCAAATCGCAAAGCGGCTGGACGCGGTCAGGGTGACCGAGGAGGCTCTGGACGCGGTGCATCGAGAGGCGACATTTTTCCAGCGTGGTGCATATTTTCCCAGCACTCAGCGGCGAGATCTCTCGCAAATGTTGCGAAGCGGCACCCCTAAATCCAAATTTGTCATCTCGCGTTTACAGATTAACGTCGCTGAAACCGCCACCGTACCGTGTTTTAGCGACTCTGGGGCACTGAAAAGAAGGTTCTACTAGCAAATCGTCTCACGCGAACATGTTTGGAATAACGTTTGCATTCCGTCGGAGCAATCGAAGGCATTGTTGTGTGCCAATACTCCGAAGGAAACAATTGTGGCGATTGCAATGAGAAACTCTGAGGTCAAAATCGAAACCAATCACGGTCTTGTCTTTAAAGTGGTTGTTCCCCCAACTGACTCGGAACAACCGAATAAAGATGAAACCTCCAGCGTGCAGGAGGGAACCGTTCCACCTGTCTCACCTCAGGGTCATCAATAGAAATACGCAACAAGTGTTTGAATTGAACGCGTTCTTGTCGTGATAAGGGCAATCCGTCTGTCGTCGTAGTGTTAACCGTATCGGCGACGCTACGGTTTAAGATGCCACGGTTTGCGACGCTTAGGGTCCGCCCCGGCATCAATGCCTGGGGAAGCTCACTTCTTGTCTTTCTTTTTGGGCTTTTCCATCTTGTGGACCGCATCAGCTGCGACCACCCAGCCGCGACAATTGAGTGCACCACAACGGCATTGCGGGGTGCCTTCGTGAGGCTCCCATTGATAGTCGAATACGATTTCGGATTCAGGTTCGATATTACAGATTGCCACTAGCCCGAGCGTGTATTTGGTCAGCTGGACCAATTCCGAATTTGGGCTACAGCTATGATTTAAGAACGCCGCAGGAATCGTCGGCTCGAGATACCAACTCTCGTTCAGCTCCATGACATAGTTTGAACCATGGTAGTTTTCATGAGACAGTAGCTGTCCGGTGACTTCAAACACCAATTCACCAGGCAAGAATTGACGTGCCGCATAGACGCCGAGCCCATATTTGCCTTTGCGGACTTCAACATCGTCGTCGTGATAGCTGCGGTAGCCGTGAAGCTCGTCCACTTTTTTCTGTAGCTTCTCGCGACGTTTCTTAACGGATTTCTTTTTCATTGTGCACAAAGTTGCGAATTTCAGATGGCGGAGCCAGATTGAATCTGTAAAAGTTCTCTGCGTTGCTTCGCTGTCGATCGCGGAGGCACGCAAAAAATATTGTTACGTTAATCAGCCGCCAAGATTAAAACAGTCTGTCATGTGGGGATAGTGGTCCAGCGGTGTGAAGCATCGACGGTTGATGCCAATCGTATCGAATAAGACACATCGATTTCGATCGGACGTCGCAATCAACCGCTCCCAAAATCCGTTCTCATTCCGTTGGGACGCCCTTTTCCATGTAACGCGCCAATATGGTGGATGCGTGTTTGATGGCGACTTGACTGACGCCGCACGCATCGACTGACGTTACACGACGCTTGTTTCATCGCAAGAAAAGCCTCCGACTTTGTCCAACCGGGGGACGTGGGTGTGGTATAATTTGCGGCCCTCACCCTTTCCGATTTGCGATATCGATTTCAAATCCATCG
>NZ_ANOG01001123.1 GCF_000346295.1 Rhodopirellula maiorica SM1 | reverse complement strand
ACGTTCAAGTGGGCGCCCCTATTCCCGTATTCAATCGAAATCAAGGGAATATTGCAGCGGCACGTGCTGAACTGGTTCGCGCCTGCCAAGACGCGCTGCGGATCGAAAACGCGATCAAAGCGCGGTTAGCCGCAGTTTCACGCGATTACGATTCGTCGCTCGCTGCCGTGTCGAAATACGGCAATGATATTCTTCCCAATGCTGCCGACGGACTGAGATTAGCAGAAACCGCCTACAAGGCGGGGGAGACCAGTTTTGTCCAAGTTTTGGTGGCGCGGCGCACCTATTTTGATACCAATCTGCAGTTTATTGCCTCGCAGGCCCAACTGGCTCAGGCCCGGGCTCGCGTCGATGGATACGTGCTCAGCGGTGCTTTGGAAGCGATGGTGGACAATAGCGGAGACGATAGTTTGCGTGGTCTGACGTTTAGTCAACAATAACAATTCGCTCGCAGTAGTGGACTTCGCCAGAAGTCCCCAAGATCGCAGTAGTGGACTTCGCCAGAAGTCCCCAGCAACATTTAAGCGAATTTCTGGCGAATCCCACTACCGTAAAAATAGCATGATTTGCTGAGTTAGCGAATTCGAATCAAGATTTGTTCCACTTGACCCGATTCAGCTAGCTAGGAAAGATAGAGGCATCGCAAAACGGTTCGATTCTTTAAAGGTGATGTTGAAAGTGTTTGTCCGAACGGCCCCTCTACTGACGCTCATTGCGTTCACGGCTCACGCCGTGCTGGGGTGTTGCTGGCATCACTCGCACGCCTTTGGGAACGCGTCTTGCGGTCAACATTTCGATGCCAGTGCCGCAGCCGATGCGGGGCATCGTCATCAACATGCCGCTCATCAACATGCCGCTCATCAACATGCCAGTACAGGGTGTTGTGATCACAGCACCCATTCGCACGGCGAATCGCATGTTTCTGAGGCTTCGGCCGCAGAGTTGGTTGTAAGTGAATTCGCGGTCCAAACCGTCACGTCAACTGATTCCGATTCGCCTTGCGGACATTCTCACCAATGCGATGAAACGCATTGCCATTTTGTAGGGATGTTTTCCAAGTCGTTGAACTTGGATTTTCTAGCGGTGTCGTTTGCGTTTGACTGCGTTGCGGTGCTACCCGCTACACCGCGAACTGCGGTGGGTGTTGAATTAGACAGGCTTTGTCGAGCACCCGTTTTATCCTCATCCGAGTCCTGTGCTCGTCTGCAATCTTGGCAGATTTGAGCTCTTTTTTCTCTCTGTTTGCTGTTTGGATCTAGGGTCGTTCGAACGTCGTGATGACGTCTCGTCGACGTCGCATCCGGCCGCATGCTGTGTGTGATCGAAGTCCCTGATCAAAGTACACATTCCTTGGGTTGCTGCGTCTGCACGTTCAAGTAAGTCCAAAAGAATCTTTTCGTATTTGTCGACCTAGATTCGATTTTGGCCTGCTTTTTGAAGTTGTTCTGCCGGGCAAGGCGTGGACGCTTTGAAAGATGCACGTTGCGGCGACTCGATGCGCTGCTTGCGGTGATTCCGCCACACCCTCTCTGCCAGTCTTCATATTGTTTCAACCTAGAAGTGTTTCTGATGCGACCGAAACTATCAAAAGTGCCATTGCCCGCGATCCAAGCCACGATCGGTTTGATCGTCGTTGTGGTAGTCGGAGTTACCTATTCAATGTGGTGGCCGCCACTATCGAGTTGGGTTGACGCCACGCTTTCATCGCAGCGTGGCGGTGAAGTTGCCGGCGGCGACGACCACGCATCTCATTCCACATCGGCGGCGGCCGAGGTCACGTCATTGGAACTGACCCCGCAAGCACGCAAAAATCTTGGATTGACGCCAAAGTATTTGCGTCCGGTCGAGTTGTCGAACTACCGTCGCTCGATCACGGTACCGGCCGTTGTGGTCGCCAAACCCGGTCGATCTTCGATTGTCGTGTCATCGCCGCTCAATGGCGTCGTCACGCATGTGCATGCGGTTACCGGCGAAGCGGTGATGCCAGGCGATTTGCTGTTCGAGGTCCGTTTAACTTACGAAGACTTGGTGGAAACGCAGACGGCCTATCTGAAGACGATCAGCGAATTGGAAGTGGAAAATCGCGAGATCGCTCGACTAGAAGACGCAACTCGGTCTGGCGCAATCTCAGGAAAACAACTTTTAGAACGTCGTTACGCCAAAGAAAAACTCGAAGCGTTTGCAAAGTCGCAGCGAGAAGCACTTCGATTGCATGGGCTTTCAGATCGTCAAATCGATGCCATTGCCCGAGACGGCAAGCTGATGGGTGATTTGCAAATCGTAGCTCCCGATGTGGACAGTCATGACGAGGACGAAGAACTGCATCTGAGCCAAGTGTCGTTACGCCCTGTGTCCTATACGAAACCATTGCCGTTGCCTCAGATTGCAAGCCGTAGTCAAAGCAGCAAGAAATTGTTGGTGATCGATGACTTGAGCGTTCACAAAGGACAAGCGATCACCGCTGGTGAGAAACTATGCTCGCTTTCGGATTACACGCAATTGTTTATCGAAGGCAAAGCGTTTGAAAACGACATCGCAGCGATTTCCGAAGCGGCTCAGCAGGGGTGGACGGTCGACGCAGTGTTTAGCGGTTCGAAGGGGCAAGAGGTTGTCAGCGGATTGAAGTTGGTTTTTGTTTCCAATTCGATTGACAGTGATTCGCGAACATTGTCGCTGTTTGTGGAGCTGCCCAATGAAATGATGCGAGATGTCAAAAATGACGAGGGGCAGCGGTTTGTTTCGTGGAAGTATCGCATCGGCCAACGACTTGAGCTGCGTGTGCCGGTGGAACAGTGGGAGAACCAAATCGTGTTGCCAGTCGAGGCAGTCGTGAAAGAAGGGGCGGATTGGTTCGTGTTTCAACAAAATGGCAAAACCTTTACTCGCGTGCCGGTGCATGTCCGCCATCGAGGACAGGACGCCGTGGTGATCGCCAACGATGGATCGATCTACCCCGGCGATGTGATTGCCCGCAAAGCGGCTCATCAGATGCAAATGGCCATCAAGAACAAATCAGGCGGTGGCGCCGATCCGCATGCCGGACACTCGCATTGATAATGTGTCAATAAGTCCCTTCTCTATATCCCATTGATTCATGCTTAACGCCGTCATTCGCTTCGCACTTCATCAACGATTGCTCGTCATCGCAGTCGCACTGTTCCTGATTGGTTACGGGACATGGCAGACAATGGTGATGCCCATCGACGTGTTTCCCGATTTGAACCGACCGCGTGTCGTGATCATGACGGAAACGCCGGGGATGGCTCCGGAGGAAGTGGAGTCGTTGATCACATTTCCGATTGAAACCGCGATGAATGGCGCCAATGGGGTCGAGGCGGTTCGCAGTTCCTCGGGTGTGGGGATCTCGGTCATTTATGTCGAATTTGCCTACGGAACGGACGTCTATACCGACCGCCAAATTGTGGCCGAGCGGATGCAGATGGTTCAGGACCGTTTGCCGCCGGGGATCACGCCTCAGCTCGCTCCGATCTCGTCGATCATGGGGCAAGTGTTGATGCTGGGGATGTGGAGTGACAATCCGAATGTTGACCCGATGCAGCTTCGCACCACCGCGGATTGGGTTGTCCGACAACGATTGTTAACGATTCCCGGTGTCTCGCAAGTCTTTACGATGGGCGGCGAGCGCAAACAGTTTCAGGTCCTGGTCGACCCCGACGCGATGCTTCGTTTCGGTGTCACATTGCCTGAGATTGAATCGGCTGTGACCGAGAGCAATGAAAATGGGACGGGCGGTTACCTGGACAAACAAGGCCCCGAAGAATTGTTGGTGCGGTCGTTGGGACGAATTCAATCGTTGGACGACTTGAAAAAAGTGCCGGTGAAAATTCGCGAAGGCCGTCCGGTTTTGCTTTCCCAAGTCGCCGAGGTGGTCGAGGGGGCGCAGGTCAAACGCGGTGACAGTTCCGCCTTTGTTCGCTCGCCGAACACGGATTCAGAATCGAGCACTGCTGGCGGTACGACATCCGAATGGCGCGGAGGGCCTGCGGTAGTGCTGACGATCAACAAGCAACCCGGCGCCGACACTCGCCGCGTCACCCGTGATGTGATGGCTGCGATCGAGGAACTGAAGCCAACATTGCCTGCGGGCACACAATTGACGACGGTCTATTCGCAAAAATCGTTTATTGATCGTGCGATTGAAAATGTGGTCGAAGCACTTCGCGACGGTGGCATCTTGGTAGTCATTGTGCTGTTTCTGTTTCTGCTGAATTTGCGAACGACGTTTATCACGCTGACGGCCATCCCATTGTCACTTGTGATGACCGCGATCGTGTTCGCAGTGTTTGGATTGTCGATCAACACAATGACGCTGGGCGGGATCGCGGTGGCGATGGGCGAACTTGTCGATGATGCCATTGTCGATGTCGAAAATATCTATCGACGACTCAAAGAAAATCGGGCTGCCGGGAATCCGCTGAATCCGTTGCTGGTGGTTTTTCGTGCCAGTGCCGAGGTGCGACGCAGTATCGTCTTCGGCACGATGATCGTGATACTGGTTTTTATTCCGCTGTTTGCTCTGGGCGGAATGGAAGGCAAATTGTTCGCTCCATTAGGAGTCGCCTACATCGTTTCGATCCTCGCGTCGCTGCTCGTTTCACTGACGGTGACTCCGGTGCTGTCGTATTGGTTGCTCGGTCAGAGTAAGCGAAGCGGCGAAGAAAAAGACGGGTTTGTGTTGCGAGGATTGAAGTGGGTTGCAGATAAAGTGATCCGCTTCAGTTTGACATTCCCGTATCTGAACCTGGGGGTGACCTTATTGATGGTCGCGATTGCTGCGATCTTTGTCTCGCGACTCGAGAAAGATTTTCTGCCTCCGTTTAACGAAGGGACGATCCAGTTAAACGTTGTGTTGCCGCCGGGAACCTCTTTGGCCGCGTCCACCGAGATCGCAGAATCGGTCGAGGAATCGCTCAAGCAGATTGACGATGTACAGCGGTTTGCTCGGCGGACCGGGCGTGCTGAACTGGACGAACATGCCGAGGGCGTGAACATGTCCGAAATAATCATCGAACTCGATCCTGATTCGCCTCGCTCGCGTGAAGAGCAATTGGCCGAAATTCGCGAGGCGATGGATAAGTTTCCTCATGTCGTCACGGCGGTTGAACAACCGATTGCCCACTTGATTTCGCACATGTTGTCCGGCGTGAAAGCTCAGGTGGGGATCAAAATCTATGGAGACGACTTGGATGTGCTGCGTCAAAAAGCGGAACAGATCAAAGCCGAAATCGAATTGGTGCCCGGCGTTACCGACGCGTTGGTTGAACCACAAGTCATCATCCCTCAGCTTCGCATCGAACTGGATCGCGACCGGCTGCTGCAATACGGGCTGAGTGCTGCGTCGGTCAACGAATACATCGAGACCGCGATGAACGGCAAAGTCGTCTCGGAAGTCCTCGATGGAATGCGAACGTTCGACTTGCTGGTGCGAATGAAAGAGGAGTATCGCGAGGACATCGAAGAGCTGAAACGTTTATCGATTCAATTGCCCGATGGTGGGATGATTCCGCTGTCGGGGCTTGCCAACGTTTACGAATCGGGTGGCCCTAACGTGGTCAATCGCGAGAACGTTCGTCGCCGAATTGTTGTCCAGTGTAATGTTGCCGACCGTGGGGTCGTGGACGTTGTCACGGATATCCAAGCGTCGATCAAACCGATCATAGCTCAATTGCCCTCGGGATACTTTGTCGAATACGGCGGCCAATTCCAAAGCCAGCAATCCGCAAGTCGAATCATCTTGGTATTGTTTGTGATTTCGATGGTGGGTGTGTTCCTGGTGCTGTATACATTGTTTCGCAGCATGAACTTGGCGCTGCAAGTAATGGCGGCGCTTCCTATGGCATTTATTGGATCGGTCGCCGCCTTGGTGATCACCGGTCAAACGTTGACGATTGCCGCGATGGTCGGCTTTATCTCGCTAGCCGGGATCGCATCGCGAAATGGCATTCTGTTGTTGCAGCACTATTTACATCTGGTTCAACACGAAGGCGAGCAGTTTACTGCTGCGATGATCGTCCGTGCAGGGCTCGAGCGACTCGCCCCGGTTTTGATGACCGCGTTGACCTCGGGGATTGGGCTGGTGCCATTGGTGTTGTCCGCCGGCGAAGCGGGCAAAGAAATTTTGTATCCCGTCGCCACCGTGATTCTGGGTGGATTGGTCAGTTCAACGATGTTGGACTTCTTTGTGCATCCGGCGCTGTTCTGGTTGTTTGGCATGAAGTCGGCTGAGCGAGTTGTGACCGCCGCCGCTGGCGAAATTGAATTGAACGAAGTTTAGGTATGTGCGTGAAAAAACATCCAAATGAACTCACACCACTGGCTTAGGGTTTGCTGAATGTTTGCTGACAGTTTGCTGGACGAAGATCGGAGTCCTCCCCTTGGTAACGATGCATTTTGAAGATGCGACCAAGGCGAACCAGCAGCTGTCGACAATGCAAAAACTTGGGTTTTGAAGCTCCGCAGGACCAACACGCTGGTCATATGCGACATTGCATCATGGTTAATGCAAAACGGTATTGACGCTCGCCATTCGCATTAAACCAGCAGCGAGGTGTATCGAAAGATGCCCTCGTAGTCGCCTCGTCATTTCGATTGCGAGGTTTTTACGAAGACGTTCCGTCTCACGATTTACTTCGTGGAACGTTCCCCTTTTGCCTCCTCATCACCGAAATTTTTACAATGCGTATGACAAAATTTGCAACTCTTGCCGCCGGTCTGATTCTTTTCACCACAGGTTGTGGCGATAAAGCGGCAACGAATCCCGACACGGATCACAGCGTCTCCGGTAGCGATGTGACCGTGGATGGACTTCCGCCCGCGACCGCCGACGTGCACGCCCATCCCAGCGAAGGACCGCACCATGGTTCGTTGGTCGAACTTGGCAACGAAGAATATCATGCCGAAGTGGTACATGATGAGAAATCAGTCACCGTCTATATCCTTGACTCGGCGGCAAAGAAAGCGGTTCCGATTGATGCGTCCGAAGTCACTATCAATTTGATGCACGATGGGACGCCCGAGCAGTTTAAGTTGGCAGCCAGCCCTGATTCTGGCGACGCCGACGGTAAGTCGTCACGTTTCACGCTTCCCGACGCTGCATTGGTCGGCCATATCGATGACGAAGCTTCGGCACCAAAGTTGAGCGTGACGATTGAGGGAACAGCCTATCGCGGTGAGATCAAACACGATCATGATCACGAAGGTCACGATCATGCAGGACATGACCACTGATAGGGTGTTGGAGTGTTGTCCGCAGCGAAAGTCGCCAAGACTTTCGGCGGATTACACTGGCCGGCGGGGGGGCGTTGCTCGAACGTCTACCCATTGTCATCATCGGTTTGTCATCGATCGGCGTGATCGATCGTGGCCACGTACCGTGCTTCTTCCCAGTTCCAAGCCCGTTAGCATTCCAGTGTTTCGTTCTAAGAAAAGTTTTCAAGATGCACAACCTTTGTGATCGTCGCGAGTACAGTCGTAGTGTGGTCATGGCCGCAGTGTTGGTGGTCGGTATGTCCGCCCATTCGCTATCCGCAAACGATTTGAGTTCCACTCACCAGACGCGTGTCATTGCGGGCTGGACGGTTCACATCAGCCAGAAATTGGAATCGCAAAACAAGCAAGCGACCGCGACGGCACTCAAGTTATTGGAAAAACAACTCGATGAGATTATTCGGGTGGTCCCCAAGCCGGCGGTGAAGGAGCTGCAGAACGTGCCGCTCTGGTTCTCACCCGAGTACCCCGACACACAACCGCGAGCCGAATACCATCCGAGCAAAAATTGGTTGGTGAAAAACGGTCGAGACGGGCGAATGGCGAAGGGCGTCGAGTTTACGAATGTCCGGATCTTTGAGGCCGAGACGCGTCGGATGCCTAATTTCGCGCTGCACGAACTTGCTCATGCCTATCACGACCGCGTGTTGGAGCGTGGTTTTGGCAATCGACCGCTAAAGATGGCGTACGAGAAAGCCAAGGCGAGTGGCAAGTACGACGATGTCGAGCGTCAAGACGCTAATGGCAACAAACGTCGCGAGCGGGCGTATGCGATGACAACGCCTCAAGAGTACTTTGCGGAAACGAGCGAAGCCTACTTCAGCCGCAACGATTTTTTCCCCTTCGATCGCGAAGAGTTAAAGAATCACGATCCCGAGATGCTAGCTTTGCTAGCCGAACTATGGGGTGATGCAGAGTGAAGCGATGTCGTTTCCGAGCGTTTCACAGCCGTTCTACTAGCTGAGGACTAGCTGAGGGACAGAGCATTTTGTCGTACTAGCTGAGGGACAGAGCATTTTGTCGAGGTGGCTGAGCCCAGCCTCGGGGTGGGGCTGCGCTAAGAGTACTAGCTGAGGGACAGAGCATTTTGTGGCGGTGGCTGAGCCTAACCTTGGGGTGGGGGCGCGTTAAGTGCTAGC
>NZ_ANOG01001122.1 GCF_000346295.1 Rhodopirellula maiorica SM1 | reverse complement strand
TCGTAGCGGGGAAAACGCTCGATTTCGACCGGGCGGCTCGCGCCGCTCCGCTATAAAAACCACCCGATTAATGCCAATGTAGTTGGCATCAACGTCACGCCCCACCACAGAGAGAGCCCCATGGATGCCGACAAGACACTGGACCGATTCCTCGAATTAGCCGCGATTTCCGGACTCAGTGGCGACGAACGAGCCGTCGCCGACTACCTGGTCCGCGTTTTCAAGGAAGCGGGAGTCCCCGATTCGCAGATCCAATTCGACGGTGCCGAAACGCGAACGAATTTGAAAGGAAATTGTGGCAATCTGATTGTCACGCTGCCAGGAAATGGCAGAGGGCCGAAAACGATGTTGTCGGCGCACATGGATACGGTTCCGATTTGTGTCGGCAGCCAACCGGTGGTCGACGGCGGTCAAGTGCGAAGCAGTGCGGCGACAGGACTCGGGGCAGACGATCGCAGTGGGTGTGCGGCGATTTTGACGGCGGCGTTGGAGCGATTGAAACGGGGCGACGAAAATTTCCCTCCCGCCGTCATCGGCTTTTTTGTCCAAGAAGAAATCGGACTGCACGGGGCGAGGCAATTGGATGTGTCGCTGGTGGGCGATGTCGACCGCGCATTCAACTTCGATGGCGGAGCCCCCGAGAAAGTCACCATCGGAGCAGTGGGTGGCGAGCGGATCACCATCAAAATCTTGGGCACGCCCGCTCACGCCGGAGTCGCACCTCAGCAAGGTGCCAGTGCGATCGTAATGGCATCCAAAGCGATCGCCGACTTGGATCAACGAGGATGGCTCGGCAAAATCGAAAAGGACGGCCGCAGCGGGACCGCGAATGTCGGCGTTATCCAAGGGGGTGATGCGACCAACGTAATCACCCCGGTGGTGACGCTGCGTGCCGAAGCGCGAAGCCACGACGCCGAGATGCGGACACGGATTGTTGACGAGATGCGTCAGGCATTCCAAACGGCTGCCGAAAGTGTCAGTACCGAATCGGGAATTTGTGGAAAAATGGAATTCACAACCCAAGTCGATTACGAAGCGTTCCGGTTAGGCGAGGACCACCCATCAGTCCAGGCAGCCAACGACGCGATTTCCAAGGTGGGACGGACGCCCCGCTGCGACGTCGCCAACGGCGGACTCGATGCCAATTGGTTGTATCGTCATGGCGTCGAAGCGGTCACACTGGGTTGCGGCCAGCAAAACATTCATACAATTGATGAACGTCTCGAGATCGCCGACTACCTCGATGCCTGTCGTATCGCGACCTGGCTGATTACCGAAGGAGCCGAAAGTGCAGGATGATGACGAACTGTGCTTGTGTTTTCACGTCACACGCCGCAAGGTCGTTCAGTTCATTCGCGTTCAGAAACCCAAGCGGGCAAGCCAGCTTTCGGAATGTTTTGGTGCGGGCACCGGCTGCGGTTGGTGCCGCCCGTTTTTGCGAAAGCTGATGGAGGAAGCCAATCCGGAAGCGGTCAATTTGCCGGGGCCCGAAGATTACTCGCAACAGCGTGCGGAGTACCGCAAGCACAAGTCGAGCTAGATCGCGAGTGTATGCGTAGTCGCTTCATTTTGGGGGTAGTGGAACTCGCAGGAAAGTTTCGATCCACACCGTGAAATCGCCCGCGGATTCTGCTACAGCCGCGACCGCTAGCTTCTTTGCGGTAACACAGCACGAGGCCAAAAAGAAAACCCGGCCGCCTTTTTTCAAGGGCGACCGGGTCTTTCTTATCTCTGCGATTCGCTTACACGATTCGTTGCTCGTTTACACGAAGCTTAGAATGTGAAGATCGAGTCAACACCGAAGGTCGTTTGCTCGTCGTCACCGTTCTCAAGAATTCCCGCAGGATTTCCTTCGACCCAGTCGTAGCGAATTTCGGGACGAATCGTGACGTTGGCGTGTGGCTTGTAGTTCACACCGGCGGTCAACGCGTAGACGTCAACGTCGTTACCAGCCAAGACACCCGAATCAGCATCGTACCATTCGAAACGAGTTCCGTAGGACCAGCAATCATTGATCGAGTAGATCAAGTATTGGTTGATGTCGAACGTTTCGCGAGCGGTTGCTCCGGCACGATTTTCGGTATCAAGCAGGTCGCTTTGGAAGATGTACTGAAGGTTGTCCGACAGAGCCAAGTCAGCAACGATCGAGTGCATGTAGCCCTTCTCGTATGCGTTTTGGTTGTTGGCGAAAACACCGCCGACGGTAGCGTAAGTGACGGTCAAATCATCGGTCAAACCAACCGACAATCCGCCGAGGAACGCGTCGCCGTTGTCTTCGAAACCGCTATCCCAACCCATGACGTATCCACCGTAGGCGGTGACATCGTCGCTGACGTTGTAAGTAGCCAAAGCACCGGTGTGCGTAAATGGCTCGCTGTTGTACATCGTGTAAGCGTGGCTGTAGAAGAAGTTGCCAGTCGCTTGAACCACTTCCCATCCGATGATGGTGTAGAAGTGACCGACTTTGACCGACAAGTCGCCGTAACCAGCTTCCATGTACAACTGAGGCATCGCGTGACCGTAGTCAGGTCCGTGATCCCAGCCATTGTCCCAGTGATCGTTGTCGATCCCGAACGCTTGCGTGTCTTGCGAGTCGGTACCGTATAGATAATCGATGCGACCACCGATATCGAAACCGCAAGAGGTGTCGATTGCTTTCTCGGCGTACAACCAAGCTTGGTGCAATTGCAATTCATCGGGACGGCTGTTGAACAAAGGCAACGCGTCGCTGTGGTAGCCCATTTGCACCCAACCGCCAGCGGACCAACCATCGTGCTCGCCGAACAGGGTCCACGGGTCGCCCAAGCAGCAATCGCCACAGCTCAAGAGGCTGTCGATGCCACATCCGGATCCCGATCCACATCCGCAGCCAGCCGAATCGCAACCACCGTCGCATCCGCCATCACAGATGCCGGTATCACAAGTGGGAGCTACGGGCTCGCAACCGCAAACTGGTTCGCCACAATCGCAGCCTTTTTCGGCACAGTGCGAAACCAAGTTGATTT
>NZ_ANOG01001121.1 GCF_000346295.1 Rhodopirellula maiorica SM1 | reverse complement strand
CGACGACAATGTTGGGCGTTTGATCGACTGTTTGAAGCAGCTGGGACTGATGGAAAACACCATTGTCATTTACACATCAGACCAGGGCTACATGCTTGGCGAACATGACTACATCGACAAACGCTGGATGTACGAGGAGTCGATGCGAATGCCGTTGATCGTTCACTTTCCGAAAGCTTATGGCACCGGATTGAGATCAGACGCCCTGATCAACAATACCGATTTTGCTCCAACCTTGATCGATATTGCCGGTGGCGAGGTCCCGAGTTACATGCAAGGCACAAGCCTCAAATCGATCCTCGAAACTGGAGTCGAACCCGAAGGTTGGCGGCAATCGACGTACTATCGGTATTGGATGCACATGGGCAGCCGACATGCCAACCCTGCTCACTTTGGAATCCGGACAAAGAAATACAAACTGATTTTCTATTACGGCGCGTATTACAAAACCAAGGACAAGATTAAGCAGGACGGGTGGGGGCGTTATGACTTTGACACGCCTGCAGCCTGGGAGTTCTACGACCTCGAAAAGGACCCGCAGGAAATGCAAAATGAGTATGGGAATCCGAAGTACCGAGAGATTATTTCGAAGCTGAAGGAAGAGCTCAAAAGCAAACGCAAGAAGCTAAACGAAGAGGACGGCGATTATCCACATATCCAGAAAATTATCGACGAACATTGGAATGATTAACCTTAACAAAATGACGCACCTCGGCATGTTTGTCCTGGCTCTATCCATCGCCTCAACGGCTTGTGGAGCGAGTCAAGGCGAGGAAGAAATTTCACTCAATGGAAACTGGAAGTTCTATGCCATTGATGGAGAAGGATCCAACTACATGGATATCCAGGAGTCGGATACGGACATCGTTATTGATAACAACGATGCAGATGTTCCGGCAAAAAGGACATGGAAGGCATTAAAGCAGGGCGTCCGAAATTCAAGATTTTATCGTGAAGACTATCAGCAGCACAATTTTACGCTGACCAACCTCAAGGGCGCGAATAAGGAAGATAACTCTTACTTCAGATTTTATCCGAAGTTCAAAAAATCGGGTTACTACGAAGCCTTCACGAGGTACCCCTTTGCATCCCACTTGACTGTTCAGTACCACGTGAAGCACGCCCAGGGCATCACCACGAAGTATGTGAGCCAACGTGTCTTTTGCAACGGGTGGAACAGCCTGGGCATTTATCGGTTTGACCGTGATGACGAGAACTATGTGGAGCTAACCTCGATCGTCAGCGGGGGCGTTGCGGCAGACGCGGTGATGTTCCGCGAAATCTCCGAACAGAAATACCTGCGGGCCAAGCAAGAGCCGGACCTTGTTTATCGAAGCGATTTTGATGATTCGGATTGGCACGACCTGGAGGTCCCCGGGCACTGGGGCATGATCAATGAGTTTTCAAACTACACCGGAAAGGCGTGGTATCGAAAAGCGATCGAGCTTCCTGAGAGTTGGAAGAAGCGATCGGACGAGAGGTATTACTTGAAGTTCGGCGGGGTCTACCACCTTTCGACGGTTTACCTGAACGGCAAGTTTATCGGTAAGCAAAGAGGTGGCTTCACGCCCTTTGAGTTTGATGTTACCAACGCCTTGAACTTCGACGGAGAAAACATCCTCGCGGTTCAAGCCGATAACAGCGCGATCGTTGGTGCCACCTGGAATTGGGGAGGCATCATTCGTGATGTGTCTTTGGTGAAAAACAAGGACGTCCGGATTGACTACCAGTACATTCACGCGGAGCCGAACCTGAGCACCGGTGCCGCGAAACTGACCCTCAAGGTGAGGGTTGAGAACAACTCTGCTGAAGCAAGGACCATCGGTGTCGATTCCCGAATCAAGGACGGCGTGGAGATAGATGCCTTGAAAGGATCGATCCGAATCGGACCGAACTCCCATGAGGATATTGTGCTCGAGACTGTGCTCGATTCTTCGCTGGTCGAACGATGGCATTTCGATAACCCGAAGCTGTATCAAATCGACACGAGTATTTCCGACGGGAATACGATCCTGAACCGAAAGACCGACAGCTTCGGTATCCGGAAAGTGGAGCTCACCGATTCCAGGATGTTGCTCAACGGTGAACCTGTACGCCTGGCTGGATGCAACCGAGTGAGTGAACACCGCTATTGGGGTTCTTCCGAGCCGTTGCATGTATTGGAACAGGACGTGGATCTTATGAAGGAGGCTGGAGCCAACTTCATGCGGATCATGCACGGGACGCAGAACAAAAAACTCTTTGAAGTTTGCGACCGGAAGGGGATTTTGATCTTCGAGGAGGTCAACGTGCGGGACTTGGAACCTGGCGACAGGATAGTAGTTGGCTCGGAACTCGTCGTTGTCCTATTGAACTTGTTATTTTCACCTCCAGCCTCGTGTCTTAAAATTGAGTCCCATCGAATGAAACACATGAAACGACCCACCGTGTCCCGCCGCGGATTTCTTATCCAAGGGAGCGCAGCGACCGTTGCCGCTGCGACTGCCTACCATTTTGCCGCCCCTTCGGCGTCGGCTCAGTCGAATAATGCGCGCCCGCGATCGGCATTGATCGGCATCGGTGGAAATGGAAGCCGGACGGCTTCGGTTCATCAAGAGCACGCCGACTTGGTTGCGCTATGTGACGTCGACAAATCGCATTTGGATCACGCAAACGAAACTTTCTGCAAGGGCAACGCGGACACATACTCTGATTACCGAGAGGTTTTATCGCGAAGTGACATTGATCTCGTTCAAATCTCCACGCCTGATCATTGGCACGCCAAGATTCTGATCGAGGCGATGCTTGCGGGCAAAGATGCCTATTGTGAGAAACCACTGACGTTGACCATTGATGAAGGCAAACTGGTTCGGAAGATTCAAAAACAAACCGGTCGTGTTGTACAAGTAGGTACGCAACAACGCAGCAGTTTTGACTTGTTCAACAAAGCACTGGCGATCATTGCGGATGGACGACTCGGAAAGCTGAAACGTGTTACTGCCAATATCGGATCCGCGGGGTGGAGCCCGGAAATTCCCATTGTCGATGTGCCTGAGTCACTGGACTGGAATAGTTGGCTTGGCCCCACCCCAGAAATGCCCTATCGCTATCTGGACAACCCCAAGAAAGGTCCGGGCAAGGGGTTCACAAACGGGCACACCCAGTTTCGCTGGTGGTATGAACACTCCGGTGGCAAGCTAACCGACTGGGGAGCCCATCACGTTGATATCGCTATGCTGGGAATCGCTGCCGCCGGCCAGAACAATGACCCCGTATCGGTCGATGGATCGGCTGAGCATGGAGTCGAATTCAAAGATGGCGTGCCCCAGCAGAATGACCGTTACAACACCGCCAGAAAATTCGACTTGACTGTGGAGTTCGCTGCTGGCGATGTCGTCATGGCCATCCGCAGCGAAGGTGATAATGGAATTCTCTTTGAAGGAGAACTTGGACGCATCTTTGTCAATCGTGGAAAGCTGGTGGGAAAACCGGTGGAAGAATTGGCTAACAATCCGCTTGCCGATGACGCAGTAGCAAAAATCTATCGCGACTTGCCGATGGAAGGGAACAACCGCGAAGCCCATTGGGCCAACTTCATCCATTCGATCGAGAATCGTGCGCTGCCGATCTCAGACGTTCATTCCCACATGAAGATGCTGAATGTTTGCCATCTGGCGGGAATCTGCTGTCGACTGGGACGCAAGATCCAATGGGACCAAGCAACGGAAACGATCGTAGGCGACGAACTTGCCGCCAGCATGATGAAACGACCCTATCGTGAGGGCTTTGAGATTGAAATGTAGTAAGGATTCAGTGACACGAAGCACTGACATTACTTGAACGATCTCCTTTTAAACCGAAAGGCTGAAGTGAATTCCTCCCAGCAAATCTATCGAGTCGTCTTGTGTGTATCAGTCCTCTTGCTTGCGTTCGAGGCTCCCGCGACCGGCATGGCTCAGTCTTCCGAACCAGTCGACCAATCAAATCTGGATGACTCCAACCAACAGGCGAAGGATATCTCTCCTAAATCGAAGCCGAAGATCAAGAAATATCCTAATGCTTTGGTATGGAATAACGCAGAAACAGCTTCGATTGATTTCCCTGAATCGAAGTTCATTGGCGAATATCGAAAAGGTTCGAAAACGCTGCAGGTTACGACGACTGAACGTCGCTTTTATATTTCGGTCTACGAGGGCGGGCTGCCTGGTGATGGTTGGGACGGCACGTCCATCGCGCACGACTGGTTTGAATCCGATGGCATCGAGGACTATCTAACCGGATGGACCAAAGTCGATCGTAGCGCGGGTGTCGTTGGCAAAAAACCACCGGCAGATGCGATCGTATTGTTTGACGGAATGAACACCGAAGCATGGGCCAACGCGAAAATTGCAGACGGATATATGAAAGCGGGCGCCAAAACCAAACAGCACTTCCAAGACTTTCAACTCTACTTTGAGTTTCTGGTTCCGCTCAAGCCAGAGCTACCGATCAGTCATCCACATCGCGGTAATAGCGGCGTATTCGCACTGGGGGCATACGAAATCCAAATTGCCGACACGTTTGGTCTGGATCCCGATCCCAAAGCATGGCGAGATCGTCCCATGCTGAAGCCAGTCGATACCTGGTGCGGCAGCGTCTACGGGATTCGCGCAGCTGAGATTAACATGTGTTTGCCACCGTTGACTTGGCAAAGCATGGAAATTGAGTTCAAGGCAGCTCGATTCAAGGATGGGGAGAAGGTTACTCCCGCTGTCATCTCACTGCTCCACAACGGTGTGAAAGTTCTCGACAACGTTAGTCTTCCCAGAGGCACAGGCGGCGGACCGGCTGGACCACGCCCGGAAGTTGCCGAAGGCCCCATCCTGCTTCAAAACCACGGCAACCCAAACCTGTTCCGGAATATTTGGATCACTCCCTTGAGATCACCCCCACAATAAAACATCAAACAGGATCACCGATCACACCGCGTTGAAAATCACTTTTGACAAAGTGACGAACGAGACAAGCCGACTCATCCGTGTCGCTCCCCGTGTGTCCGTCTCCTGCCACTATTTCGACCAACCGATTTACACAGAGAAAAAAATGCTGAAGTATCTAATCGCGATCCAATTCGTCATTCAAATTGTGTTTGTTCAAGCTTCCTTGGCGCAACAGGTGCTTGTTGAAGCGGAGTCATTTGCGGAGCACGGTGGCTGGAAACTGGACACGCAATTCATCGACTCAATGGGGTCACCCTACTTGCTCGCCCACGGGTTGGGTCGTCCGGTGGATGACGCTTCAACCAAGGTGACTTTCCCTGAAACAGGAGAGTACAGAGTTTTTGTGCGAACAAAAGACTGGGTGGCGCGATGGGAAGCCAGCGATGCACCCGGAAAATTCCAGATCGTCATCAACGATAAACCACTCAACGAGATCTTTGGGACACAGGGAAGACAGTGGCATTGGCACGACGGCGGAAGCGTTCAAATCGACGCTTTGGAATCGGAAGTCACGATTCGTGATCTTACCGGGTTCGATGGACGTTGCGATGCGATTCTGTTTACGAAAGATGACAACCCGCCGCCCAATACTTCTGATATCCTGCCGCAATGGCGACGCGATCTCCTGAACATCGACAATGAGCCGATCAGGCACGAAGGCTACGATCTGGTTGTGGTCGGTGGTGGTTACGCCGGGATGGGAGCGGCGATCTCTGCAGCTCGGATGGGCTGTCGCGTTGCGCTGATCCAAAATCGACCGGTGCTGGGTGGAAATGGTTCCAGCGAGGTCCGTGTCTGGGCCAAGGGACACATTCGTCGTGGAAAGTTCCCCCGTATCGGAGAAATCATCGAGGAATTCTGCGATCGAGCGACCAAGTCACCTGCCCCCTACGAAGAGTTTGAGGACGCCAAGAAAGAACGTGTCGTTCGAGCCGAAAGCAACATTGATCTCTTCCTGAATCATCACGCTTTCAAAGTCGAAACGAAAGACAATCGCATCACGTCCGTTGGCGCATTCGATACCAAAACCAGTCAGCATAAGAAGTTCCTTGGTCAATTCTTTGTCGACTGTACTGGCCACGGCACCGTGGGTTATCTGGCGAAAGCCGACTGGGAGATGACACCCGAAGGACGAATGGGCATGAGCAACATGTGGACTTGGGATGAATCCGAGACTGCCAAGTCATTTCCGGAAACTCCCTGGGCCCTTGACCTCAAAATGGA
This sequence comes from Rhodopirellula maiorica SM1, assembly GCF_000346295.1. GTDB lineage: Bacteria > Planctomycetota > Planctomycetia > Pirellulales > Pirellulaceae > Novipirellula > Novipirellula maiorica. Next base: position 2,384 of record NZ_ANOG01001121.1, on the reverse strand, counting down.
GGACTTTCCCTATCCGCGGAACCATCACGGCGAATGGTTTTGGGAAAGCGGATTTGACAAGGATGCAATCAACGATGCAGAAGGAATTCGCGACTGGAATCTGCGTGCCGTCTACGGTGCGTTCAACGCAATGAAGAATCGCGGTGGTGCCGAGGAACACAAGGGTGCATTCTTGACGTGGGTCGCCTACGTCGGTGGGCCACGCGAATCAAGGCGACTGATGGGCGACATCATCCTGACCGGTGATGACGTCGTCGAAAAACGCGATTTTGTCGATGGTTGCGTGCCAAGTACTTGGTCGGTTGACCTGCACTATCCCAAACAACAATACGCCGACAAGTTCCCTGACAACCCATTCATTTCGATTGCGGAGCACGACAAGAGGGTCGACCGTGCCTACGGATATCCTGTTCCGTATCGCTGCTTTTATTCAAGAAATATCAGCAACCTTTTCATGGCGGGCCGCAATATCAGCATCACGCACAAAGCACTTGGCACAACCCGTGTCATGAAAACGTGTGGCATGATGGGCGAGGTGGTTGGCAAGGCAACCAGTGTTTGCGTTCGTCACGACTGCCTGCCTCGCGACGTGTATCAATCGCACTGGAGTGAAATGGAGCAGTTGCTGCGTCTTCCCGGAAAGACGTACCGCGAATCGGTTGATGCCGAGTTCGTTCATCCGGGCGACGCTTTGCCCATGGCCGATGGAAGCGGGCAGGCTAAAGGCACCAATCCGGATTCGTTAGACGGCATTGTTGTCGACGATCGCGATGCGATCAAAAGCAAGGTTTGGCGGAGCGAGTTCGCGCTTCCCGGCTTCATTGGCACCGGCTATGTGGTCGCAAGGGATCGCGATGCATCAACGATCCGTTTTCCCGTCAAGATTCCATCGTCGGATCACTACGAAGTTCGGATTGCCTATCAGGCTCACCTCAACCGCGGTTCCAAGGTTCCTGTCAAAGTGGAGTACGGCGAAAAGACATCGAGTTCTTTGGTCAACATGAAGAAGCCCCCACAGGACGATGGATTTCATTCGATCGGAACATTTGCGTTCACCAAGGGCGAAACCATTTTCGTTCAACTGTCATCTGAAGGCGCAGGCGGCAATGTCCAGGCCGACGCGGTTCAGCTGTTGCCCGTCGATACAAATGCAACGCGCAAAGTCTTCGATTGATGGAACAGCGAAAACGAAAGAATCTGAGTCCAACTGAATCGGAAGCATCGGAAGAGCTACTCGCTTCAATGACTTGCTCAGAAAAAGTGGCAATCAAGCCAAATGGATAGCGCTCGTTTCACGCTATTATCAAAGGTGACCGCATGTCGATATTTCGTGATGGAGTGCTGGCGTGCAGTCTCCAGTCCCAACATTCAATCTAAGATGAGAACCTAGGCATTTGATGAAGTCAAAAACACGATTGGAATTTCAACTGGTTGTTTGCGGAGGCGGCATTCCAGGGATTTGCGCGGCGATTACGGCAGCACGTGCTGGCGTGCGTGTTGCGCTGATCGAGCAACGTCCGATCCTGGGAGGCAATTCAAGTAGCTTTGCACTCGTCCCGCCACACGGTGCTGCTTCCATGTGGCATAACCGCATGGCGCGCGAAGGAGGAATCCTTGAAGAGCTGCTGATGGAGTATGCAAAGCGTTCGCCAGTCGCGGATAATCGACGCATTTGGGATTTGATCCTACGTGAATGGTGCGAACGGGAGCCCAACCTGGATCTTTATCTGAACACCCGACTGGATGACTGTGAGACGGACGACAATCGGATTCGTTCGGTCGATATCACTCAGCATTCGACCGAAAGTTCGTTCCGCCTGGTGTCTCCCCTGTTTGTCGACGGAACCGGCGACGGGTTGCTTGCCGCGGCTGCAGGTGCCGACTTCCGAATTGGGCGTGAGGGGCGAGATGAATTTGGAGAGTCGCTGGCGCCTCCGCAGGGCGATGACAAGACGCTTCCTTGTGCGCTTTACGTGGTCGCCCATCGACGCGAACACCCGATTCCTTACTCACCGCCCGAATGGGCAGTCACGCATGATGACTGCGGCGCGTTCCCGCACCGGCCTCATGTGGTTGACAAGTTCTCGCAAGGAAAATCGCTGAACCAAGACGGTTCGGCGATTCAATTGTTCTGGTGGTTTTCGCTCGGCGGCGAGCGCGACACCATCAAGGACAGCGAAGAGATCTACCAGGACCTTGTCAAAGAGGCGATGGGTGTGTGGGATCACCTTAAGAATCGTTGTACGCCTGAAACGCGAAAGGCGATGGAATGCTACGAGGCAGTGTGGTGGTCACCGTTCCCACTGCGCCGCGAATCTCGACGTGTCATGGGCGACCACCTGCTGATCGAGAAAGACATCTTTGAGGCTCGCTTGTTTGAGGAT
>NZ_ANOG01001120.1 GCF_000346295.1 Rhodopirellula maiorica SM1 | reverse complement strand
CGGGCTGCNCGGTTTGTTACTCGGTGCCGCTTGGCTATTTTTCAATCAAAAGGAAAAGTGCGACGCCATGGGATGACCGCACTTCTCGTCGCTGCGATGGGGGCGATGTTCATTATGGGGCCAGAGCAACAAGAGAAGGTGTTCGGGCGATTTAGTACCACTTTCGCAGAGCAAGAAGAGCGAGACATTGCCGCCGAAAGTCGGTTAATCTTGTGGCAGGCGACCTTTGACATGATCAAGGATCGCCCCCTGGGTTCGGGTGGTAACGCTTTCAAAACCCATTTGGGCCAAACGTATATTCCGATTGAATGGCAAAACACCTTTCGTGCTAGTCAAAACGGCTTTCTGGATACGGCGGCGAGCTGGGGAGTCCAGGGCCTTGCAATCTTTCTTGCAGCCTTGGCAACGTCATGGTTTGCCGTGCGCAAAACGGTTACGGCTGCTCACCGACGCGGCGATACAAGAACTGCTTTTTTAGGTGGTTGTATAGACGCAACACTTGTTATGTTTCTGGTCACCACAGTGTTTATCAGCGGACTTCGTGGGGAATGGTTCTTCTGGTGGCATGCCTTGGCGTTGGGATTCAGCGTCGTTTACTCCGACGAAGCGATCATGGCGTCCGAAATCGAGAGTGAAGACAACATTTTGGAAACCTATGACCCTGAAGTTGATCGAATATACGAATCAAACTTTTCCATGACTGACATCTGAACTAAACGAATTGTGCAGTGGCTTAAATAGTCGCTAGATGACCGAATGAACACGCCCCAATTAATCATGGGCTAACGATAGGTGCATTGAGTCGCAAATCATCCGAAAAGAATTATGAGCACCCAACCCACATGAATACTGAATCTAAATCTGCTCCCCAAAATATCTTTGTCTGTGGTGCCGTTGGTTCTGGCAATACGTTTATGTTTAATTGCCTAACGCAGGACAACGATTCTTATGGCGTTAACGAAGATGCATTAGGGACGACACTTCATCGTTTGGTGGAATCTGAGCGAGAGATGGGCAAGTGTCCACATTCGGTCGAGGCGTTTGGCCAGTTTCTTTCATTGCTTCGTGGCGACCGACAAACACTCGTTCTAAAGACGCCGTCCAATCTGCGACATGCCGCGTTGATCTCACGATTATTTCCTTCAACCATTTTTATCAAGATGGTTCGTGAACCGCATGCCGCGATCACAAGCGGGATTGCGAGGCATGATTCCAATGCGTCGATCGAGGAAAACGCGAGGCGATGGCTTCGCGATTGCGACGAAATTGGAAACTCGTCAGAAAACTCGCTCGTGGTTGCGTTTGAAGATCTGGTCCAAGATCCCGAACGAGTCATGAAACGCATCTCCGAATCGGTCAAACCGCTTTCTGATGCAGTTTTCACTTATGCCAAACGCATGCACCATCCAGAGCGAGCGGATTCAGGACGTTGGAAATCAAAACTTGATTCCGCGAAACAGCAACAGGTCGAACATTGGGTTGCCGAGCTGAAATTAAAGGATGCGTACGAGTCCGTGCTATCGAACTCGATCGATGGCAAAATGGAGCTTCCTCGTAGGACGGTTTCAGCGGCATCCACTAGTCCAGTCGCTGGGCTCAAAAGGCATTTTTATCGGTTTTGGTACAAAGTAGTCAGTTGACCCCAGGAGAACCCCACTGTGTCTGAAAATCTTATTGTGACTCAAGACGATACGAGGATTTTGATCCGAAGTGAACTGCTTGATAAAATTGCATGTCCCGACTGCAAGTCGCCACTATCACAAGATGCAGGTTCTTTACGTTGCTCCGGATGCAACGTTGGTTTTCCTGTGATCGCCGACGGTCGACTTCCTATTCTTCATTCGGCAGATTCCGAATTCGCAAAAATCGATGTGGCGTGGAGCATGCCGAAGTCAACGGGTAAGAAGCGAAAAAGTTATCGGCAGAAAAGGCTGTTGCCGCAGACCGATGTCACGAACTACTCTAAGCCAGACCGTCAGTATTTTCTCAATCAAGTGCAAGGTGAGTGGATCTTGAATGTTGGCTCGGGTGAACCAAACGATACCCTGGCACAGAATTGGGCAAACTTGGATATCTTTCCGCATGAAAACTGCGATGTCGTTGGCGACGCCCATTGGCTTCCGTTTCGCGATGGTTCATTCGGCGCAGTCACTAGTGATTCAGTTCTCGAGCACGTCCGCCGTCCTTTTGATATGGCGGCTGAAATGGTCAGGGTCTTAAAACCCGGAGGATTGCTATGGTGCAGTGTTCCGTTCGCTCATCCCATCCACGCTGACCCAGACGATTATTTTCGCTACTCACCGGAAGGGCTGAAAATGCTGTTTCACGAATGCGACGTGATACGGGTTGGACCAACGCGAGGGCCCATCAGTGCGATCGCGCATTTCGCCGAGCGGGCAGCTGAAGCGATGCTGCCGGGAAAAGCGGGTTTTGCCGCGCGCTGGCTTACCGCATGGGCAATTCAGCCTTTCAAATACCTCGATCCTAGGCTCTTGAAACGAGATCCGAACTGCGCATGTAGCTTTTTCATTCTATTGAAGAAGCGTTAGGGCTCTCTTTGGAAATGATTGACAATCGAAAAACACATTGTCCGAGGAAAAGGATGCTTTTTATCAGGTCGCACCAAATCATGAGGGGCAACTGTAGATGCGTCTCTCCGAGACTTAACGTTTCGGATCGCTGAGAGACGCGGCTCACACGCTTTGCACTAATAGCCTTAATGACCTGTGTCCCCTACTGGGCAACGCCATATCCAAAACAAAGACTTCCCATTGAATATACTCTTCCTGACAGAACAGTTTCCTTATCCACTTCACGATGGAGGCAATCTCAGGACCTTTCACATCCTAAAAGGGCTCTGCGAACATCACAACGTGACGATGGTGTCTCATGCGGCAGCCGATAATCCAGACGAAGCCATCGAAGCACTCTCGGGGCTATGTGAGGTCGTTGCGGTGAAGGAACCCAGCGTCCTCAGGCGAGTGTTGTCCAACCTGATCCGCAACCGTTTTCGACCACCCCTGTTCGTGATTAAGAATGCTTCCGATGCCATTTTGGATGTCGCAGACCAATTAATATCGCAACGCAGCTTCGATGCGATCCACATGAACATGTTGGACACCGCATTTTTTGCGCTCAAGCGACCGTGGCAGATTCCATTGGTCTTTGATAGTCACAATTGTTTGGCTCAAATCGCCGAGGGGGTTCGCGATCGATCTCGCAATCCGTTTCGACGTGCCGTTTTTGCGAGGGAGGCCCGTGCGCTCAGGCGTTGCGAGTCCGAAGTGGCCTCGCGTATGGACCTAACACTTGTTTGCTCAGACAACGACGCTCGCTTGTTCTCTGAAATCGCTGACGACGCTCATTGTCTCGTCGCACCCAATGGTGT
>NZ_ANOG01001119.1 GCF_000346295.1 Rhodopirellula maiorica SM1 | reverse complement strand
AGCAGGCGATCTGTCCCATGCGGAGTGGGACGACGCAGACCCTAGTTAGAGAGAGAGCAAAAAAGATGCAGATCACAATTACTGGACCCCGAGGCGGCGGGAAGACTGTGGCGGCAATCGAAATCGCAAAGTTCCTCAAGGATCGCGGTTGCGAGGTTCGCGTAATCGGGGATGGCATGCATTCCACGTCATTTCTTGAAACGAAGGTCGATGAGGCCCCTCGCCCCGAAAGAATGCACCTTCCACTTCACGTGACGATCGTGGACTGCATGGATCGAGAGACAGAGTCCAGCGTGAAATGGAAGCGAGAGGAGGCCAGCGAGTCGCCATCGCCCCAACAGCCAACGGCAAAAGAGCGAATCGCAGCGGCAATCAAAAACGAAGCCCGTCGACAAGAGAAGCTCACCAAACGGGACGCAGGTGTGGCGGCGATGAAAGCAAAGCGAGCCGAGCGATTGGAGGCAGTTGTCGAAGCTTTATCGAGCGACATCACTGATGGTTCATTGTGGGATGGCACGGATTACGACATCCAGTTCGAGGAGCCCGATCAGAACGTGGAATATTTGAGGCACATCGTCCTGCTGACGGGCGATTCAGAAAGGTGCTTCTACATAGCGACAGTGTCCCAGGATATTCCCGAGGACGACGCCGACCATGAGGGCGTGGACGCCGACACAGAGCCCTATACGGTGACCGTCAGACACGCCCGTTTGATTCACGGTGGTTCCACGCACCAGATCTACTTCAAAGACATCGAGAACCTTGATGAGATCCGAGGTCGGATTGTGGATGCGGTGGTGAGCGCCATCGACCAAGCTTCGAGCCAGTAGCGCAAGCGGCGGGCAGTAGTGATCGATGGAACCGGCAGCGAAGCGACGCCCGCGTGGAGCCGGATCACCATTTTGAACCAATCGCACACGT
>NZ_ANOG01001118.1 GCF_000346295.1 Rhodopirellula maiorica SM1 | reverse complement strand
GCGTTGGCCAGCTGCTGGAAGTGGTCAAACGGTTCGAGGGGACTGGGATTCGTATTTGTGCGCTCTCGATCAGCGATGCTGCGGAATGTGCATTTGTGCGTTTCTTGGTGAGCGACGCCGATCGCGGACGAGAAATTCTAGAACGCAGTGGTTTGGCGATCATTGAGACCGATCTGATTGGCGTCGAACTGCCCACGGGCCCGCAACCACTGTTGCGAGTTTGCACAGCGTTGCTGCAAGCCGAGTTGAATATCGTACAAGCCTATCCGCTGCTCGTTCGTCCGCATGGAAAGCCCGCAGTGGCAATCATGGTCGAAAATATCGATTTTGCGATGAAGACGCTGCAGGAGAAAGGTTTTCAAATTCTGACCGAAGGCGACTTGGAAGATAATCCCATCAACGAACAGTAGATGGTGATCACTCCGTTTCGGTTTCGCTGGGGTAGCGTTTAATCCATTCCCGCAGTGTGCCGCGATGAATCCCAAGCATGTCGGCGGCGGCGGCCCGATTGCCATCGGTATGTTCGAGCACGAGTCGCAACAGGGTCGGCATCGCGGCGGCTTGAAACCGCTCGTTCAGGTCTGTCAGATTTTCGCTCCCCGCCGCCAACTCCTGCGTCGTCCACGAAGCCACCGCTTTGCTAAGCGAATTTGTCGGTGCGTCGACGGTGCCACTACGGTTCTGTCGTTCCTCGGGAAAGTCACTGAGCAACAGCGGACGACCTCGGGCAATCACCGAAGCATGTTCAACCGCGTTTCGCAGCTCGCGAACGTTCCCCCACCAAGAACGCTGCTGTAACGCATCGATCAGCGAGGGATCGGTAGCATTTTTGGGCGAGGGATAGCCCAGCCGCGTCAGGAAGTACTCGATCAACATGGGAATGTCCTCGCTGCGATGTCGCAGCGGCGGCAGGCGGATCGAAACGGCACTTAGTCGATACAGCAGATCCTCACGAAACGTGCCCTCATGAACCGCTTGTTCAAGATCACGATTGGTCGCGGCAATGATGCGAACATTTGATCGGCGAGCAGCCACGTCACCGACTGCGGTAAATTCGCCCTGTTCCAAAACACGCAACAGCTTGGCCTGGATCGCCAAGGGAAGTTCGCCAATCTCGTCAAGCAAAATCGAGCCTTCGCTGGCGAGTTCGAACAATCCGGCGCGGTTTGAATCGGCGCCGGTAAATGCTCCTTTGACATGCCCAAACAACTCGCTTTCAATCACCGTTTCGCTTAGCGATACTGGAGCAATCGGCAGATACGGTTTGTCGCTGCGGCGACTGTGTCGATGAATCGCTGCGGCGGCTAGTTCTTTGCCGGTACCCGTTTCGCCAGTGATCAAAACGGATAAGTCGCTATCTGCGACCAACGCGATTTGACGAAACACTTGTTGCATCGCTGCCGATTTTCCTACCAACAACGAGGCGTCGCTGGGCGGTGTGGTCTCCGGTTCGTCTGGTGCAAGCCGGCCGCCGACACGCAGCGCCTGCTCACATGCTTTCGCGGCGTCTTCGAGCCGGAAGGGTTTGGTTAAATAATCGCATGCACCGGCATGTACCGCTCCCACGGCCGTCTCGAGATCGCCAAACGCCGTCATCACAATCACCGGAGCGCCGTTTGTCGCGGCTTGTAGCTTCGGTAGTGCGGTGATCCCATCTTCGCCGGGTAAGCGAACATCCAGTAGGATTAAATCAAGCGGACGCGACTGAGCGATTTCAATCGCGTCTTCGGCCGACGAGGCGATCAGCACTTCGTGGCCTGCGCCACTGAGTAGTCGTTCAAATCCCCAGCAAATGGAGGGTTCGTCGTCGACGACAAGGATGCTGCGTTTTGCGTTCATAAGAGCTTGTTGGCGGATGGCGAAGGAGACGTGGTGCTGATTTGAGTGGTCATCGTAAACTGAGTCCATCCGTTACAGCGTTCCCATTTCACGGTGCCGCCATGACGTTGTGCGGTCCGGCGAACTAGCGGCAGTCCAAGCCCGAGACCTTCGGGTTTGCTAGTGACAAAGGGTTCAAAAATTTCGTCCGCAAGCTGCTCTGGAGGACCGGGACCGTTGTCACAAATCACGATTTGGCATCTCTGGTCGCGTATCAGCGATACACTCACTCGGACTTCGGATCCGATTTCGATTGCGTTGAGAATCAGGTTAGACGCAGCGGCTGAGTAGCTGGGCCCATCGCCAACCATGACATCTCGCAGACCCTCTGCGAGCGACCACTGCAGTGGCACGTGGCGATGTTTGGCGATCGGATTGATACTGTTTTGCAGATGATGGATGCAATCGATCAATCGTTCGGGGCGATCCTCGTCTTGCTTGCCTGCGGCGGCTAGCGTCAGTTGACGAACGTAGTCTTCGGTTTGTTCAATCTGGTCAATGGCGACTTGAAGACTGGTGTCCTCTGAATCAGAACAGCTTCGTTGATGCAGTTCGATTGCCATCCGTGCTCCCGTCAAGCTGTTACGTAGTTGATGGGCCAGTCCCGAGGCAAGTTGGTGTAACAGCTTTTCGCCCTGAGTCCGAGTCAATTGTTGCCACATTTGCGATAGTTGATCCGACATGCGTTGGACCGACGCCCCGAGTAGTCCCAGTTCATCGATCGGATCGGTGGGGATTTCGGTATCGAAATGGCCTTCGGCAATTTGGTTCACTTGACGCTGTAGATACGACAACCGACTGGTCAAACGATGGGTGATCCAAAACGTGATCGATGACAATAACAGAATCGTCGAAAAACCTGTCGCAAGCGGGAAAGCCGCCGCCTGGATGCGGGCACGGTGCAAATCATTGTAATTGAATAACACCGCGATCCGGTCGACTCCGTCGTTGCCGGCAGCAGGACCATGGCGAGAGAAAATCCGGTACAGAAAAACCTCGGATCCCATTCTCACGAATTGAAAATCGCTTGGCTCGGATGAATTCGCAGGTTGCTTCCATCGGTTCTCAGGCACCGGGATCGATGCATTGATCACGTTTCCTCGATTTCCGATCGTGATCAACTCGGTATTGGTCAGGTCCGAAAGCGATTGAGTGATCGATTGAGTTAATGGAAACGGTGCTCCGACGAGCGTTGCTTCGATCGATCGGTAACGTGTCTCGATCTGTTCTCGTGACAAACGATCCCCCGAGCGATAGGAGGCCCATGCCACCACGACCGCCGCGATCATGGAAACCATGACCAATGGCAACAGCAGTCGGAGCCGAAGCGAGCGAAAACGAGGACTCACGTAGCATGTCTCTGAGGATCGAGGCGAAACGCTCAATCATACTCCGAGGACGTGCGATCGAAAACGCGGCGATCGTAGCGGTGGATTCTCCGTCGTCGGTGGTGGGAAATCCGGCGTCGCAACACGATCAACCCTGCTCGACGAGCAGGGGGGCAGTATCAACAGGCAGCACTCGGTTTTCTAAGCTTTGATAACCCGTGTTTCTGACTCGATGCCTTTGGTGGCATTGCGAGTGTCGACGACAAGTTGTGACCAATCGCATAGCTGTTGGTAATCGACGTTGGCATGAGCGGTTGCAATCAAGGTCAAATCAAAACATTCCACCGTGGCCCGGTCCCACGGGATCGATTTGGTGCCGGCCCAATGCGCATGTTCACGACTCGGGCGAATCACGGGGATATAGGGATCATAGAATGCGACTTCGGCACCAGCGTCTTTGAGCATTTGCAGCAGGATATAACCAGGCGATTCGCGATCATCATCGACATTGGCTTTGTACGACAATCCGGCCAATAGCACTTTGCTGCCATTGAGCGGTTTGCGAACCGAGTTGAGCGCTTCGGCGACCTTGTGGACGACATAGGTTGGCATCGAGGTGTTAATCTCGCCGGCCAATTCGATGAAGCGAGTGGCTTGGCCATATTCGCGTGCCTTCCAGGTCAAATAGAACGGATCAATCGGGATACAGTGACCACCGAGACCTGGCCCGGGGTAAAACGGCATGTAGCCAAACGGTTTCGTCTTCGCCGCTTCGATTACTTCCCAAACGTCAATCCCCATCGCTTCGTAGACGACCTTCAGCTCGTTGACGAGAGCGATATTGATGCTACGGAAAATATTCTCGAGCAACTTGGTGGCTTCTGCTGCACGACAACTTGAAACTGGCACCACGCGCTGGACGGCACGTGAATAAAGTTCGATCGCTTTCTCTAAACATGCCGGTGTCAATCCGCCGACGACTTTGGGAATCGTCGCTACTTTGCTATCGGGGTTGCCTGGGTCCTCTCGCTCAGGGGAAAATGCGAGGTGAAAATCCTTGCCCGCGGTCATTCCGGAACCTTGTTCGAGGACGCTGCGTAAATCCTCGTCCGTGGTGCCTGGGTAGGTGGTTGATTCGAGGACGACTAAAATGCCAGGTTTCAGATAGGGCGCGATCGCAGCGCCTGTTTGCAAAATATACGAAATGTCGGGTTCGCGATTCTTATTGAGCGGGCTTGGCACACAAATCACAACCGCACGTGATTCACTGACCAATGAAAAGTCGGTGCTCGCCTTCAACCGTCCTGCGTTGACTTGATCGGCGATCGATTCGGCCGAGATATGGTGAATGTACGACTCGCCCGCATTGATTGCGTCTACTTTGGCAGCATCGATATCTAACCCCAGAACTTGGCATTCATTTTTGGCAAATTGAAGTCCCAAGGGCAGGCCGACGTAACCGAGTCCGACAATGGCAAGATCGTTCATGAAAATCGCGGGTGCTTAGAGTAGAAAAATGTCTATTTGATAGATCGTATAGTGATTCAGAGGGGGCCGCTTTGCAATGTACCATCCCTGTGACATGACACAAATAAACGACCTTGGCTAACTTCGCTCGGGCTCACCTCGGTGGGGAACCGATTTTAAGTACTGGCCATAATCATTGTTGAACTGGTTCGCTAAGCTCAGCAATTGTTCTCGATCGATGAAACCATTGAGATAGGCGATCTCTTCGGGGCAGGCAATTTTTAGTCCTTGGCGTTTTTCGACGGCGGCAACGAAATTGCACGCATCAAGTAGTGAGTCCTTGGTGCCTGTATCGAGCCAGGCGAAGCCACGCGAAAACAGCTCGACAGTCAGTTCACCTTTGTCCATGTAGATGCGATTGACGTCGGTGATCTCCAGCTCGCCACGTGGCGATGGTTTCAGGTTTGCTGCGATCTCGATGATCGAATTGTCGTAAAAATAGAGTCCGGGAATCGCGAAATTTGATTTGGGATGCTGAGGCTTTTCTGCGATCGAAATGACTTTTCCCGCTGCATCAAACTCGACCACCCCATAACGCTCAGGGTCGGTAACACGGTAGCCAAACACCGTTGCCCCGACCTCTTTTTGGGCGGCCGCAGCCAACGTCTTGCGGAACCCTTGACCGTAAAAAATGTTGTCGCCGAGTACCAACGCAACGCGGTCACGGCCAACAAAGTCGGCGCCAATCACAAAGGCCTGGGCAAGTCCCTCGGGTTTGGGTTGTTCGGCATATTGCAGATTGATCCCCCAGTCAGACCCGTCGCCTAGAAGTCGCTTGAACGCGGGCAGGTCGTGCGGCGTCGAGATCAGCAAGAATTCTCGAATGCCCGCCAGCATCAGAGTTGAAAGCGGATAGTAAACCATCGGCTTGTCATAAATGGGAATCAGCTGTTTGCTAACGCCGCGAGTCGCTGGGTGTAGTCGTGTGCCAGAGCCGCCCGCCAGGATGATACCCTTCATCTTTGACCTTTTTTAATGGTGAGGATTTGCGATGTTACCGGTGTGGGAGGAAGCTAGGTTGGCGCAAATCCGATGCAGCGAATCTGAACTTATTCTTCGTCAACTGGTGTCCACGATTTTAACGCTTGCTCGATTGCCTCATGAACAGGCGTCATTTGGATTCCCGTGGAAAGCAATTTCGAATTGTCCATCACGCAATTCGAACGCGGCGTTTTCGCAGCCCGTTTCATGAATTCGCTCTCATCGTCGAAGAACGTGAATTTCTTGTCGGGTAACAAATGCATATTGATCAACGCCGCAACTTCGCGTGTGGTGATTCGACCCGTATTGGTGATATTGTAGATCCCCGTTTCGACTCGCTGAGTCCATGTCTGATAACTCGCACGCACGAATTCATTCAAGTGAG
>NZ_ANOG01001117.1 GCF_000346295.1 Rhodopirellula maiorica SM1 | reverse complement strand
CTTAACCGCCCGTAACATCTCTCTGATTTATCGGCAAAGCATTCTGGGAATTGGCTGGGCGATTGTTCGTCCGTTGATCACCACGGTCATCTTCTCATTGATTTTCGGTCATTTCGCGGGTTTTGACCAAACTCAAAAGGTGGCGTATCCCATCTTCATTCTCACTGGACTTGTGTTGTGGAATTTCTTCGCATCATCGTTGGCTAATGCCTCGGAAAGCGTTGTCTCGCAATCGCACATTCTGACAAAGATTTACTTTCCACGCCTGATCCTGCCGCTGTCGTCGCTTGGCGTCGCCGTGGTCGATTTTTTGATCCAATTCGCCATCCTGGCTGTGCTGATGGTCATCTACGGCGTAGGAGCGTCGATCTACGCTCCGTTCGCAATATTGTTTCTCATTGCCGCGAGCTATATCTCATTTTCAATGAGCGTATGGCTGACAGCACTGAACGTGCGATTTCGTGACATTAAACACACCGTGCCGTTCCTGATCCAGACACTGCTGTACCTAACCCCCGTGATTTACCCTGTTGAAATCGTCCCTCAACGCTGGCAGTGGCTACTCCACTTAAATCCGATGTTTAGTGTTGTCCAAGGGTTTCGCTGGTCGCTGCTGGGCACAGAGCCTCCAAACTGGACATGGCTTTCTGTGTCGATGCTGTTGACCACTTTGTTGTTGCTAACCGGCCTCGTGTTTTTCCGAAGAACGGAATCTACATTTGCGGATATCGTCTGACCCTTTTAGCCCGATTTCCTCCTACGAAGACGATAGAACTCGCCCAGCACGATGCTATGAATGAACCTGCCGTCCATGTCGAAAACCTGTCAAAGCGATACCAACTCGGGCTAACCCATGCGGATTCGTTGACGGATTTAGCAGCGGGCTTGACCCGCAAACTCAAATCGATCCTCCCAGGACGGCAGCACACCGATCGGCCAACGGACGAACAACCGAATTCCAAGCAACACGAATTCTGGGCAGTCCGGGACGTCAACTTTGATGTGCAGCCAGGTGAAGTTTTTGGGATCATCGGCCGCAATGGCGCGGGCAAGAGCACGCTGTTGAAACTGATTTCACGCGTAACCAGTCCCACCACCGGCAGGATTGACCTTAATGGACGAGTCGCCAGCCTCTTGGAAGTGGGCACGGGATTTCACCCCGATTTGACGGGGCGCGAAAACATCTACATGAACGCAACACTACTGGGAATGACTCGCCGGGAAGTCAACCAAAAATTTGATGAAATCATCGAATTCGCAGGCGTTGGCAAGTTCCTCGAAACGCAGGTCAAACGTTATTCATCAGGAATGAGAGTCCGACTCGGCTTTGCGGTTGCTGCACATCTTGAACCAGAGATCCTCATCGTGGACGAGGTGTTGACGGTGGGCGATGCCGAATTTCAAAACAAATGTCTCGGCAAAATGAAAAGTGTAGCCACGGGCGGACGCACAGTGCTATTTGTCAGTCACAACATGGGTGCGATACGGAGCCTCTGCTCGCGTGCCTGCCTAATGGAAAAGGGACGCACAGCGAAAATTGGCGAAATCAATGACGTCATTGGGCACTATCTGCAACAACAAGGGGACCAGATTGGAGCGGTTAGAAAGTGGCCTGAAGGAACAACGATCAACATCGGAGGCACCCCCTGCCTACGGCCGATTCGCTTTGCAACCTACACCTCAAACAGCGAACCGACTGCGGTATTTTCGACCGATCAAGCTATCGAATTACGACTTGACTTTGAACTGTTACGCCCCATGGCCGGCCTTCGTGTTGGCATCCTTGTCCGCAATGCCGACAACGTCACGCTGTTTGGCTCGAACACAACTTTGGCGGAAAACCTCAATCGCCAGACGTTTCAGGTTTCTTGCTCCGTCCCTGGAAACCTGCTCAACCGAGGTACCTACACCGTTGACCTGGGAGTGGACTGTGTGCCGATCCACATCGAAGCCTTTCAAGATGAAGAGTGCATTCGGTTCGATGTGTCCGATGTCGAGGGGCATGGCATCACCGCTGAACCACTGCCTGGTGTGGTACGCCCCAAACTGAAGTGGAAGGTCGAAGAAAAGGCCAGGCTCTGACCGAACTAAACGGGCTTCGACAAATCCCCTAAGGCATTTTTGTGACACCTCAACCATCGCCACCGCTTGCTGACGCACACGATCGCAACCTGCGCGTGCTGTACGATCTATCGGTTATGGGAGCGGCAAGAGTCACCAATAAAAGCAGAACAGGGGTCTTTCGTGTAGTCGAGCAAGTAGCCAAATACCTGCTTAGCCGGCAAGACATTGACGTCAACTGGACCGCCTACGGCAACATCAATCATCTTGACGATGTTATCGAAATTGCCAAAACGACCCCCGAGTTCGACCGCGACGTCGTCTCCCTGCCATTTGCCCGGCACACGGTTGAGACTCTCTCTAAACCGATTCGCTACCTCGCCTCGACTCATCTATACCCACTGGTACGCCCGACTCTCCCCTTGATCGAATACCTACGCACGCAAACGACATTTAATTCGAAGCTCACCCATGGATTTGACATCCTACACAGTCCGTTCAACGCTTTACCCGACCTGCCCTCCCAACGTTCGCTAACTCGATTCCTAACCGTCTACGACCTGATTGCGATTAAATTCCCTCACCTCTTTGAACCTGAGGCGTGCGAACGCTTCCAACACACCATCAACGCCATTCGCAGCGAAGACTGGGTTCTGTGTATCTCGGAATGGACGCGAAACGACTTGCTCGAGTACCGTCCCGATCTCAATCCCGACCAAGTTCGCGTGACACCATTGGCTGCAGCGAACACCTTCTCTCGTTGCCACGATCCCCAACGAATCCAAGCAACAAAACGCACCTTGGGGATTCCTGAGCACGCCCAATATTTTTTGAGCGTCAGCACTCTGGAACCACGAAAAAACCTACGACACCTTGTGTCTGTCTTTCATCAAGTCCACCGTGAACTTGATGATGACACCTATCTCGTCCTAGTGGGCACAAAAGGCTGGCACATCGAAGAATTCCTTAGCGACATCGCCGCGGACACATTAGGAAAAATCATCGTCACCGGTTATGTCGAAGACGCCCAACTCGCCCCTCTGTACAGTGGCGCCATTGCATTTGTGTACCCCTCGCTCTACGAAGGCTTTGGCCTGCCGCCACTTGAGGCGATGCAGTGTGGCACTGCGGTGATCACCGCAGATAACTCGTCGCTTCCCGAGGTCGTGGGAGACGCTGGAATCTTGGTTCCCGCGGAGTCGACGGAGAGTTTGGCGAACGCATTGCTTCAGCTTTTTCACAACCCTGAACTACGAGATCGCTTGAGCAAAAAAGGAATCGCCCGAGCAAAAAAGTTTACGTGGCAACGATGCGG
>NZ_ANOG01001116.1 GCF_000346295.1 Rhodopirellula maiorica SM1 | reverse complement strand
TAGGAATCCACAAGACGATCATTCCTCACACGCTTCGTCATTCATATGCGACTGGGCTGCTCGAGTCGGGCGTCGACTTGCTGACGATCAGCCGGTTGCTCGGACACAAAAGCTTCGCAACGACAATGATCTATCTGCACGTGCGGCGAACGCACTTGGGCTCCGCCCCGAGTCCGATGCCAGCGAGCTTCGTCGCAATTATCGCGATCGATTCATCGAGGGACTGCGGCGACAGTTTGGAGATGATCTACGTGGAAGACAAACCAAGCTGGAGCAAAACGATGCACCGCCCCCGTCGGCCGCGTTGGTATCAGGAGAGCGGATGACTGGTCACGAGCACTTCAAGCAACGAAAGCCCGCTAAATCAGGAACCTGCAAAGTCCCAGTGCGATAACCGCTGCGCCGCATTTCGAAAACCAGCACTCCAAAACGTGCAAAGCATCCAGAGCACGTCTGGCAACGGCGTCAAACGCTTGCAACCAGTGTTCGGGACCGGCTAAAATCATCACTGGCATCAATCAAAGTTCGATTGAAATCACCAAGCCCCAAAGCGGTCACGTTCAACACACGATCTATCCGTCTGTAAAAAAGCCGGATAGATCGCAATTCGTTATCCCACTGAAGAACGAAACATTTTTCTCTTTGCGAAAGAAACATCAGATGCTTTCTAACTTTCTGACTATTTTTAGTTCCATACTCCTAACCTGCAGTGTTATCGCAGATGATGCAACGGCTGAACAAAGTAAAGTCGTCTTCCGTGTTGCGCAAAACGAGCCTGCACCTGATGTTGTCGAGTACAAGCTGCCCAATGATGACGGTAGCATTTACGTCAACGAAACAAACATTGCAGACGCAAGTGATATAGAACGCGTTTCATTCTTTCGTGATCGTCACGGACGACTAGCGGTTAGCTTGGTGTTCACGGAAGACGGAGCGCAGCGAATGGAGTCTGCAACGTCAACGAATATTATCCCGAAGAATAGCACGTCCGGACTCGTTGCATCGCCCGGCCCCACGCACAAGCGAATTGCGGTTATTCTAAATGGTCGTGTGTTAGCTGCCCCAAACATACTCGTGAAGGTTGGAAAAAATGTTGACATCGTCGGAAAGTTTACTGACGAAGACATAACTAATCTTTTCTCAGCATTCGTGCTCGGATACACGCCCGTTGCATCAAGATAGTCGCAAGAAATATCAAATCTTAGGACAACCAACGCGTGAACCGGAGAACGCGAGCTGAGCGTTTTGGCCGTTAGAAACTTTCTCGCGCGTTCCCGGTTACGCAATTCGTTCGCCAACTGAAATGCGTGACGAGATTTGACCATCAATCGCCTGTTGTTGCTGACTGCTGTTTGCGCTCTTGTCCTTGCGACGCTTCCCATTTACCTAGCATCGTGCGGCCCCGCTATCTTTCTTTGCATGCTTGCCTATCCAAATTCGGCATCGGAGCAGAACTGGACGCATATCGCAATCGAATACTGCTATCCTTTACACATGTATGTCGCGAATGACACATCTTTCGACAGGCTAGTCATTGACTACACTGATTGGTGGATGCACCTTGCGGACAACGGATAACCATTCCGATCCACTGGAGCGGCGAAGTCGCGTCTTTTAACAATTGAGAATCACTCGTCGCCGCCCCGTGATCGGTGGCGTTCGCCGACTCAACCGAGGGCCGCTCGCATATGAATGATACGTCCAAAAAGAACGTCCAGCAAAAAACCATTGTTGGAGGACTTCGCGTCCTGTTGAGCTCGATATGTGTCGCTGCAATAGTTCTGCTCGCTTCGATGTGGCTAAGAAGTTACTGGTGGATTGACAACGTAATCGGCCCTCAGGCCGATTCGTTCAGACCACAAATGGGCTCGTCTGATGGTTGGCTGACGATTCGCAATCGCAATGACAAGCTTTCTCCGGATCAATTCACGGAATGGACTCGCCAAAGCACCAGCGTTGAAGATATGGAAGCCATCTACGCACAAATGGAAGAGAGCATAAAGAATGAACCGGGTGCGACGTTTTCACGACCGACGCCTAAATTTGAATTTGGCTTGGCGGATGTCGGTGTGTTTCGCACGCCCTACTGGGTCCCGATTGCTTGCTTAGGCTTTCTGGCCATTGCTTGGGGCTGGAGACAGGATTGGCGATTCAGTCTAAAGACGATGCTAATATGGATAGCTGTGTCCGCTGTATCGTTGGGTCTTGCCGTGCAGTTTTTCCGAATCTGAATTCTGGGTTGCGGCGAACCAAGATCGAGATATCGAAGTTACGTCTTGGTCACGCCGTAACGTAAGTAACCCAGCCAGCCTTGAAAGTATCTCCGCAGTTCACCGAACCGTCGCTGGTTTCTTCGGGTTCAGACATGTTCCTGCCCCATTCATTTTCCTGCCGCAACCTTCGGTTGCCTTCTTTTGACCGGATGTCAGGAAGGATCGGCGGGCCGAAGTAGGTAGCCTCTAGGTAAATGCCGTTCGGTGGTCACCCGGCGGAAAGAACCGGCAAAAAAATGGGTGGCAAAAAGATATTGAGACCGATTGATGCCGGGCAAAGGAAAGATGATTTCATGCCTCACCGATTTTCTAACCTTACATATTTTAATCGATTGTCCTCCTTCCTGTGACTACGGTCTTTCTGGGGCCAGTCATTTGCATTGTTATATAAGAGGCAAATTTCTTGAATCGATTATTTTCTTGTCCAACCTATTAATGTCCGTAACGACACCTGCCGTCGCTTCGCGACTCTGTGGTGGCCACTACTACGCTGTACCCCGGACTCACGTCCGAGGCTACCACTTGTCGTCGCGTTGCGACTGGGAAGTGTCGTCCACGCAGGCGGGTTTCTGCTTGCAACAAACGCGGGTCTTGGCGTGAATGTGTCTGGCGACGGCTTTAACGTTGAAGTTCGCCCGATTCGGTATTTGTTGAACCAGAACTGTTCTCGGCGGCTAGCCAGTTTTACAGTCACATTCGCAGGCTTCCTCGAGCACGGATCGTCACCTCCGGAGCAGTTGCCGGGTGTTCTAAGGAAAGGGGCCTCAAACTGTTCTTTCGTTAGAATTTCATTTGGTATACGGACTCCATGAAAGAAACCGGAACTAAGTACAGGGGACTGACTTTTGGAATGGAGGCACCTCACAAGATCACGCCCATGCTGGGCATACTGCACTGGCGTGGCGATTCACGCCGAATTTGAAATCAACGTCAACCGTCGCCACCCGGTTACGCTCAACGTTCTTGCAGTCCGTCGTTGCGGGGTAGAGTGACTTGATGGTCGTAAGTTGTATACGCTCGTCGTTGCGCCGGGGAATTCAAACCACGAAAGACACAAATCACACGAAAAGTACATTCACCTAACTTTCGTGTCTTTGGTTGTTTTCGTGGTCCTTCTTCTGGCTGAGTCCTCTTTGGGTCTCGGTGGCTAGTTCGCCGCTGCGGCCTGTCCCCGCTGCCCCTATCTTCCTGCCCCCATCTTCCTGCCATTTGCTCGCTCGGAGCTGGCAGGAAAATGTTGGCAGGAATATTTTCGGGAGTGTTTGAATAGCCTTTCTTCGACCACTATTTTATGGATCTGCGGATCCAGACCGAATTGCGAGTCGTCCGCAACCCAGACACGGCGCAATAACCATGTGGTGCACGCGAGCGGCGGCAACGTCTTTTCGTGATCGCAACATCTTGGATCGCCGCCGTGTGACCACCGGCGTTCGCCTAAAGAGGTCATTGCATGCCGAATGAATCGCAGATGGAATCCCGGAACGTGCTGATTGAAGAAATCATGCGTCAACATTTGTGCTGGCGCCAATTACCAGTTTCTTCGGGTTCAGACATGTTCCTGCCCCTCCTCATTTTCCTGCCGCAACCTTTGGTTGCCTTCTTTTGACCGGATGTCAGGAAGGATCGGCGGGCCGAAGTAGGTAGCCTCTAGGTAAATGCCGTTCAGCAGTCACCCGGCTGAAAGGACCGGCAAAAAGATATGGGACAAAAAGATATTGAGACCGATTGATGCCGGACAAAGAAAAGAAACCTTCATGCATCCTCCATTTTCGAACGTCCCATGCTCTAATCGATCGTCCTCCTTTTCCGTATTGGCACCTGCCGTCGCTTCGCGACTCTATGGTGGCTACTACAACGCTGTACCCCGGACTCACGTCCGGGGCTACCACTTGTCGTCGCGTTGCGACTGGGAAGTGTCGTCCGCGCAGGCGGGTTTCTGCTTGCAACAAACGCGGGGCTTGACACCTTTAGCCTGCCCGAGACACGAAACCAGCTTGCTCCGATGACAGATCTTCAAATCGTGCGTGCTCAAGCGGCTGACTGGAAACGAATTCGTTCGATACGTCTTCGCTGCCTCGGGGACGCTCCCGAAGCTTTCGGCAGTACGCTCGCCAAAGAACAAGAACGAACTGACACCGAGTGGCGTACGCGAACCGAAAACGAGAGGGTCGCTCACTTTCTTGCAGCGACAGCCTATCGGGACGACGTTGGGATTGCCGTTTGCGTGCCCTCCGCTGAGCACGCAAAAACCGCGGAGCTCGTCAGCATGTGGGTCGCCCCTGA
>NZ_ANOG01001115.1 GCF_000346295.1 Rhodopirellula maiorica SM1 | reverse complement strand
GGCAGGTTAGATACTCGAACCGTTGCAGCTATGCCGTTTCGTGGCCCGTCCGCTGTTTTCCATCTTCCTCTCTCGTACCCTCGCTATTTGTCATGCAGGTTCACAAGGCCGTTATCACCGCAGCGGCTCCGAAACAGAACACACTGCCGCTGCAACAACTGGTCGACCGCAATGGCGAGACCAAGACAGCGCTGCAATTGATCGTCGAAGAAACGCTCTCTGCCGGCATCGACGAGATCTGTGTCGTGATCCGGCCTGGCGACCAAGAGGCTTATGAACAGGCCGCTGGGACTCATTTGGCCAGCATCCAGTTTGTCGAGCAGCCTGAACCACGTGGCTACGCCGACGCGATCTATCAAGCCAAGTCATTTGTCGGCGACGCACCGTTCCTGCACCTCGTTGGCGATCACTTGTACCTCAGTGCATCGGACATCCCGTGTGCCAAGCAGTTGATTAAGATTGCCCACGAATTTGATTGCTCGGTGTCAGCCGTGCAGTCGACTCGTGAAAATAAGCTGCCCTACTTTGGCATCGTCAGCGGGCCTCATCTGCCTCGCCGCGACGATCTGTATGAAGTCGAAGCGGTCGTTGAAAAGCCAACACCAACCTATGCCGAGCAGGAACTGGTGACACCAGGGTTGCGAGCGGGACACTATCTCGGATTTTTTGGGATGCACGTGTTGACGGCCGAAGCGATGACGTCGATCGAGCAATTACTTGCCGAACGTGCCGACGACAAGCCATCGTTGTCGGATGCCTTGGCGATGTTGACGTCCCGTCAACGCTACCTTGCCTATCGTTTGCAAGGTTCACGCTACAACTTGGGAGTCACCTATGGGTTGTTGATTGCTCAATTGGCGATCGGTTTATCAGGACGTGACCGTGATCGAATTTTGACTGAAATGGTTGAGTTGCTTGCCACGCGAGCGGAAGGGAATGCGGCTCAATGATTCGTTCTGCAACCAACCCACTGATTGACATCATCACGTCGGACGATGATGCGATTCGTGATCAATCGCTCGAATCAGTTTGCCGCGATCAAACCCTCGATCAATTGCTCGATCACGTCCATGTGCTCGATGCATTTCGTCGCGAAGAAGAGAACTTGTATCGCCGCGTTCGAGCATTGTTTTTCTTGTCGGCGATCTACCGCTACCATTTGCCGTCGCGTTTGTCGGTTGAGCAAGCAGGGCAAATTCCGTATGAGGGCTATGAGCACTTGTTGGCTCGCCGGTTCATGGAAGCGATCGATTGCTTTCTGGAGTGTCAACAACAAACGGGGCCGAGTGACGCGTTAGCCAGCGCCTTGTCGCAAGCCTATCATCAGCTCGGATTTCAAACGCTAGCCGATCAAGTACGTCGCAGCGTGCGTACGGTTCGCGGCAACCAGTGGATGTTTCGCGTTGGTCATCCCGCCGATCATCCGCTGCGAATTCGCCGCGAGCTGGTTGAGGTGGATCCCACCACGGACACTTCGCCGCTGATGAAAGAGACGACAGCGGTACGAATGGATTTTTCGCACAGTGCATGGAGCGACATCTTCTTTTTGGGGATGGATTTTCCCGAGGGAGCTCGCGTGCTGAATGTCTCGGTCGACCTCGGCGTGCGTGGCCGTGATTCCGAAACCAAACCTCCGATCGAAACCTATCTGCGAATCATTGACGAGCCGGTGATTCGGCTGACCAGCGTCGATCTCGGTGCGACGACGACGCTGCATTCGATTTCCGAGACCTTCGATTTCGCTCGCGATTACTTGGGGCTGCTCAAAGCGGCGTTGATCGCCGCGGGCATCGTCCCGCCGGGATTGGAGGGCTGTCGTGAATCGATGGAAGACTTGTTAAAGGTCATGCTCGGTCCGGGACGAGGATTGGAATTGGTCAGCAAGATCAATGATATCCCCAAAGGATCTCGGCTGGCGGTTTCCACCAATCTGCTCGGGTCATTGATTTCGCTGCTGATGCGGGCAACCGGACAAGTGCAATCGCTGACCGGACCGCTCAGCGAAGCCGATCGCCGGCTGGTCGCCGCCCGCGCGATTCTGGGCGAATGGCTTGGCGGCAGTGGGGGCGGATGGCAAGATTCCGGCGGCGTTTGGCCCGGCATCAAACTGATCTGCGGAACCACGGCGGAAGAGAACGACCCCGAACACGGCATTAGCCGCGGACGGTTAATGCCGGTTCACCATGTGCTCGGCAGTGACGAGATCTCCGATTCAACGCGTCAGCAAATCCAAGATTCTTTGGTGCTGGTTCACGGCGGCATGGCTCAAAACGTGGGGCCGATTCTGGAAATGGTGACGGAACACTACCTGCTGCGAAGTGAGCGAGAATGGCAGGGCCGGAACGAAGCGATCAAGATTCTTGACGAAGTTGTCGAGTCGCTCAAAGCAGGCAATATCAAGCAAGTCGGCGACGTAACCACCCGCAATTTCGAAGGCCCGCTGCAAACGATTATCCCCTGGGCAACCAACCGCTTTACCGATGCATTGATCGAACAGTGTCGCGAGCGTTACGGAGCCCAATTTTGGGGATTCTGGATGCTCGGCGGAATGGCTGGCGGCGGCATGGGATTCATCTTTGATCCCAAGATCAAATCCGAAGCCCAAGCATGGCTCGGCGACGCGATGGTCAAAACCAAACGGGACTTGGAAACATCGCTGCCCTTTGCCATGGATCCAGTTGTCTATGATTTCAAAATCAACGACAACGGTACCAGTGCCGAGTTGCTCTGTGGCAACGATGCGATGCTACCCGATCGCTATTACGCGCTCGTGTTACCATCACTCTTGCGTACGCCACTCCGCGATTTGTCGTTGCGAACGCGATCGGAACTCGAACGGATCAGCAAACGTTGTCACGATGTCGAAACCGGTAACGCCACTGCCGGAATGTTGCTTGAGAGTATCTTGCCGTCATCTGCGGTGGAACATTCCAGCGAATCGTCGCTGGGGTCGCTGTTGAATCAAATTGGTTTTGACCGATTCCAACACGAGCAAATCCGAGCCGATTTGGTCAGCGGGCGGATCGGGTTGTCACAGAATCGACTGCCCGCCAACACGATGATTCAAGATGTGAAACCCGAGCATGTCATTGATTTGCGTGAAGGGATCGACAAGAAATATGCCGAGCTTGGATCCGCGGCAATCCAATCCGGCAAGGTGGCGGTGGTGACATTGGCAGCGGGCGTCGGCAGCCGCTGGACCGAGGGCGCGGGCGTTTGCAAAGCGCTTCATCCGTTTTGTCGTTTTGCCGGTCGCCATCGCAGTTTCATGGAGGTGCATCTGGCAAAGAATCGTGCGATCGCCGAAAAACTCGGTGCCTCGATTCCGCATGTCTTCACCACCAGCCATCTGACCGACGAACCGATTCGTGAATTCCTCGATCGCAATGATTCCTTTGGTTTTGGCGATCATTTGATGGTGTCCACGGGACGTAGCGTCGGACTGCGAATGATCCCGACGGTGCGTGATTTGCGATTTTTGTGGGAGGAAACGGCCCAGCAAATTCTGGACGAACAACAGCAAAAGGTTCGTGAAAGCTTGCGTACGGCGTTGATCGGATGGGCGAAGTCCGCGGGCGAAGCCAGCGATTACACCGACAATGTGCCCAGCCAGTGCATTCACCCGGTGGGCCATTGGTTCGAGATCCCCAACATGCTCCGCAGCGGCGTACTGCAGCAAATGCTCCGTCGTCAGCCCGAGCTGGAATACCTACTGCTTCACAACATCGACACGCTTGGGGCGAACGTGGATCCCGCGTTCCTGGGACGTCACATCGCTGCGGAAACCACGCTTAGTTTCGAAGTGATCAGTCGCCGATTAGAAGACCGCGGCGGCGGATTGGCACTCGTCAATGGTCGACCGCGATTGGTCGAAGGGCTGGCGATGCCCAATGAGCAGATCGAGTTTGATTTGACTTTCTACAATTCGATGACGACCTGGATTTCCATCGACGGATTGTTGAAGTCGTTTGGATTAACACGAGCCGAGTTGAGCGATACTCAGCGTGTCGAGCAAGCGATCCGCACGATGGCACAGCGGATGCCAACCTACATCACGCTAAAGGATGTTAAGAAACGTTGGGGCAACGCGCAAGAGGATGTTTTCCCCGTTGCGCAGTTTGAAAAACTGTGGGGTGACATGACCGCGATTGCCGATATCAGCAGCTGTTTCTTTGTCGCCCCGCTGCGTCGCGGCCAACAGCTCAAGACGCAAGCACAGCTCGATCCTTGGAAACGAGACGGCAGTGCCGATTACATCGATTCGCTGTGCAAGTGGTAAGTCTCGTAGCATAGGCTTCCAGCCTGTGTTCCGCATTCCCTGCCTGTGTTCCCAAACGTGGGATAGGTTTCTAACCTGTCATGCAATCCCATCGGAGCACTCCAGGCTTTCCCGATGTGCCGGCGACGGTCCTACGATTCGAGTTCTTCGATGCGTTTTTCCAATTGGTCGATTCGCTCGTTCACCGATTCGAGTCTCGCGATCAAGGCGTCCACCGCGGTGTTACTGGACTTGGCGGGTGACGGGGATGACGACGCTTCGGATGATGCGGCTTGTTTTTCGAGTCGGGCTTCGAGATATTGCCGTTCCTCGGGTGGATACAGTTTGTGAGCAAACGTTTGTCCTCGCCCCGGTGGCGAGAGAGGTTCAATGAGGTCTTTTGCGATCAAGGAGTCGACGACATCTTGAGTTGCTTTCAAGTCTTCGAGTGCATACATCCGCGAAGCTCGGGTGCGGATTTCGCCCAAGGTTTGTGGCCCGCGAAGCAGCAGTTCGGTCATCACGGCGGCACCGGGGCTATCGACATCGAACCACTCGTATGCCGCATGACGGTACTTCGTCGCTCGGCCGCTGCCTTGGACCTCTCGCGCCGCACCGACTCGCTTTAGCTCTTCAATCGCTGTCAGCACATCGTCCTCGTCTAACTGCAATTGAGGCGAACGATTGGATTTTTGATTGCTGCCACTGATCAGTCCCGACATCGTCAATGGGTAGTTATCGGGAGTCGTTTTGGCCTTTTCCACCAACACCCCCAACACACGTCGGGCGTTACGCGAAAGCGCGACCG
This sequence comes from Rhodopirellula maiorica SM1, assembly GCF_000346295.1. Taxonomy (GTDB): domain Bacteria; phylum Planctomycetota; class Planctomycetia; order Pirellulales; family Pirellulaceae; genus Novipirellula; species Novipirellula maiorica. The sequence goes on along the minus strand of NZ_ANOG01001115.1, from coordinate 21 downwards.
GTTTGGGCTTCTCTTCACTCG
>NZ_ANOG01001114.1 GCF_000346295.1 Rhodopirellula maiorica SM1 | reverse complement strand
GCTGGGAGCTGGGAGCTGGGAGTTGGGAGACTAGGCTGCAAGCGAAACTCGCCGAGAGTTTCGTCAATGTGGGATAGGCTTCCAGCCTGTCATCGGGTGCAAGGCCTCCCTGCCTCCCTCCCCATTTTTCAATTTACAATTGTCAATTTAACTTTTTCAATCCTTCTCCCGCGTTGCCCAAGCACCGGAAGCCCACGACAACCAAAAGTCTCTGCGACTTTCGCTACTGGCTCCCGCCGCCTTCCCTCATTTTTCAATGTTCAATTGTCAATTTAACTTTTTCAATATCGCCACCGCATTCCCCCGCCGGATCGGCGTCGCTACCGCGACTTGATCCGGCCTACGCCTACGCCGCTTCGATCGTCGGCACGGCGATCTCGCCGAGGATCTCTTCGACGATCTTTTCCGCGGTCACCTTTCGCAATCGACTTTCCGGCCGGACGATCAAACGGTGGTTCATCACGGGAGCGACGATGCGTTTGACATCATCGGGCAACACATACGCTCGCCCGCGGATCGCTGCCATCGCTTGCGAACAACGGAACAACGCGATCGTCGCTCGCGGACTGCCGCCGAGCGCCAAGTCGTCATGCAACCGCGTCTGATGCACGATCTGCAACAAGTATTGGCGAACGCGAGGATCGACATGAACCCGCCGGATCTCCAACTGCGCCTGCACTAACTCTTCGGCCGCCGCGACCGGTTTCAAACCGTCCACCGGATGTGCCCCCTGCAGCATCTCTAACATCCGAAATTCTTCGTCCATTGAGGGATAGCCCAGCGAAAATCGCATCATAAAACGGTCCAACTGAGCTTCCGGCAGCGGGAAAGTTCCTTCGTGATCGACCGGGTTCTGCGTCGCGATCACCAAGAAAGGCGGCTTCAGCGAATGTGTTTTTCCGTCCACTGTCACGCACGACTCTGCCATCGCCTCTAACAGCGACGCTTGCGTTCGCGGCGTTGCCCGGTTGATCTCGTCCGCCAACAAAATTTGCGTGAAAACGGGTCCCGCCCGAAATTCAAATTCGCTCGTTTTCTGGTTAAAAATCGAGGTGCCTGTGACATCCGACGGCAGTAGGTCGGGGGTGCACTGAACCCGCTTGAAACTGCAGCCGACGCTGCGGGCCAACGCGCGAGCCAACATCGTTTTGGCGACCCCAGGCACGTCTTCCAACAAAATATGCCCGCCACTGAGCCACGCCACCAGCGACAGAACGCATTGTTTGCGTTTACCCACGATCGCCAGTTCGACGTTGCCGATGATCCGTTTGGCCAACTCGCCGACCGCGGCTGCCGCTGCGGGCGAGGCGTCCGGCCGATTCGGTGGAGTCGTCACAGGTGGTTTTGGCGGAGAAGGACTCACAGGCAGCCTATTCAGAACGACGCAAATGGAAGCCGCCAGCGGATTAAAATGGCACCGGCATCAAAGTTGCTAAGCTATAATAGTGTACTTGCTGGCTGCCCGTTTGGCAGTGCCCCGTAGACTTGTGCGACAGAGGGATCGTGCAAGCAGAGGACGTTCCAATGATGATTGTGCCAAACCTGCTCGTTACCGATGATGATTCGGCATTCCGTCGTGTCGTCTGCGAGGGGCTCACGCGCCGAGGTTTCCAGGTCAGCGAAGCGAGCGACGGCGACGAAGCCTTGCAAGTGATCCGCACGCGGCGAGTCCACTTGGCATTGGTCGACGTCCACATGCCTCGCGTCACCGGGCTGGATTTGATGCGACAGCTGGTCGACACCCCCGACCGTCCCGCCTGTGTACTGATGTCGGCGGAATTGGACGAACAGATCCGTCGCGAAGCCGAATCGATGCAGGCGTATCAAGTGCTAAGCAAGCCCATTCGGCTACACCAGTTATGTGACGTCGTGCTAGGCGCCCTAACCGACCTCTACGGCTGGTCCCCCACAAAACCCCGTTAAATCATTGTGGGATAGGCTTCCCAGCCTGTCATCGTGTGCAATGCATCGCGTCTTAAC
>NZ_ANOG01001113.1 GCF_000346295.1 Rhodopirellula maiorica SM1 | reverse complement strand
CCATCCGAGCAAGTTCCCCTCGCGCCCGTTCGCCCACCACCGAAGAAAGATTAGGATTAAGAGTAGGATTAAGATTAAGAATTTTGATCGCTCAGAGCGTCATTCATTTGCAACCGTGCCATTCAGGGAGCCAGATTTTCCGAACTTATAAATCACAGGTTCGGCGAAATTAACGATCCTTTATTGACCGCGATGCGGTCGAACAATACAGCCCGAGGTCGCGCAGCGCAACCTCGGGGGCGGTAATCGCAACAACACGAACCCCAACGGGGTCGGACAATGCTGCTGATGTCCACGGGGATGGCAGAATGATTGCTTGACAAAATGATCTCCAGCTTCGAGATGCTTTGGTCTTTAATCATGTTGCCCGTCAATCATTTGGGATGAAGTGTGTTCACCGTACGACTCTTGTCCTTCCGAAAACAATTGAATCGCCAAAGTTATTGCCGAACGTTTTCTGAGAGCAACATCAGCGGTTGCTTCTGGCAGGAAAATGACGAGGGCAGGAAGATCGGATGCTGCAGAATGATCCTGCT
>NZ_ANOG01001112.1 GCF_000346295.1 Rhodopirellula maiorica SM1 | reverse complement strand
TCATATGGATCGATGCGTTGCGATCGGCGGCGACATACGGCCGCAATTGATCCGAGACAAGTGACACAAAATCGCTAAACGTCTCTGGTTCGGCCACGATCCGCAGTTTGTCATTTGAATCGTAACGGTAGGCATCGGGCATCTCACGCTCGGCCAAATGCTGGAGTGCCGATTGCAGCCAATCCATACAACTAATCGCGGTGAACGGGTCATTTACTCCGGGCGAAAGCGCTCGCTCGGCCACCTCGACCAATTGATTGAAGACAAACCGCAAGTTTTGCTTTGCCGTTCGCTGTGCCCCGGATACATAGGTGGCTCTTAATTGATCGACAATCTCATCACTGACGCGTGATGCCGGTGACGCCAACATCAAAACATTGCCCGGCGTAACGAAATCCCCAGCGCGAAAACGCATGCGGATGGTCAGGTCGTGCTCAACGGCAATGCCCATCACCCCATCCATATCTACGAATTCAACGTATCCGGACCCTCGGGAGCGAATTGTTTTTGCGGTCTCATAAAATGATGGTGGCAGATTGGAATCCACTTGCCGCTGACTGAGATCTTCGTGTGGCTTGCCGACGCGAGCGGGAAATTGACGCTCGATCTGTCGATTTAAATCGCCTCCAATCCCCGCCAGGATGTTGGAAACATGGATACTCTCAGGAATATGGTGGATGAAATAGATCAGCACCGCCACGCTGAGAATCGCCAACATGATCCCGACGATCACGGCAATGTGTGGTACAAACGCAGACGCCAATTCTTGCTTCGCCATATCGCCTACCGGCGCTGACTCGGCATTGCGGACCGTACGCAAAACCATCAAGCAATACAGAAACGTCGAGATGAATACTCCTAACGTGATCTGGTTGCCGCGATCTCGCATGAAATTATTCAGCAAGCGAGCACCGACCTGGGACGTGGTGTAAGAGATCGACAAAATCGTCATCGAAAATGTGACCCCAGCCACGGTGATCATCGACCCCGCAACCGTTGATAACACCGCCCTGGCTCCCGCGGGTTCGTTCGCGTAAAGCCACCCGATTTCTTCGAGCCACTCGGAACCAAAATGATTGTCCAACTCCGTCGTGACAAACGACAACATCAGCGCAGTAACAGCCAATACCGACGGCACAAACCAATAGCTATCGCGGACGCGAGATGTCCATGTAATGATGAGAGCTTTCATAGGCCACAGTTCCGCTGCGCATATTTTCGCTAGAGCCGTTTGCTAACCTATATCAACCTGAAACGATGTCGCAAATGCGGCACTCGCGGGCTGACATTGAGTGAGAAAAGAAGTGTCAGTGAAAAAAGAAACACGCGTGAACCATCCTAAGATCGATCCACGCGTGTCGGTGTGTTCAAATTGCCAGCCTTGGTTTACCCCAAACGGTGAAGCCCACAGCAATCAAGTTGCCGCTTTCACATCTACGACGACTATGGATATGCCAATGCGACTCGGATCAAACCGTGGGTCTCTCCTAGACGTCTTACTCGTTATCGTCAGGCACGCTGACATCGATGTCGGGAACGGACATTTCTTTTTCCTTCATGTTCACATCAACATCGGGAACATCGACCCTCTTCTCCTCCATCGATACGTCGACGTCGGGGCCTTCGACATCGTAGGCAGGCATCTTGCCCGGATCGCCGCTGACATCGACATCGAGGTCGGGCATCCTGCCTTCTTCGGTCTTGTCAACATCGCAACCAACGGTAACGAACGCCAACAGTAGAGCCACAGTAAGACTCGCAAATTTCTTAATCATGATTTTGTTTTCCAACTTTATTGTCCAACAGTTCGTTGGTGACCGGCAACACAAACAAACGGTGATTCGACAAGCAACAGTCCGGTTGATTACGCTCAAATTGCAAGCACCGTGCCAATACCGGGTGACTCCTCCGTAATTGCCCATTTCGGTCGATTATTTGCAAAAATGGCCGATTTCCGCTCGGTCACGCAGCAGGCTGGTCGATGGCAAATCACATCAAAAGCCTCGCAAAGCACTCTATGCGATGTCTCGCGTCATTGAAGGCGATTGGATTTTTCGCCAGGTGAAAACAGTCAAAGGCGGAATATTGATGGCGATTTTTTCGGTTTCGGCGGGTCCAAATAACGGACGTGCAAAACGTTCCACATCCGAACGAACTTGATAGGCAATAAATTCGCCCCCCGGCTTCAGTACCTGGTGGATTGCTTGAACGAGATTCTTGGCGACGGCGGGCGGAATGGCACTGAAGGGGACTCCTGAAACGATCACATCGGGACGTCCGAATTGGTGTTGTTCGAGTAGCGTGATCAGGTCCGTAGCGTCTCCGATGTGAGGCGTGAACCGTGGATCCGCAATATCGTCCAATGCTTCTCGAAACGCATCTGTTTTTTCGATCGCGAGCAGGCGTCCATCGGGTCGCATCTGTGCCAAAAGGGCCAACGTCGTTCCACCAGCACCGGGGCCTAGCTCGACCACCGACGACGCGTTTCGGACGCAGTCGCGGTCCGCAATATTTTCCATCAGGAACGGTGAACTAGGACAAATGGTTGCCACTTGGGTCGGCTGCTTCATCCAAGCCTTGAAAACATGAAACGCCCGCTTGGCAAACGAAGTTGTTTGCGGTTGTCCGATTGATAGAGGCATTTGCTAATCCTGCTTTAGTTGCTTTTAAACTAAGTATGGGGGTGAATTGTCTTTTAGGAGCAATGGATCATGACGATTCGGCGTAAACCGGACGAAACACGGCTGCAGAAAGCACCCGGCAATTTTTACGAATTGTCACGATACGACTAAAAGCAAGTCGAAAAGCAAACGTTGTGCCGCCGCTATCGTGATGCGGCAATGAGACACGCAATACGTCATAACGCAAAGCAGGATGGGGCGTGACAAGCACTAAAGTGCCAGTCCTTAAGGAATAAGAACTTGCCATACGAACGGGGCGGTAGAGACCGCTAGAATAGACAAACGCAACACAGGGATGTCCACAGCGAGCTTCGCTGCAGCACGCGAGCATTCAAACGAAAGCTCGCCGCTATAAAACGAGTGTGTAGACGCGGTTGCCCATCGAGGCAAAATTGCGTCAGTGTGTGACGCCTAAAAGAGATAGCCTAAGAAAAATAGGCCGCGCGGCACCAATGGCCGCACGACCTAAGGGGAGCGAGCAGAAGAATTACCCTCGCAATTTCCAGCCGACGATCAAACCAAGCCCAAAGCACCACATCGCGGCGACATCCGGCTTTTCGTGCGCATACTCACTCAGCCGCCCCATAATGTCCTTGGCAGGCTCGGTGACATAGTGAGTGCTGCACTCTTGCAGTTTTTCAGCGGCCGCTTGAGTA
>NZ_ANOG01001111.1 GCF_000346295.1 Rhodopirellula maiorica SM1 | reverse complement strand
GTTGATACTTACGAAGAAGATGAGGATGAGATTCGCAAGATTGACGTTGCGGAATTGCCAGCGGAGTTACAGTCGTTGTCGCCCGCAGAGCGAGTCAAGCGGATCGAGGCGATGTCCAAACGTCGCGCCGAGATCAAGGCCAAGTTGGCTAGGTTGAATAAAGAGCGTCAAGCCTATGTCGCGGCCGAGCAAGCCAAGTTGGCGGAGCCCTCTGAAGAGGCAACGTTCGGAGACGCGTTCTCGGGCACCGTGCAAAAGCAACTGCAAGCCTCCGGTTTTGAACTCGAAAAATAGAGCATCAACCACCGTCCCAATTGCATCACCGGTAGCGAAACTCGCCAAGAGTTTCGGTCCGTCTCATCCGGCAAACATCACCGTGCGCTCGCCGGTTTGTCCGGCAGGAATGAGTTGAACTTGAAGCGAAATACACGGGTGATTGGATGGAAACGGTGCTCAAAAGTCCCACCGCGTGAGAGTCGCTAGCCGGGGGTGGTCGGACCGTTGGTAGACGACGCTGCACGCGGCGGGAAATAAGGGGCGCGACGATCAGTCGCCGATCGCGACGAGTCGGGTCGGATTTCCGTCGACCGAAAATGTTTCCAAAACACGCAATTCGGCTAGCGAAATCAACGAAAGGGTTCCATCGGCCGGATTGCTGATTACCAGTTCCCGGCCGTTAGGCAGGACGACCGCTTCGTGATGGCCCGAGTGGCCTTCGATCTGGTTGCCGCCAATAGGAAGGTCCGCTCGCACGGCAGCATCGGAGTGATCACCATCGGAGTTTGGATCCAGGTCCACAATCAAAAGTGAATCGTCCTCGGGCGTCATTTTGTTTTCGCGAAATATTGTTGCCAATCGCTTGCCGCCGCGAGCTTTTACCGCCAACGGCGTCGTCAACGTTTCGCCATCGGCTAGATCGATGGGCAGTGTCGCAACCGTGGGATCGTCGCTGGCCGCGTCGATCCAGCAAAGCCGAGCATCGTTGCCTTTACCAGTGGTAAACAGGACAAGTTGATCCAGGTTTGCAAAGGCTCCCGTGCGAAGCGGAGCGTCGTCGGCGTCTTTACCGAGCGAAAGGTGGTTTACCACGACCGACTCCGGCGTTGAGTTGAGGTCCAAATCCGCATGGACCCAGCAAATGCCATCGCTGGGCGCCAGGAACACTTTGCCTGAATTTGTCGTCGCCCCGTGCAGTCCACCGGTCGGACAGTGGATGGAGTACTGTTTGCCTTGGTTTTCACCGAGCCCGACGACGTCGACACGACCGGAATCGTCGCCATCGCGATCGATCCAAGTGGCATACGCGACTTGGTCTTCGATCACAGCGAGAGTGATGTGCCCGTTGCCGCCCTCGTGGAAGGATGTTGCGGTTTTGGGCCCTTTCGCTTTTTGTAAACGTGACGCACTGGTGATGGTAAAACCGTTGTTTTTGTCGTTGGCTAGCACAAACGATTTTCCATACTTGTAAACGTGTGCTGGGTTGCCTTGGTCTGTATCAATTAGGCTGTGTAGCACGCTGGGCAAGTGTTTGAACCGCCAGTGTGAATGGTCACCGTGGGATTCTTCGACCACGCCCGAGTCGATCGCGACCCAACCGCTGCCAATGGTGCCGGCGTCGTGGTCGTGGATTCCTAACACGACGATGCCCGCATCGATTTGCATCTGCACCAACATTTGCTCGGCGGTGTCGAGTGTAGGAAAGTTGGCGATCGATTCGGGCTGTAGTGACCATCCTTCGGCGGACTTTTTCAGGTCGCCGTAGTTCACGGTAGCGTTGTGGTTGTCTTGCCAAAACAGCCGAGCGATGGTTCGGCCTTGCGCGTGGGCTGGTGCCGTCGCCATCATGGTGATGAAGCAAACGGCGGCCAAATGGAGTAAAGTTTTCATTGTGGAGGCTCTTAATTAATAGTGGTTAATGGGGGTGAGCGGACGAACGGCACTGCGGGGAAGTTCGATTGGCTGGACCTCGCCGGTCGCTAGTGACTTCAATTTCAGTCCGCTGTCGCTAGGCTTCAGGTACTTGGCATCAAGAATCCATCCGCCATCGCTGAGCGAACAGAGCGAAACGAAGTATTCATCGGGTTGTGGACTCGGCATGTGCTCAAAGCGAGCGATCCCATCGGTCGATGAAATCGCTGCTGCCAGCACCGGGCCTGTTGCCGAACCGTGCAGGCGAACATGCACGTCAGCGAGTGGATCCGAACGGTAGGTCACTGCGACGCCGGCGCTATCGCTGTCGGTCGGACCCGAATCCAATCCACCGCAACCGGAGAACGCGAGTATCGCTGGGATCAACAGAACGGAGGCGAGCGTTTTCACCGCGGCACCTCCACCACTTCGCGTCCATCGCGTGAGAACAGGGCATGGTACAAATCACGTTCGACCGAATCGGTCAGAAAATGAACGCTGCCGTCCACCATCGCGTGCATGCTTCCACCGGTGTGATAGGAACGCGACGCATAGAAGCCGCGGCCGTGCATTCCGATATCGGGAATGCGGTGGTTGGGTGTTAGATAGCCATTAATCACCGTTGCATACGGCACTCCGCGAATCCACGATTGGCCTCGATTGCCACTGTAGGATGAAATGCGATCGGGAAAGACAGTATCCAAGTCGGGGTTTTTAATCAGCGTGCCGCCGTCAAGAAAGCCGGGATTCGGAGCTGTGTTAGATGTGGTACCGCTCCAATTTGCGATGCGGCGATGCGGACCCTTGGGCGTCGGCTGAGTCAAACCGCTGGTCTGGTCCCCCAGCACCGTTTCGGCCATCAGCACGGTGTTGGATGTTCCATCGAGACAATCGCGAAAGCCTGCCCACGAATCGGTCCAGACCATGCCATCGGTTCGGTAACGATCGTCGTAGTGCGTGTCCGTACCGCTGCCATAGCTGAACATATAGCTCAAGCCACCACACGTTCCGCTGCTTCCGTCAGCGAACTCCGTGGCAAAGTTCGGGTCTCCGACGTCGCTAGGACAGAGAAACGTTGGTACGACTGTCTCGATCGCATCGCGCTGCTTGGGATTGAAACGAGCCATCCAGGCGGGGCCAACGAGTAGCGGTTGTTCAAAATTGATCAAATCGCTCAGCCCGGCCTGTTCGAGATACGGTAGCACGCGGGCTTGCGCGGAAAAGCTGCTCGAACCGGTCATCGCAGGAATGACCTTGAACGTGCTTTCATAGTTGTGTACCGCCAACGCGATCTGCTTGAGGTTGTTGCTACAAGACATTCTTCGCGCCGCTTCGCGAGCGGCTTGCACGGCGGGCAGTAATAAGCCGACCAATACGCCAATGATCGCAATGACGACTAGCAGTTCAACAAGGGTAAATGCGTCGCGGTGTCGGCCGCGATTTGGGGGACGTTGTTTCATTTTGTTTCGATTCTTTAGCTGAGGATTGATTGAATCAGCGGCCCAGCAAGGTTTTCAGGCTAGGATGCGAAGCAATCTCGGATTGGCGGCACGAAGACCGTCAGTGAGATAGCGCAGCGCAAACCATGACGTGAATCGCCGGGACGCAATGCCAGTGGGAAAGAAGTTCGCGAGCCAATTGGCTCAAGCGAAGACGGGAGGGCCGCGAGGTGCGGCGACAACGAGAAAGGCGGATACGACGGTGAAGCTGCAGTGGTTATCTGCTTGTTCGGCGTAAGTTTCGCTGAAAACGGCAGCTTCTATGACCCATGTGAATCCACAGGGAGTGCTCAGTGACTGACAAATCGGGCAGCGGTCGTGGTCGTGATGAGCCGGACGCTTTTGATGGTCGTTCGGGAAATCCGTTGCTGTGACCGGTTCGTCATCGTGATGATGGCAACCGTGTGAGCAACCCGTATGAACGGATCTCGACTCGTCGGCGTGGACCAAGTCAACACATTGGAGTTTGCTTGTTCCTGCCGATCCACCGTCGCACGTCACTCCGTCATGGCATGTCGCAACATGCAGCCATGCAGGAGCATGTCCCAGAGCGATGACGCTGCATAAGACAGCAGCAAGAAATGGTCGGATTATCGAAAGCACAGCGGCATTCGTGACGAGAGTTCAGGAAGACAAAAGTGGTCCGACCAAGGACAGTTTTGTTACGTTAGTGCGAGGCATTCAGTTCGTCAAGTCAACCAAATTGTTGGCCAGCGATCGAAGTTCTCGATCCATTTTCCAGGTCACACGTGTTAGCGCGGATGATCACGACGAATGCCTCGTTTTGCCTCTGGCGACTTCCAAAATTCCGCGTTTTCGGAGCTTTTCGCAATACAATAAAGGACTCGCCAATAAGTCAAGAAAAAACGAATCCGCGACTTTTTTCTTGTTAACCTTTTCTCCAAGCCGGCATTTATTGGTATGCACACGCCCAATTCTCACTCTGCCGACGAAGCGACGTTTGTGGGACAGCTGACCGAATGTCAGTTGCCACTGATGCTGTACGTCCGTGCATTGATGCCTGGCGATCATGCGGTCAGTGACGTAATCCAGCAAACCAATACCAAGGTTTGGGAAAAACGAGCTGATTTCGAGCCCGGTACCAATTTCAAGGCCTGGGCGTTTGCGATCGCTCGCTTCGAAGTCCTGAATCATCGCAAACAGCAAGCTCGTGACGCCCGCCTGCGATTCTCGGACGAACTCGAGGTCACTGTGGCGGATGAATTGGTCGCTCTGGATGATGATTTGTTGCAGCGACATGCGGCGCTGCGGGAATGCATGAAGTCGCTCAAGCCCGAGAGTCGTGAGCTGTTGATGTGTCGTTATGCGTCGTCTGAACCGTTGGCCGAGTTTTCGAAACGGGTCGGCCGATCGGTGGGCGGAATCAAGGTGACGTTGCATCGACTTCGTAGCAAGTTGGCGGATTGCATCGAACAGCGGCTCGTCGCTACAGGAGAAATGGAATGACCCCTGAAGAACGCTCCACCTTGCTCGATTCGCTGCTAGATGGTGACATCAGTGAAGCCGATTTCCTTAGGATCGAAGCGGAATTGATTGTCGACGCCGAAGTGCGACAAGAGTATTACCGACGGTTACAGTTAGGATTGCTGCTCGAGCGCGAAGCGGCCGAGTCGTTATTGGATCCCAGTCTTCACGCGCCGGTCGCGGTCGATATCGCGATGGATTCTACGCTCGATCTCCCCTCCGGTGACGCTCCTGCGGCTCGAATCAAGCCAGGCCGAATGATGTTGATGGCAGGCAC
>NZ_ANOG01001110.1 GCF_000346295.1 Rhodopirellula maiorica SM1 | reverse complement strand
CCGCCTCGTCCTTCAACGCTTTGCGATTGGAAATCTGAATGATGCCGGTCAAATCTCTAAACCATATTGGCATTGCGGTCCGAGCGATCGAGCCGCAACGGACATTCTACGAAGACGTCCTAGGAGCGACATTTGAAGGGATCGAGGAGGTTCCCAGCCAGCACGTACGGGTCGCATTTTTCAGGATTGGTGACGTTCGTATCGAGCTGCTGCAATCAACCGATCCGCAAAGTCCGATCGCACGCTTTATCGACAAACGCGGCGAAGGGCTTCACCATCTGGCTTTCTTGGTGGACGATCTTCGCACCCGAATCGATCAGATCACCCAAAGCGGACTCAATATGATTGACTCGGAACCTCGACCGGGCGCGGACCAGATGGATGTCGCATTTATACATCCGAACAGTTGTGGAGGCGTTTTGACAGAATTGTGCCAAAGTCGCACGCGGTGATTGCCATCGACTACAATAAGGGCGGTTGGTTCCGAAGTGAGACACGGTGTCGATGGCGTCCAACATGCTTGATCCCAAATGCTATTCCACACAACATTTAACCGCGCCGGAGGTTGCGTGTCCCCGGAGTGACACTTCTCGCCCACCAACCTCGACCGACATTCGCCCGTCGCCATCGGAAAACAATCACGCGGATTGGCAAACCGACGACGGCATCGTGTTGCACCCTATCTACACGCGAGCCACCGCAGCGGCTTCGTCCTCCCTGATCCCGGATCGTGATTTCCTGCTTCGCGGCGTCACGAAGGAACTGGGAACTGCATTAGCAGTCGATCTTCGCCAGCGACACGCCCATCCCGATCCCGAAATGACAAACCGGGCTGTGTTGGACGATTTGCAGGGCGGAGTCAGTTCGTTGGAACTGCGTCTGGATCGTGCCGTCCGCTCGGGGTCTTGGCAAGCGTTTTGCCCGCAAGGCGATGTTGCCAATGAGTCGCCTAGCGATGCGACTCGAGGCAACGGGTGGCTGGGCGATGACGGCGTAATGCTCTATCAAGTAAGCGACTTTGACACGGCACTCGCTTCGGTCCCGCTCGATCAAACCGCCATCTCGCTGGATGCAGGAAATGGATTTCTAGCCGCCGCCGCATTGCTGGCAGCATTATGGGAACGCCGCGGCGTCGATCCCATCGAAGCACGCGGTGCATTCGGAGGCGACCCGATTGGCACACTGTCTCGAGCCCCTTCGCTCGTTCGGCTGCGAGGCAAATCGATGCACGGATTAGCGGATCTCGCCACTTGGACTTCGCGAACGTTTCCCCACGTCACGTCCGCCACCGTCGATAGTACAACTTACTACGACGCTGGTGGCACCGACACACAAGAGCTTGCGTTCTCGATCGCCACGGCGGTGGAGTATCTGCGTGCGATGACCGTGGCACGTAACCCACAAACGGAAACGCTGTCGATCGACCAAGCCGCGGCACAGCTCTTATTTCGCTACAGTCTCGGAACGGATCATTTTCTTTCCGTCGCCAAGCTTCGCGCCGCTCGCGTGTTGTGGGCTCGCGTGCTGCAAACATGTGGCGGGTCGCCTTTGCCGATGAAGATGCAAACATGCACCAGTTCGCGAGTGATGACCGATCGTGATCTAAACCTCAATCTACTCCGCAACTGCACCGCGGTGTTTTCAGGACTGCTGGGCGGGGCCGACACCGTCACTTCGCTTCCACTGGATCACGCCATCGGGTTGCCAGACGAATTTGGACGACGGATGGCTCGCAACACGGTGCTGATCCTTAACGACGAAGCTAAACTTGGCCGCGTGGCCGACCCGGCCGGCGGCAGCTACTTTTTTGAAACGCTGACCGATCAATTGTGCGAGCAAGCGTGGGCGTTATTTCAACAAGTCGAGCGACGCGGCGGCATGCTTGCCTGCGTCCGCAATGGTTGGGTCGCCAAGCAAATCATTCCGTCCGCTGAAAAATGGGCAAGCCAGTTTGCTTATGGCGAAAAGTCCTTTGTCGGAGTGACCAAGTTCATTCACGCCCGCAGCCGCATCGTCCGGCGTGCCGCGCCCGATGTGGACCGATTGCGACAATTTGCGATACATCAGTTTGCGGCACATCGCGACGCGCAAATCGCGATCCCGCTGCTGGAACACGGGCCCAACCTTGCCGAAGCGATGTTTGTCGAAGCCCAAGGCGGCGCCTCGATTCCGCAAATGAATCGAATGTTAGGAGATCGCGTATCCCGAGAGGCATCGCCATGATTCCGAATTTTGCCGCCGTGCCGCTGCGTGATTGTCCTGCGGAGTCTACCGCGATTGATCCATCCACCGGCGGATCGTCGTCCGATGTACCATTGACGCCACCAAACGAATCGGTTTCGCAGGCCGCGTCGGCAATCGAAACCGACGAATCGATTTCGATCCGATCGATCTATACCGCCGACGATTTGGTTGGCTTGGACCATTTAGATTCACTGCCCGGTGCCGTTCCGTTTTTGCGTGGACCGCACCAAACGATGTATCGCGAGCGGCCATGGACGATCCGCCAATACGCAGGTTTTTCGACAGCCGAGGACTCGAACGCATTTTTTCGTCGCAACGTCGCTGCCGGACAACGCGGGTTGAGCGTCGCGTTTGACTTGGCGACCCACCGCGGCTACGACTCGGACCATCCTCGTGTTGCAGGCGATGTCGGCATGGCCGGCGTCGCGATCGACAGCATCGAAGACATGCGGATTTTGTTCCAAGACATCCCGTTGGACAAAATGAGCGTCTCGATGACTATGAACGGCGCGGTATTGCCGATCATGGCAATGTATTTGGTGGCCGCAGAGGAACAAGGCGTCCAAGCAAGCCAGTTGATGGGAACGATTCAGAATGACATTTTGAAAGAGTTCCTGGTACGAAACACCTACATCTATCCGCCCGAGGCCAGCATGCGGATCGTGGCGGACATTCTACACTACACGACCGAGCGGATGCCGCGGTTCAACAGCATCAGCATCAGCGGCTATCACATGCAAGAAGCCGGCGCGACGGCGGATCTCGAACTGGCCTACACGCTATCCGACGGTTTGGAATACATCCGAGCGGGCGTCAACGCGGGTTTGCATGTCGATCAATTCTGTCCCCGGTTTTCGTTCTTTTGGGGCGTGGGCATGGACTACTTTATGGAAGTAGCCAAGCTGCGTGCCGCTCGATTAATGTGGGCCGAGATCGTCAAAACGTTTGGCCCCAACAACCCCAAGAGCATGTGTTTGCGCGCGCATTGTCAAACGAGTGGCTACAGTTTGGTCGCGCAAGACGTTTACAACAACGCCATGCGAACGTGTATCGAGGCGATGGCGGCAACCCACGGGCATACTCAATCGCTGCACACTAACGCAATCGACGAAGCGTTTGCCCTTCCCAGCGACTTTTCGGCCCGTATTGCCCGCAATACCCAGCTGTTTTTGCAGCACGAAACGGATACTTGCAAAGTGGTCGACGCTTGGGGCGGCAGCTATTTCGTGGAACGATTGACTCGTGATCTCGTCGCCCGAGCCCAGACCCATATTGATGAAATCGAAGCAGCGGGCGGGATGACGAAAGCGATCCAATTGGGCATTCCTCGACAGCGAATCGAACAGGCGGCCACACGAGCTCAGATGAATGTGGAATCGGGAGCCACGGCTGTGATTGGTTTGAATCGATACTGTTTGCCCAGCCAAGATGAATTTCGAGTTCGCAAAATTGACAACGCTGCCGTGCTGCAGAACCAAGTCGACCGGCTGCAGCGGCTGCGTGCGGAGCGCGATCCGGTCGAGTTGCAGCAAAGCTTGGCGGCGCTACGTCATGCCGCGTCCGGTTCGCAAACCAATCTATTGGCCTGTGCCGTAGATGCCGCCCGAGCGCGAGCCACGGTGGGCGAAATCAGCGATGCACTCGAATCGGTCTACGGTCGCTACTCAGCTCCTGCACGTGTCGTAAGAGGCATCTATTCATCAGGTGCAAAACATGGCGATGATTTTTCGGCGGCACGACAACGAGTGGCGGAGTATACCAATGCGGCAGGACAGGCTCCGCGAATCTTGGTCGCTAAGATGGGCCAAGATGGTCACGATCGTGGACAAAAAGTGATCGCGTCGGCGCTGGCTGATGTCGGTTTCGATGTTGAAATTGGACCGCTGTTTCAAACCGCCGAAGAAACGGCCGATGCGGCGATCAAACAGAATGTGCAAATGATCGGCGTCAGTTCGCTGACCGCCAACCACTTGACACTCGTTCCGAAACTGCGTGCGGAACTGGTTCGACGCGGCCACAGCAGGATGATGATCGTGGTCGGCGGTGTTGTCCCGCCTCAAGATCACGAGGTTTTGTACGAAGCAGGAGCGACAGCGATTTTCGGCCCAGGAACGAAGATCGCGGATGCTGCGTCAGTACTGATCGAACAACTCGAATCAAGTTTGGCCGACGTCCCTCACACTCGTGCCGACGCGAACCCCGTTTCAAGATAAGTCTGAGCCGCCCAATCTTTGTCCATCCAGGCTTAACGTGGTTTTGGCGAGCGCAGCGCAACCTCGGGGACGGTGATTGCAACACGAACCCCAAGGAACGTTCGATAATTAAGTTGCGGAAGTCACGTATTTCCGCCGGGCTAGCCCCCAATGCCATTTACTTTGGCAGTCGGGGAATTTAGCTAAGCGGATTCCGCTGGATCTGATCGATGGCCCACTGCGAGGCGTCACGAACCAGAGCGTCTTCGTCCGTTAGTCCGATTCGCAATGCCGGCAAGGATGCGGGATCCCGTTGATTGCCAAGCACCAGTGCTGCGTTTCGCAACACGCCACGTCGGCGCGTCCGCCATAACGGTGTCTTGCGATAGCGCCTCCGAAACTCCGCTTCGTCCAGCGAGAACAACGCTCGCAGCTCTAATGCATCCAGCGGTTGATTCGGCGCCGATTCACGTTCGTACTGCCGCATCGGTTTGCGATTCCACGGACACACCTCTTGGCAAACGTCACATCCAAACGCCCAGTCCCCGATCGATTCACGCAAATCTTCGGCGATCTCGTTACGATTTTCGATGGTCAGATAACTGATGCAGCGAGTGGCGTCCAACACACCTGCTTGCGGAAACGCATCGGTGGGGCAGGCATCTAGACACGCCGTACAGGTACCGCAATGCGATGATTCGTGGGGCGTGTCGGCGGGGAAATCGACATCGGTCAAGACACAGGCCAGAAAGAAATAGCTGCCGAGCTGTTTGTTCAAGAGCAGCGTGTTCTTTCCTTGCCATCCCAATCCTGCGAGCTGAGCAATCTCGCGTTCCATGATCGGAGCCGTGTCGACGACGCCACGTGCGGCGGCGCCGGGGAACGATTCGCGAATCGATTTGACCAATCGTTTCAGCTTGGGATGGATCACGTCGTGATAATCGACGCCTTGCCAAGCATAACGTGCGACTCGGCCCGCGCCGGATGCGACCGGCGGAGTTGGCGCGGCGTCGTAGGGATACGCCATCGCAATCACACTGCGACAACCTTCGAGCACGCCGCTTGGATGCTTGTAGGCGTCCAAGCGGTTTGCCATGTAATCCATCTCGCCCGCGTAGCCTGCTTCGATCCAGCGTGCTAACTGGGAAAAACCGCTGGACTCGATCGCCGGAGCGACTCCGACTGCGATAAAACCCAGCTCCGATGCTTGATTGCGAAACGTCGCCATAAAGTCCGCTGGCGACGTGACCGATTCGGGTTTACCGCGTTCACTCAACCGCATTTGTCTCGACGGGCTCAATATCGGCTTTGGCGATATCCACACCCCGCTCGTGGAATAGCAGGACAAAGCCAATTAATACGGCCAACGCGAATAACGCTGGCTTCATCCACAACGCATACCACTCGATCGCCGCGAGCTCCGAATGACGAGCCTCGGCCTTCTCTTCTTGCATCACGGCAATTTCAGATTCGCTGACGTTCGCCTTGGTTGCATCGTCAATTTGTTTGGTCAACGCCACCACGGTCTCGCCATATTGTTTGGACTCGTCGGTTGTGTGTTGTCCTTCGACTTGTCCAGCGACTTGGGCCCCAATCATCATGCCCAACCCCAGCGTCAACATGACCAACAATCCTTGGGCTTGAGCACGGACCGATTCGGGTGCTTTTTTGTCGGTATAGATCTGGCCGGTAACGAAGAAAAAGTCGTAGCAGATGCCGTGCAGCACAATTCCCAGGATGATCATCCAGCGAATTTGATCGGTCGCGCCAAAAGCAAACAAGGTGTAACGACCTACCCAAGCCAGCATACCAATTGCGAGCATCCATTTGACACCGAGCCGTTTGAAGAAAAACGGCATGACCAGCATGAACACGATCTCCGAAATCTGGCCGTACGACATCGTGGTCCCAATCGGCAACCCAGTCAACTCGACCACACGGCTGGTGATTTGGTAGTAAAACGCCAGCGGAATACAGATCAACATCGACGAAACGAGGAAGACCAAGTAGGAACGATCTTTCAACAGCGCCAACGCATCAAGTCCGAATAGCTGCCGAATC
>NZ_ANOG01001109.1 GCF_000346295.1 Rhodopirellula maiorica SM1 | reverse complement strand
GTGTGGAATCTACACTAGATAAATTACGTGACTTCCACAACGTAGTTGCCCGATGTTCCGATAGACGCCATGACCAGGCCTTGTGTCCGCGAATTGAGTCGTTCGTGGTGTAACGCTCGTTGGACAGCTAACGTGTTGTCAATGCACCATGGATCTCTGTCGATTCGCTCCTCGTCAGGCAATTGCCGTTCAATTTATCGGGGATTTCAAGCTTTTCAAAAACGTAAGCAACAATTCCCGTTGCTCTTCTTTCAGCTTAATAAAAGCTTGCTTCGATGCCTCCGCTTCGCCTCCGTGCCACTGGATCGCTTCGGTGAGGGTTGCCGCGCGTCCATCGTGAAGGTAGGGCGCCGAATCTGCGACACCCCACAGCGGCGGCGTCTTCCACTCCCGCTGCAAAACATCCCAAGAGAATCGGTGTCGCCCCTGAATGTCAGCCTCATCGACTTCGCCGCGGGGAAATTGCGGTTGCGGGGGATAGTCCATCGCAATCGCCCGAGGTGCCTCGGCCGGATCATAGGAACTGACAACTCTCGGGGCAGAACGACCTTGAGTGCCCCGACCTCCGCTACGGCTGGACGGATAACCGGTACGGTTGAGCGCAGCGGCGTTACCGTAAGCTGACGTCTCACCACCGCCATATCGATTCTGGTAGGGTGCGGCTGCATTCATGCTGGTCAACTGCTGCGCAGCCGCCGGGAACGGATCCTGCAGCTCAGCTCCCATGTCGTGCAATAACAAATCGCTGAAAATGTCTCGTGCGGGCGGCAAATCGGCGATGTGACAAGCAGCACAACCAATGGAGTTGAAAACTAGTTTTCCGCGGCGAACCCGTTTTCGTTCATCCAGAGAAAGCAATGGTTTCGACGGGGCGGGTAAGTCGGCGACGTAGCTCGTTAGATCCGCGAGTTGCGTTGTCGAAATATCCGCCGCGAAGCTTTGGTAATGAGGGTCCGCGGGATCATCGGCTTGTTGAGCGGCGCCGGCCACATTCAGCCCCAACTCTGTCGCACAGGCTGCCGCAACAAAATCGGCCAACGTGTTGATTTGTCCCCGCCAACCATACTTCCCCGCCACTCGGCCTGAGATCCTGCCAGCGGACGATCGCTGCTGGGAGAGCGAGATTGCTTTCAACCGATTGATGGAGATTCGTTCGATCTCTCCCATGCCGTACAGCGGCGGCGAGTTACGCTGACTGAGGTAGTAGTCGAGCGTTCCATATCGCCCTGCGACCACTGGTTGTCTAGCGATTGCATCAATCGTCCGCTCTTGAGGAGAAAACCACTGCGGCTGTAACCCGTTAACCACGCCGACAGATAAACGTTGCCGTAGGGTGTCATAGCCTGGCCGCGTGGAACGATCGTGAACGACCGTACCGGAGGACAGCGTGTTGCCGGACACGAGTGCGGGAAACAGATCCATGACTGAACTTCGGGGAGCTCCGCGACCACGACGATCCGTCGGTGGATCAAAATAAGGCGAGCGAGGATCGATGGTGATCCAGGTCACGTTGTGATCCACGCCTGATGCCCCACCGCCGGGGTGACACGCTGCACAAGAGACAGCATTGTACAGCGGCCCCAGTCCATCGGACTGTAACTCAAGTCCATCCGATGGGCGGATCGACGCCAACGCTTGGCCATTGTCACGGGATTCTGACCGAGGGCCTCGTCCTATTCTTTGTCCGTGTCCCCGATCTCTCCGCTGCGGCATCCGGCGCATTGAGTCGAAAGCATCAGCGGTTCGTGCACGATCCACAAATTCCCATTCACGCTCGAACAACTCGCGACCCGCTTTTGCGTCCTGAGCGTTTGCGTATTGGGTGTTGATCAGCGTCAGGATTAGTAACGCAGCCAGTCCGCACCGATGCATGACAGCCATGAGTCGTTCCCTCGGCAGTATTCGAAAAGAGAAGCGGAAAAGCGGCGTGGCAATCTCCACCCACAATAGAAGGACGAGAACCCTCCGCCAATGCAACGCTTCCGCTCACGTCACTCAAACGGGAAGGGGGGGGCGTTCAGCAGATAGGCAGGAATGTCGTCGCCTCGCCAATCTGTCGCCTCGCCAATCTGTCGCCTCGCCAATCCAGGGTCCTATCTGATAGACTTGCGAAAACAGGTCAGACGTCTTGATCCAAGCTGTGCCCGTACTCGCGAGGCCCGTACTCGCGAGCGGTTTACAGAATGCAACGCACGATCGATGCAGCCCCCCGTCGTGTCTCCCTCTTCGTGCGTCCCTTTGTGTCTCCGCCGCTCAGCCTTCGTTTTTCGCGGCAATCACTCGTTCACTTTCACGGATGAATCTTCGTGCGTCAATTATTGATTGACTATTGCCTGATCCTTCTCGCTGGCATTTTATACGCCGTCGCTTTGAAATATTTTGTACTTCCCTCCAAGGTCATCCTGACAGGAACGGAAGGGATAGCCACGGCGCTGTCGTATTACTTCGAGAGTTATTGGCTATTCATCGGGTTCTACTTGCTGTTCCAGTCGGTGTTGCTCATCTTTGCGTTCGCACGTGTCAGCCGAGTGTTTGCGCAGCGATCGCTGGTGGTCGTAGGCACTGTCGTAGTCGGACTTGCCGTGCTTCCTGAGTTGCAATTCGCGCAACCGGAACCTCAGAACGAGCGGATCATCCTGGTTCTGTTCGGCGGCCTGCTTGCGGGAGTTGCCAAAGCTCTCGCGTTCACTCGCCGCGGCTCAACCGGCGACGAGGACATCCTTGGGGCTTATTTTGCCGTCAAGTATTTGAAGCCGGTCGGGTCGATTGCCATTGTGGCTGCGATCGGGTCGACCACGTTCGGGCTCGTGATGGATCTCATCAAAAATGGGCAATTTGAATCCGTTGTCAACACTTTGATGTACACGTGCATTTACATCTTCGCATCGGCCGAGACACTCAACAACCTGTATCGCAAATTCAAGATCACGATGCTGGCGATCATCACCCGCCGCCAAGAAGATGTCGGCACTGCGATTACAACGACCTCCGCACATCGTACGTACACGACACATCAA
>NZ_ANOG01001108.1 GCF_000346295.1 Rhodopirellula maiorica SM1 | reverse complement strand
TCTGCGACTTTCGCTACAGCTAATTCGCGTTTTCCTTATAGGGAGAAATGCTTTACCGCGTTTCGTTTGGGCGCTAGTCCCGGTTGAATGTCGGAACCGTGGCTAGCGGCGAATATACGGAATGACTTCTGCCTAGCTGCTTAAATCGATCAATAAGATGGCCGCTGCGAAGCAATGTCGTGTAGTAATTTGGTAAAACTCGATGAGCAAACAAAGCAATGTCCCTGCGGGGCATCCGGACGAACACAGATCCTCTGACAAGCGATTTCTGGTCGTCTTGATTGCGGTGGGAATGGTTTTGCTAGTGGCGTTGGCCGCTGGTGCTGCGTTTGCTTGGTTGTTTCAGGGCTCGACACCGGGTACCCGGCTGGTGTACTCGATCGAGCGTTCGGATCCATACTCCGAAGCGGTTAGCGGCGATGATTTGACCGAACCGCTACGACGACGTCTTCGCCATTCCTTTGGGGCGGGATTGGCGGTCAACGCTTTGGATGAAGATCAGGTCGAAGTCATCTTGCCAACTCGGGATGCAATACAAATTGCGAATGCAAAACGATTGCTCCGCTCCGCTGGGGTGTTGCGTTTTCTACCGATTGCCAATCAAACCAAACATGCCAATCTTCTGAATTTGGCAAAAGCATCCTCCCAAACGCCTTCCACAAGTCGTGATGTGCTTGACGATAACGGAAGCGTGGTGGGAAGGTGGGTGACTGTGGGAAGAGACGCCACTGCAAAAACCGGCGACGATGTGACGCCGCTAACCGTGCAATTGAATTCGCTTACGGTACGTGACACTCAGACTGGCGAAGTCATGCAACTGCCCAGCAATCTGCTAGGCAATGACAGCGAAGTCAAAATCGCTCGCTGGATGAACACTCAAAACATCCCATCAATCGATGTGTTGGCGGTGGTTGAAAGCGAGCACGCCGTCGGGGGTGAGGACCTGGCGTTTGCTGCAGCCACCTTTGACCAAAATGGCAATCCCGCGGTTGCGATCAACTTTAGCAATGCCGGCGCCGCCAAGATGCTTGCGTTGACGACTGCCAACACACCCTCCGGTAACACACAAACACAGCTCGGTATCGTGCTTGATGATCAACTGTTGACAGCCCCCAATATCCTGCAGCCGATTCGGGGCGAAGCACGGATCACGGGAAATTTTACTCGCGCCGAAACCGACCTGATCGTACAGATACTCAAGGCCGGACAGTTGCCTGCGAAACTAAATCCCGAACCGATTAGCGAAACGCAAGTCAATGCACCTTACAACTTGCTGGATCTGATCTCGCCTTGATTCGAATTGTGGATGGCCAAAAGTCTTGGCGACTTTCGCTACTGGACTTGGGGTGAATCCGCGACGACGGTGGACGGAGCCGGCGTATTACTGACCAAGCTTTCGATGGGTGCCAGGAATTGGCTTGAATCGCGGCCGAGTCGCTCGAACACGCCAAGGGTTTCATTAAAGTCCAATTCGGTAGCAAACACGCGTGAGGCGGGCACCAGGACCACCGAACCAATCCAGGTATCGGGTGCTCCGGGAAAGTAGACCACCACCAAACCATTCGGCAAACGGTCCGCTTCCATGGCGACGCGGTAGCCTTCGGGACATGACACCAGTACCGGTGACAACGTCGGCCCGTCGCTGTCATGTTTCAGATTCCCAGCCAACAAGTCTTTGTAGATCGCGTATTTTGGAAATACGGTGATCAATTGCTTCTCGACAGTGGATGAAAATTTCTTGCCGATCGCTCGTCTTGCGATCACGCCCGCAGCAAAACACATCATGATCAAAATCGCCACCGCCGCCGAAAACAGGATCGCAATACTGAATGGCTGATTTCCTGGAATCCACTTTTGCAGCGGCACTGCGACCGCGGAAACGATCCCATAGACTTGGCCTAAAAGACCGCCGATCACCGCCAGTGGCAATAGGAAAAAGATCCCCCCAATTGCCGTGGACCGCAGGAAGCCTACCGATTCATTGATTTTCTGTCGCATTCTGTCTCTCAGTCGTTTCTCAATTTTAGGGGAACATGCACTCTCGCGTCATGCTACAGCGGCGATTCCCCCGTCCGAACCCTGCACAGCATACCGCACCTGGGTTGCCGATTGCGGTGCAGCGAACTCGCTGAGCCATTTTTCGGGCCCCGAGACTCTAGGGGCCCCAAACACTCTGGAATCAGGCGGTAAAAACGGAGCGTTTTTGGGATTGGGACTTGCCATAAAACTGCATCAGCTCTGGGGGGATCGCTTCACTCACTAGCACCTTTCCCCTCGGCCTCTTAAATTACTCGGCTTGTTCCGCGTGAACCTTACTCGCGGCGCGGTGGTCACACAGGAAACCGCTGCTACGCACCTTCACACGCCTCCCCTAAACCCCCATTCGCCCGCTATGTCGCAACGACTGAAAACTGGAATTCCCGAATTAGACGAACTGCTTGGCGGTGGATTAATCCCAGGCACGCTGACCGTTGTGATGGGAGCGTCGGGGATTGGCAAAACCCAATTGGGACTCGGGTTTGCCAACGCGGGGATCGAACAAGAGGGCCAGCCGGGCATCCTGTTCGATTTGACGTCACGAGGCGACTCACAAAATCATTCCGCGTACGCTGAACGACTCTATGATTGGCGATTGAGCGAGTTTGAAACCAATGGCCGATGGGATGCAGCGAAGATCTGGGACGCGACTCACTCGCGACGCGATTACATGCATGTGTTCCAGCATTCCGGACGCCGCGTGACGGCTAGCGATCTTGATTCGGACAGTTGGCGAGAATGGAAATACGAGCAGTCCAAAAAACTCGATCAAGCGATCGCATTTTTCTATGGCAACTTTGCTCACGGCGTTCGCCGCTGCGTGATCGACGGAGTCGAACCGACCGATAAGGCCGCCGATTCGATTCAGTTCGAGATGTTTGAATACATCTACCACCAAATCCTGCGAAAAGAACACGACTGGGTCGCCCGCGACTTGTTTCGTGTCGCGTTTCGCAACAATCAAGAAGCGATCCAGTCGCATGCCTACGACCATCAAGACATCGGGTGCACATTATTGTACACCAGTCATGAAGTGATGCTGGATGACTTGCTAGTGCGTCCGATCCAAAGCGGCGATGTGCTGTCCAACGCCAACACGATCATCTTGATGGGCAAGACGCGAGAGGGCAACAAAATGGGACGTGCGTTGCATGTTGCAAAACATCGCGGCAGTGCGTGTGATGAATCGATTGTGCCGTACACGATCACCGAATCCGGTTTGCAACTGATGCGATAAACGCCCCAAATTATTTGTTGGTCACTTTTTTGCGAAACTGTGTGGGCGTTTGCTTGGTTTCGCGTTTGAACGCCACGGTCAAATATTCAGTATGCTCAAACCCAGTGCGGGTAGCAATTTGGCGAAGCGTCATGTCGGTTTCGGCGAGCAGTTTTTTCACTCGCATGATCCGTTGCCGCAGAATCTCTTCGTGTGGCGTCCGGCCGATGACATTTCGAAATCGCGTCTCCAGGACCCGACGCGAAATATTCACATGACGGACGATATCGTTGACATTGATCCCCGCATACGCGTGCTGACGAATGAACCGCAGCGCCGCAGCGACGTCGATGTCGTCGATCGCGAGAATGTCGGTCGATTGACGCGTTTCGACTCCTAGCGGTTCGATCAACACCCCTTCTTTGGACACCTCTTCACCGTTCATCATTGCATCGAGCAACCGCGCTGCTTCAAAACCGGTCTTGCGTGAATTCGGTACAACACTGGACAGCGGCGGATCGGCAAGACTGCAAAGCAGTTCGTCGTTATCCACGCCTAGCACCGCAATCTCTTCGGGCACCGCAATCTCAAGTTCGCGACAGACATCTAAGACCAGTTGAGCCTTGATGTCATAGGAGGCGAATATGCCAATCGGTCGTGGCAAATTCTTGATCCATTCGGCAATCCGCTTGCGTTCATCTTCGAACGACGATGAATTTATTTCCTTCATCGCCGTCTCATACGAGTGAAAATCGCAATCTGCCTTTTCGACCCCATCGCGAAAATAATTCCGCCGCCACTTGGACCAATTGAAATCCGCATCGCCACAAAAACCAAGATGCTTGAAACCTCGCTGTAGAAGATGCTCCGCTGCAAGCGATGCAATCTCGGCATCATTCGTTTCCACCCACGGCACACCGG
>NZ_ANOG01001107.1 GCF_000346295.1 Rhodopirellula maiorica SM1 | reverse complement strand
CGATTGTCGAGCGATTGGGGATCTCCGGAACGAACCTGCTCTACCGCTGGAAGCAGCAGCAAGTCGAATCGGCCGGGCCGGTCGGCGAAGTGCTCGATAGCCGCGTCGCCGAACTCGAGGCAGAGCTGCGGCGAGTCGAGCGCGAACGCGACGTTTTAAAAAAAGCTTTGATCATTTTCGGCCGAAACGAGTGAGCCAGCTTTACTCCGCAGCGGCCAGCATCATTCGCGATGGCACTGCATCGCAGCGAGAAGTCGGCGAGATCCTCGGTTTTTCACGGTCCGCATTTCAGCGTTTTCAAAGCGAACCTCCAAGCCGAAGAGAACAAAGCGACATGGACGTCTTGCCAATGGTGATCACCACGTTTCATCGACACCGCAGACGCTACGGTGCTCGACGGATCGCTGCAGACCTGAAGCTACAAGGAGTTGCAATCGGACGTGAAAGGGTCGCCAAATTGCTGCGAATTGCAGGGTTATCGGCGTTGCAGCCAAAGTCGTTCAAGCCGCGAACGACCGAAAGTCGGCACACTCTGGGCTACAACGAGAACCTGTTGCTTGAGCAGCCTGAGCCAACGAGCGTCAATCGTTTGTGGGTAGGTGACATCACCTACATTCCGATCGCACGAACCGGGTTCGCCTACTTGGCTACCCTAATGGATCGCTTTTCCAGGCGGATCGTCGGCTGGGCTTTGGAAATGGACATGACCGAGAGCCTGGTGATCAAGACGCTCCAAAAGGCAATTCGAAGTCGACAGCCATCAAAAGACCTCATCCACCACACCGATCGCGGTGGTCAGTACGCCAGCAAAAGATATCGTGCGATCATCAAGCGTAGTTCGATGCGTCAAAGTATGAGTCGAGCGGGTGACTGCTACGACAACGCTTTTATGGAATCTTGCTTTGGAACGATCAAGACTGAACTGCAAATGACCGAGTATGAGAACTATCGCGAGGCATTGAGTGAACTAACTGAGTTCATTGCTTACTACAATACATCGCGACTTCATTCATCGCTCGGCTATCTATCGCCGACCAGATTCGAATCAACCGTCCCCTGCTAAAATAAGAGGACGCGTGGCCCCCAAAACCCAGGCCACCTCA
>NZ_ANOG01001106.1 GCF_000346295.1 Rhodopirellula maiorica SM1 | reverse complement strand
TGCCGCTGTCATCAATGCCGCGGGGGTCAACGCTGCCGACAGAACGGCCGTGAATCCTGCTCCCCATGCCACAGTTGCCGCTGTGGCTGTCGTGATCAGAACTGCATCAAGACCGAAGATTGCCACCGCGATCGCCCCGGCGCTTGCGACCCACGCCGCTGTGGTGACCGCTGCACCTGCAAGCCATGCCGCCGAACTGAACGCCGTCGATAATGTGGCCATCACTGCCGACCATGCTGTGCTGACGACACCCGCGCTGTACTTCCATACGGTGGAAACCACTGCTGCACCGATCGATGCTTTGAACTGCAGTGCCGACATCGCTAATCCCACTGCCGACCATGCAGTGCCGATCATCCTCCTCACAAAGTGATGCCACGTACTCCCCAAGGTCTCCCTCGGGAGTGTCGTGCGAGAGCTTCGCGAGGTGCAAATCACCGGTTGCTCGATCGTCGCTCACCTGCACGTCGTGGATACGTCCGAGCAATCGGCCCATGCCGTCCGAACTCATTCCGGGATGTGTGAATCGACACTTCACGCCCGCCTCGTTGTTGGCCTTGGCGAACTCAGCGACTTGGGCCAATGTGACTTCATCAATCCACAATTCATGCCCCAGCGCTTCACCGACTGCGATGAGCGAGACGTTCTTGATCAGACCGGCTTCAAACCGCCCGCCTTCACGAACGACGTCCAGCATCGAAGCGTCGACGTCCGCGCGCCCAGCACGAAACAACGTTTCTTTGACGGGCGTTTCAGGGGCTGCTGGTCGGGTTGCTGTTTGAGTCATATTTGGATCTCTACCTATTGGTTTTTTGATGCGCCC
>NZ_ANOG01001105.1 GCF_000346295.1 Rhodopirellula maiorica SM1 | reverse complement strand
ATGGATCGGGAACGTTGGTTTACACCTTTGCCCGAACCGGTGCGACCACCGATGCGTTGGCGGTTAGCTACACCGTCAGCGGGACAGCAACGTCCGGCAGCGATTTCGCCGCACTTTCCGGCACGATCACCATTCCTGCGGGACAGTCGTCCGCAACCCTTAGCGTCAATCCGACCGACGATTCGGTTGTTGAACCGGATGAAACAATCATCCTGACGATTACAGATACGGCGACCTACGATGTGGGTGCGGCAGGTGCAGCGACCGGCACGATCACCAACGATGATGCGGATCCGGTCACACCGGTCGTTACCGTCGCGGTAGCACCGACAGCCGTTAACGAAGACGGCACTGGTACATTGGTCTACACCTTTACGCGAACGGGCGCTACCACATCCGCGCTGACGGTGAACTACTCGGTTAGCGGCACCGCGACCTCGGGCAGCGACTTTTCCGCGCTCTCAGGCAGCGTGACCATTCCGGCCGGCCAGTCCTCTGCGACCGTCAGCGTCAATCCGATTGACGATACCACCGTCGAGCCAAATGAGACGATCGTACTGACCGTCGTCGATACCACCTCTTATGACGTTGGCACTGCTGCGGCGGCAACAGGAACGATCACCAACGACGACGAAGTAGTTGTGAATCCTGGGACGATCGCGATCTCACCTGCGACAAC
>NZ_ANOG01001104.1 GCF_000346295.1 Rhodopirellula maiorica SM1 | reverse complement strand
GTTACGCGACTAGGCGCTTGATGATGTGTCAAGCTAAGAGACAAACAAACCACTCTAACCCCCCCCGAACTTTGAACGGGTGCATGTCTCGCACCACAGGTTCAAAGCTCAATTGGTATCAATTTTCATGGTCAACCGTAACCTCATCCGCAATCTCGAAGACGACGACATTCTAGCCGAATTGGCTCTGCTGGTCCCTGCAGACCAAGCCGAAGAGTTGCTTTTTGAAGCCCTGGCAGCGGAACAGCAAGATTATGCACAGGGAAAACTCGTTGATGGCCGAATCGTTGAAATCAACGACGAATGGGCACTGATCGACGTCGGTTTCAAGAGCGAAGGCACCGTCAGTCTCGATGAGTGGGGCGGCGATGAAGAGCCACCGAAGGTGGGCGATACCGTCAAAGTCCTGATCGAAGAGATGGAGGATGAACTCGGGGCGGCCGACGATCCTTACGGCATGATCTCGCTGAGCAAGCGCAAAGCGGAAAAGATCATCGAGTGGGAAGACATGATGGACAAGGTTGCCGAGGGCCAAGTGGTCACCGGTACCGTCGTTCGCAAGATCAAGGGCGGCTTGTTGGTCGAGCTGGGCGTGATCCACGTCTTCCTTCCCGGCAGCCAAGTCGACATTCGACGTCCCGGCGACATCGGCGATTTCATCGGCCGCGTGATCCAAGCCGAAGTACTGAAGATCGACGACATGCGTCGCAACATCGTGATCAGCCGTCGTTCGTTGATCGAACGTCAACGCGAAGAAGATCGCGCCTACTTGATGAAAGAACTCGAAGTCGGCCAGATCCGCAAAGGGGTTGTCAAGAACATCGCCGACTTCGGTGCGTTCGTCGACCTCGGCGGCATCGACGGTTTGCTTCACATCACCGACATGGCATGGGAGCGAATTGGCCATCCCACCGAAATGGTTTCGATCGATCAAGAGATCGAAGTCAAGGTGCTGCACATCGACCGCGAAAAGCAAAAGATTGCTCTCGGTTTGAAGCAGAAGGACCGCAACCCGTGGGAAAACATCGAAGAGAAGTACCCGGTCAACAGCGATCACAAGGGCGAAGTCGTCAACGTGATGAGCTACGGTGCGTTCGTCAAACTCGAACCTGGCATCGAAGGCTTGGTGCACATCAGCGAAATGAGCTGGACCAAGCGAGTCAATCACCCAAGCGAATTGGTCAACATCGGCGACGAAATCGATGTCAAGATCTTGGGTGTCGACCCCGCCGGCCAACAGCTGTCGCTCGGTATGAAGCAAACTCAGAAGAATCCTTGGGACGAAGTGCTCGAGCGTTATCCTGAGGGAACCGACGTCACCGGTAAGGTGCGAAACCTGACCAACTACGGTGCGTTCATCGAATTGGAAGAAGGCATCGACGGACTGCTGCACGTCAGCGACATGTCGTGGACTCGCAAGATCGGTCACCCGAGCGAAATGCTCGAAAAGGGCCAAGAGATCGCTTGCCGCGTCTTGAGCGTCGACGAAGAGCGTCGCCGTATCGCACTCGGACTGAAGCAGCTTGATAACGACCCATGGGATGGCGACATTCCAGACAAGTACCAACCGGGCCAATTGGTCAAGGGCAAGGTCACCAAGATCACCAACTTCGGCGTCTTCATCAGCCTAGAAGACGGACTCGAAGGCCTCTTGCACATCAGCGAATTGGCTGAGCAAAAGGTCGAAGACCCTGAAGAAGTGGTCAAGGTTGGCGACGACATCGAAGTCAAGGTCCTGCGAGTCGATACCGACGAACGCAAGATCGGTCTGTCGCTCAAACGAGTCGAATGGGGCGAAGAGCAAGAACGTGCTGCAGCTGCCGCTGAAGCAGCCGAGAACCAAGTCCCTGCATCGTCGGTCGAAGGCGAGCTGAAGGGTGGTCTAGGCAGTGCCGGTCCTCTCTTCCCACCAAGCAACGAAGAGTAAGATCTCAACCGCTTGCGATTAACAACAAGACAAACGGCGGACTTTCGAGTCCGCCGTTTTTTTTACGCGCTGCCCCTGGGCAATCATCGCCCGCCAAGCGTCGCTGGCTAAATCACGAAGAGACGAAAAAAGGCGTTGCCATGTTCATGGCAACGCCTTTTCGTTTGGTTCACGTTCGAGTTCCGCCTCGGCTTGCGGCTTGTTGTTTAGTGAGCCGCGACGCGTAAGCGGCCGGGTCTTGGAGGATTCCCCGGCGTCTTAACGCCCACAGCTCAAACTCTCGCTTTAATTCATCAATTAAACCTACAACACGCCGCGCGAGTCACTCGATCGCTCGCTGCGTCAAACTACTTTGCAGCAGCGTAACGATCGGCAACGGCATCCCAATCGACAACGTTCCAGAACGCAGCGATGTAGTCGGGACGACGGTTTTGGTAGTTCAGGTAATAAGCATGCTCCCAAACGTCCAAACCGAGGATCGGCGTGCCGCTGATCCCGGCAACCGACTGGCCCATCAAGGGGTTGTCCTGGTTGGCGGTGCTGCCGACTTTTAGCTCGCCACCTTCGACGTACAACCAAGCCCATCCGCTACCGAATCGGGTTGCGGCCGCATTGGCAAACTGTTCTTTCATCGCGTCAAACGAACCACAGGCCTTGTCGATCGCAGCGGCCAAATCGCCCGCTGGGCTGCCGCCCTTGTTTGGTCCCATCACGGTCCAGAACAGCGAGTGATTTGCGTGTCCACCACCGTTGTTGCGAACCGCGCCCCGCTTGGCCTCAGGAACGGCCGATAGATCGGAAATCAGATCTTCGATCGACTTGCTTTCCAAATCGGTACCCGCGATCGCATCGTTCACCTTCGTGATGTAGGCCTGGTGATGCTTGGTGTGATGGATTTCCATCGTCTTAGCGTCGATATGAGGCGTCAGCGCATCGTACGCGTAAGGCAGTGCAGGCAATGTGTAAGCCATGGCCAATTTTGCTCCGTTTTAGGGTCGAAATAATAGACTTCTCGCTACCCTAGAACGATAACGCCCGAGACAAGCCAGGGAAATAACCCCTTGATTCGATAAACCGAAACGCAGCAAATTACGAAACATCCGAATCGGAGACGATCTCACCCATCAGATAGCTTTTCAAGCTCGAGACAAGCTGCACGATACAAGGCTTCAGCGCTCGATTGCGGCGGTCACGATTCCGGATCGGACGAATGATCACGTGGACCTTCGTTCCGCCCCAATTTCGCACTGCCGGGATAACCGAATCACTGCGTTTTTGTTCACTGAGGGTCAATTGTGCATTGAGCACCATTTGATGATCCACGCGACGACGGCCACCGGTGGTACACACTGCATTGACCTTGATCGACACCTGATTCTCAGTGACATGAATCACTTCGGCATCGTGATCCGCGATAAAGCCGCGAAGCTTTTCGATCGCCAACGCGGTCGGAACCGGCGTCAGAATGTCAAATTCGCTATTCTTCTCAATCTCGCTGGCGTCGAACCAGGCGAACCACCCCCGCTTGGTCGTTTCCGGTGCCTCGTCAGCCCGGTTACCTGAACCAAGCTGAATGACACGATTGCGTCCATTGTCCTTCGCTTTCAACAGAGCACGGTCGGATCGAGCGAGGATCGTTTCGGCCGTGTCGCCCGCTTGATATTCAGTCACGCCAAAACTAGCGGTGACCGCTTCGTTGCCAAGACTTGGCAGCGGTGTTCGCTCGAGTGCCGCGCGAATCACCTCCGCACGCTTCGTGGTGGTCGCGTTGTCACAATTATTTGCGATCAACAAAAACTCTTCACCACCATAACGAGCCACTAAATCGCCGTCGCGAGAATGACTCTCCAAGATCTCGGCGAAACGGATCAACGCTTCATCGCCCGCCGGGTGGCCATGCACATCATTGACCCGTTTGAAGTGATCAATGTCACAGATGATTAAACTGAATGTCGGTCCGCCTGCCTTGGCCCGCGAAGTCAACAGCGTCAGTTGCTCGTCAAAGTAGGCTCGGTTGGCAATCCCGGTCAAAGGATCGCGAGTGACTTGTTGATGCAGTGAATCAAGTTTTTGAAGCATGCTTGCTTCATCCGATACATCGCGAATCACGATCACCGTGCCCAGACATCCAGGCTCGGTTCCCGTCACCGGTGTCACTTGAACGTGCACGGGCGTCGAGATGCCACCAGGTTGTTCGATCACCATTTTTCGCTGGATCGAACTCGATGAACGAAGACATTGTGTGACGATACAGGAACCCTGCTGACGCGACGAATCACTCTCGCGCAAACGAACCGTTTCGTTGCTCCATGCTTTGCCCTGGATCGCATCACAAGAGATCCCGGTTAGATGTTGCATCGTGTCATTCCAACGGGTGATCGTCCCTTCGCTGTCGGTAAACACCACGCCGTCTTTGAGTCGGCCGACGAGCGAATTCAGAAACAACTCGTCCTGTCCCGCACCGCTGACCACGCCCGCATGCTTGTGGTTGGAACCGGAGTTCCAAATCGATAATTCCGAGTCACTTTGCAGTTGTTTGAGCCAACGATCGACAACAACGCCTTGCAATAGTTCAGGCCGATCTTCGAGCATGCTGCTAAAATCCAGCACCAATTCGGGATCAAATTGAGTGCCGCTGCCTTTGGCGAGTTCTTGGATCGCGCGTTCACGACTAAGTGCATTACGATAAACGTGGTCCGTTGTCATCGCATCGAATGCATCCGCAATCGCCAACATGCGTGCGCCTAATGGCAACGCGTCGCCGCGTGGACCATCGTCATGACGCCGTCCATCAAACCACGTGTTGGCATGTAAAACGATGTCAAGTAATTCGTTGTCGTGAGTACATCCGCGTAAGATTTCGACACCCAAACGCGAACAA
>NZ_ANOG01001103.1 GCF_000346295.1 Rhodopirellula maiorica SM1 | reverse complement strand
CAAAGTAGATGGCATTGGGCTGACGCCGTTCCGCTATGAATGTCAACGACGATCCCACGCCTCTTTGCGGATTCGATTATGATAGAGAGCCAACGGTCGATTGCCGTTGGTGATTCTCTTCCATCTAATCGAGCGAGGCCGAGGGACTGACATGGGCATCCGGTTCGCCTGTCATGTTTGCAATAAGCAGCTAAATATCAAGAGTGAACTCGCGGGCCGCCGCGGGGTGTGCCCATCATGCGCGTCGCGATTCCGCATTCCGTTGCAAGATTGTCCCAAATCAACTCCCGTCGAAACGCGAAAAGCCCCCGTCGCAGCCGAATCCCAAGCTGGTGCTCCGCAACCGCAAAGCGCGGCCCCGCAACGAAAAGCGGCTGCCGTTGCATCGGATTCTTCAGGTGATGATATCACCGCGAGTGTCGCAGTGGCTTCGGCGTCCGGCGGGAACGAACGCACCAAGTCATCGAGTGCGTTATTTGATGGCGAGTCGACTTGGTACGTTCGTCCGCCCAGCGGGGGTCAATATGGCCCAGCAAGCGAAGAAGTGTTTCGCGAATGGATCACCGAAGGTCGGGTTGCAGCCACCGCGCTGGTATGGCGAGACGGCTGGGCCGAGTGGCGAGACGCGATCGACGTGTTGCCCGAGCTTTCTGGACGTGGTGCGATGGTTTCTGTGGCATCCCCGCGAACCAATCATGTTGGTGACACCGTCGGACGATTTCCCCTCGACTCGACTGCGACAAACCACCATTCCGGTGACTTGGCTTCTACAGCAACCGAGGTGTACGGAAATCGACAGATCGGAGCGATCAAGCGAAAGCGATTCTTGCAGCGTGCTGCCACCATTACCGCACTTTCGATTGTCGCAATCGGGTTGGTCGCCGCCTTGTTAGCGGTTGCCGGGCGGTAACGCCAATTTTTCGCCGAGACCGCCCCCGTATTTTTGGGTGCCGCGTTCATCGGTGTCGCGGCGGTATAAGTGCACGTACGCTCACAACGAGAACGTGATTTATCCGCCAACCGGCGTAACGGGGCGGGACCGATACCGGACGGTGGATTGATGTACTACAGTATCGGGTAGTTGTTGGTGCAATGGGCCATTTAAAACCGGTCCCATGCCCGCCATTGATGTAGACGACAAGTTAAGCCTCGACTCACCCAAGATCTCCCCAGGAGCCAGAACGATGACGACTGCGCAACGACTGAACGCCCTTTGCCTCGCCACCCTTTTCGCCGTAATCACGACAAATTCCTTTGCTGCCGATGCCGCCGACACGGCGGATAAAGCCGAAGCGAAGACGGTCAGCGTGTTTGGCGAAGCCGATTTGAAGGTTCCGACTCAATTCACAGCGACAAAGCCACAATCGGGAATCGTTGAACACGAATTTGTCGCCAAGTCAGAAAAGAACGAAGACGCGACGGCACGAGTCACGTTTATGGCCGCCGGTGGGGATGTCCAAGCCAATATTTCCCGCTGGAAAGGTCAATTCAGCGGCGGCGATCCCAAAGCACAAAAAACAAAAGAAATGAAAGTCGGCAAGTGGAATGTTCACATCGTTGACGTCAGCGGAAAGTTCCAAGAAAGGATGGGCGGAGGTCCCTTCTTTGGTGGTAAAACGGTTGAACGTGAAAACTATGCCATGACCGGCGCTATCATCGTCCATCCCGAAGGGCGAAAGTACTTTGTCAAAATGGTGGGTCCATCCGAAGTGGTGACCGAAAACCGAGATGCTTTCGTTGCAATGATTAAAAGCATCGAAAAGTAAGGACGACGCTACCACGAAGACCTCCAGCGTGTAAATTGCCGCAAATCCTCTGACGCGAATCGTTTTTCAACACAGGCCCTCTTGTAAGCATCCCGCGATGAACATCCAAAGTTTTCTTGAACATCATGGCATCCTCCGCAACCCTTTTGCCGAGGAAGATGCGCAAACGGACCCTGTGTTTAAAGAGCACTGCATCAGCAACGCTTATCATCCGATTTGGGACAAGGTTTACGGTGACCCCAGTGATCCGTCGACCTCGATCATCTTTGGCCCCAAAGGATCGGGAAAGACGGCGATGCGGTTACAGATCGACCGCCACTTGGCTCGTTACAACAACGAGAATTCCGAGCGACGCGTTTACGTGATTCATTACGATGACTTCAACCCGTTTCTGGATCATTTCAGCGAACGACTCAGTCGCCGTGTCAGCAAGAAACCTGAAAAAGTGCTTGATGCTTGGCGATTATGGGATCATGTCGACGCGATTCTTTGTATCGGAGTCACCGATCTGGTCGATCGCATGCTGGGAATCAATTCGACCGGCAAGGCCGACGCGATCGATGATGCTTCGATCCGATCGCTGGATCGTACATCGGCGCGTGATTTATTGTTGTTGGCGGCATGTTATGACCAATCGACGGATTCGACATTCATGTCGCGTTGGAATTCGCTGCGAAAACATCTTCGTTACGGAAATCTGTCGTCCAAAACGACACTATTTGGCGCGATTGCATGGTCGATCGTGGCAATCATTTTTGTCGTCTGGCTATTCCCACCAACCACGCTTCCCGAAGGTGGTCGTGATCTGACCGCATTGTGGTTGTTGCCACTGTTGTTGGTGGTCGGTTGGCTTCCGCATTGGATTCGTGTGATCAAATGCCAATTCGCCGCGCTGGGCATGCATCGACACATGCGAGTCGGAAAACGCGAAACCGGATCGATGCGAAAGGTGCTGCAGAGCATCCCTAAATCAGAATTGGCCAGCCAACCGTTGCCTCGCTACGACCGTACCGACGATCGTTATGAATTGCTGCACAAATTCCAGGGGATCCTGCGGAAACTGGGCTATACCGGGATCATCGTGCTGATGGATCGCGTCGACGAGCCGCACATGACGGGTGGAAAACCTGAATTGATGCAGCGTTTTGTGTGGCCGATGTTGGACAATAAACTGCTAAAGCATCCTGGGATGGGATTCAAAATGATGCTGCCTCAGGAATTGCATCGAGAAATTGAGCGAGAGTCTCGCGAATTTCATGAACGAGCGAGGTTGGACAAGCAGAATGTGATTCCCGCATTCCAGTGGACGGGCGAGGCCCTCTACGATCTTGCTCGAGCCCGTATGATGGCTTGTGCCGGCGACAACCAATCGCCCGAACCCAAAGATTTATTTGAGGACGATGTCAGCTACCAGCGGATGCTGTCCGCATTCCAGTCGCTACGGGTGCCACGTCATCTGTTCCGATTCCTGTACCGAGTATTGGTCGACCACTGCAACCACTACACCGATTCGCAGCCAGAGTTCAAAATCAAGGCAGAAACCTTCGAATCGGCACTGGCCGTCTACGGTCGCGACAACGACCCCACCTTCACCTAGGTGACGTCCGGCCCGAAAATCCCCCCTTTGCCGCAGCCGAATAAGGCTAGGGCTTGGTCATCGGCAATGGTTTTGGTACGCTGTGCATTGCGGCGACGCGTAAAAACTTAAAAATTAATTAAATCTGCGTTGGTAATGGCTTTCCATACCAACCCTATCGCATTGGAGAACCAACTAGGTGGGTACGAAACGAACGGGCAAAGGACGACGAAAAGTTGGACGTAAGAAACGCCGCATGCGAGCGAAAATTCGCCACCGCAAGAAATAATTCGCGATGTTTTCGCTAGGGTTTGGCGAGATCGGGCAGCCTTAATGCTACCGCCACCCTCTCTTTTCCCCAACCGACGGGCACTTTTGTTCGTCGTCGGGGCTAGCAGAGTCCTTTGCGGACTCTTTTTTTATGCCTGTTGCCTTTTGTGTTTGTCGCCAGTGCTGGTAAACAAACCGGGGCCGTGATTTGACAGGTTGTGCTTTGACGGGGGCAATTTGACGGACGGTGGTTTGATGCGTCGCGGCTTTCTTGGACCACGGTCTTACGTGGCCCGAACGACTCTCGTCGCCGCAGCGATGCCCTTACGAGTCGTCGTCTAACTGAGCCAACTCGGTCTCGTACCGTTCGCGGACTTCGTCCAGATCGACCTCCACCTTTGGCAATTGGGGATCCATCTCCTTGAGCGTTTGACAGACGATGGACGAAACAGCGGCGTTGCGGTACCACTTTTTGTCCGCCGGGATCACGAACCACGGAGCGGCCTTGGAGCTACATTTTTCGAAAACCGTTTCATAGGCCTCGCGATACTTGCCCCATTTCTGACGTGCGTCGTAGTCGCTGAGATTCAATTTCCAGTGCTTTTCGGGGCGATCCAGCCGTTCCTTGAAACGCTCTAATTGTTCTGCGGGACTGATGTGTAAATAGAACTTGATGATGCGTGTTCCATTTTCGGCAAGCAACAACTCGAAATTGTTGATCATCTCGTAGCGTTTGCTCCAAACGCTTTTGGGCACTAAGTCCTCGACTCGCACCGCCAACACGTCTTCGTAGTGCGATCGATTGAAGATCGAAACCTGCCCGGCCCCCGGCGTGCACTTGTGGATCCGCCACAGAAAGTCGTGCGACCGTTCGATTTCGGTGGGCACTTTGAAGGGAAACGTGCGGACGCCTTGCGCGTTGAGATGGCCGAGCACTTTGCGAATCACACCGTCCTTGCCCGCAGCATCGGGGGCCTGCAGCACGATCAACAACGATTGTTTGCCCTCGACGTACAAGCGATACTGCAATTCACGCATTTTCGTGATGGTTTCGGCAGTAAAGTCGTAGGCTTCTTGCTTGTCGTCAAAGGGCCCATCCGGCACGGTCGCAATCTTTCTCAACCGGACCGTCGCACCAGGTTCAACGATATGTTTCTTAACAAAATCCATGTGAAAAACCTCGTTGGGATGGCCTGGAATAGCAAAGGAGTCAAACGTGCAAGCTAGCCTCGGCGTATCTCGGATCCTTTGAAACGGATGGCGATGCGGAAGACTTTTTTCTGGCGACAATGCACCTCGCCGGTTTTCAGATCGAATCGCACCGGAATCTCATCCCGCTGCAAATCAACGCTCGCGTGAAACCCGCGTTCCGAAAAGACATCGATCAACATCTTCAGTGCGATCGGGCTCTCTAAGATGGCATTTTCGGTATTAATACTACAGTATCCCGATATCGCATGCCGGATCACAATCGGCATCATTTTCGATTCGATCAACTCGATCACTTGATGGAACAGCTCGGTTTGCTGCATCTCGTACGCATCAAGACGCACCACCAAATCACGACGAGCGTGCATGATGATGTCACTGGCGACCGGAAGATGATTCAGCGCGTGAAAGGTCCGCGGATCCAGCTCGAGTGAACTTTGGTATTCCAATTCACGCAGGATGTTTTCCTGCACCACTTCGAGCGGCGCTTGCGCATTGATGAAATGGAAGTGAAAAATTTGCTTGAGCGAAACGAGGGCATCATACGTCTGCTCTTTGAACACTCGGTAGCGGTTACGAGCAAGATCGACATTGAAATCCGTAGGCCGTTCTTCCCACACCGTCCCAATCCCGGTGCGTTTAACCTCTTCGTTGTGCGAGATCACTTGGCGGCCGCGATGGAGTTGCCGCTCGATGCTTTCGGATTCTTCGACAAACAGCACCATGATGTGAAATTGCGGCTGTTTGAAATGCACGACATGAGGCGTGTCAGCGAACTCGCGCCGCAACGACTTCATCTCGTCGTACAGCATCTTTAAACATTCGACTTGCACCTTGGTCCGCGGGTAGCCGTCCAAAATCGCACCGGTGCGATGCTCGGGTTTCAGCAGTTCGCGAAATAGAATGCCGACGACTTCACGATCGCCAACCATCCCGCCACGCGCTTTGATCGCTTCCGCTTCGGGGCTGCTTAGCAGTTGGCTGACGACGATCGGCTCGGACGAGATATCGCGAACTTGGCGGATGAAGTCCGAGTTGGTTCCTTTGCCCGCGCCTGGAGCACCGCCAAGCAAGATTAACTCGCGGGGAAAATGCAGGTTCTCGCGACCGTATTCAGCCTCCAACCGCTTCCATACCGAGTTAAAAATTAACTGGGCATCTTTGACTTCCAAGTCCGCGGGTTTGATCTTTGGTTCGAGTTTTTCGGGCAAGGAAGCGCTCACAATTCGATTCAATGAAAAAAGTGCAGAGAGGACGATGGCCCTAGGATAACCAGTTTACCAGAACGGTCACGGCCCCACTGCGTTGAATCGTCTTGGGCAAGAATCAGCGACGATAGATCGATTCAGCGTTGATTTGGATCATATTGATCGCCTCTTGATACTCCGCGACCCCTTTGACCACCACCGAATCCCCTTTTTTGACCCCCAACATCGCCTGCGCATCCTGGGCAATCAATTCTCCGGAATCGTCCACAAAACGCACCACCACCTTGGGGGCATTTTTCAATCTTCGCTTACAAAACGGGCAATTGTTAGCATGATCGGGATCGCCAGCGGCGTGTTCGGCATCAGGCAATTCCGACAATACAAACGTCGCCTTGCCGGGTTCAAACGGATCCAAATCCCCGGCATCAATTTTACCCGCCAACACGACTTCGTTGGTGGTAACGGTGGCGGAGTCGTCCACCGCCGCGTCGTCGACCGTTTCATGCTCGGAACTGGCGGCTTCCTTGAATTCGGTCGGCGTGATCGCCCCCGCTGGCTCGCTCGAGACCAAAAAGGGAGACGAAACCGAGTCCGAATCAGAAACCGGCGAGTCCCCGCAACCGACCAAGGCCAGTGCAAAGCAAACCGAGAGCGACGCGGTCAATTGGGTGGTAAGTGTCATGATCGAATCCAAATTTCAAATGATCACGTTTCAAATGATCACGGGGAATTTTTTGGCCGAATCTTGATGGCTGAATTATTTCTTGGTCGCATCCACCAAGTCAGCAAGCACCTTGATCGAAGCATCGACCGATTCAGTGACCTCACTGTATTCCTTGCCTGCTTTGCCCTGTTTGTCGTGGACACGAGCATCGACTTTGCCAAACGTATCAAAGAGTGACTCGATCGCAACGGCAGCCTGTTTCTTCTGATCGTCCGAAAGTGACGATTGATTGACAAGCGTCTCGATGTGCTCGAGCAGATGCCCGACTTCGTGCAGTGGCCCATCGGCCTGCTCGACATTCCCAGCAGCAAATCCATCCCGAATTTTGTCTCGCATCTCGCCGAGCAATTTCACGCTATCGGCATAACTTTCCGGCATCTCGGCCTCGTGCAAATGCACCAACGCGTCGGCATCCAGCCCCGCCTTGCCCGCATCGATCACCTTGGCATCGCCATGGTCGTGCCCGTGATCATGTCCATGATCGTGATCGTGTCCATGATCGTCGTGCGAGTGATCGTCATGCCCGTGGTCGTGCGCATGGTCGTCATGGTCATGCCCGTGATCGTCGTGCCCCTGTGGATCCACCACAGCGGTCGCCGCGTCGTCGGTTGCTGGTTTGCTACATCCAGATACGAAAGCAAGGTAACCAACGGCGACCACAGCAACGGTAAATTTGGCAAGATGTCTCATGAGTGCGTCTTTGTCTTTCGAGGGTAAAGGTGGGGAGTGGGGGAAGAATCATTCGGCAAAATCTGCATCCAAATCGGGCGGGCCAATCGCGTTCCGAACTTCCGTCCATCGATGGCGATGTGAATCAGCCTGGTTAGTACGGTTGGCAGCCCTAATGAGTTCACCGGACCATGCCCCCTGCCAAGCCGTTCCCTCACGTGGACTCTGGACGCTTGCTTGGGGCAAAAGACGGCTGCAAAGGGGGGCAAAATCATCTTGGATTTGTTTCAGCGATTCCTATGACGATTCAGCTGGTTTCTCTGGCGAGCTCTCCTCTGCCGATTCACCGTCAGTAGCCAGCTCGGCCGTCAATTCGTCGAGAAAACGTTGCAAACGCGGCTTATGACTTTCCTCGGCCAATTCGACCGCTTCGGTCTGGGTGGCAATCGCGGCAGCTTTATCTCCTAACGCAAATTGCAAATGAGCGATCGTATCCATCACAAACGGTTTTGATTCGCCTGCATCCGCCAAAATTGATTGCGTCTTTTGCAAGGCGGCACGAACCGTTACTTCGTCATCGATCTTCCCGGCGGTGGCATAGCGTGCGATTGTCCAGCCCAAACGATTGACAGCTTCCGCGTCGAACGACTCATCCTGCAACAAATGATTGACATAAGCAGTCAATTCGTCCGCTCGCGAATCGTCACTTGCCAGCACTTGCATTTTGACCATCTGCATTTGCGAGACGCGGGCGGCCAATTTCCCCTCGGCAATGTAGCCATCCAAAATCTCGAGTGCCTTGTCGGTATTGTTGCTCCGCATCGCACTGACAAACGCTTTGAAGACCATGTCGGCGCGCTGTTCCTCTTTGAACTCTTCGGCAAATGCTTGGCGATCCCAATCGTCGTTGACCACCTTGGCCAATGGCTCATCCATCGACATCGGGTGCCCAATCCATTCGACAAGCCCACTTTTCCCGATCAAAAAAGCACAGGGAATCCCGTTCTGGCCGGCCGCTTCCATGTACGATTTGGAGGTCGAGCGATCAGGATCGGTGGTCAGACAATAACTGCGGGTCAGATCATCAAAGGTTTGCGCCGAATCGTCACTTCCTTTCGCTCCGGGCACCTCACGCTCAAGAAACTTTTCAATGGTTTCAACGGGTTCGCTACTGACGCTGACGATTTGAACCCCACGATCAGCGTATTCCTTTTGCAAGGCGACGACATGTGGCATGGCGGAGATACAAGGTCCGCACCAAGTTGCCCAAAATTCCACCACATAGACTTTGTTCTTTTCAAACTTGGTGACGGCATCAAAAGCACCGTTGCCATCGTGAATCCAGTGCTCGATGTCCAATTCAGGTGCGATCGACCCGATCGTCAGCGGCTCGATCGTCTGCTCTTCGGCATCCTGATCTGCATCGGCATCCTGATCTTCTACGGCAGGGGGGTCGCTATCTTTGGCGTCTGCGGTTTTGCCAGCATTCTCTTTCGCTGTCTGAGCAAACAGCGTGGGGACGTTGGTAAGCGAAAGGGACAAACCAATGAGAAGGTTCAACAAAATGAATCGTTTCATGAATTTTTGCATCGCTCGAGAATTGGTGGGGAAGGGGGGAGTGGGCGATCATCGATGTCGAACCGAAATTATAGCGGACCGTCGCAAACGGGCTGCCGGATTAACGCATCGGCGGCATTTTGCCGCCGTTAAAGCAGGTAGAACGGAAAGGTTGGGTGGAATCCGATTCGCCGCTTGGGCGGCCGGTCACTGCTCACCGACTGTCCAATTCAGAAGTTAAAACAATGAGGAAGAACCTTTTTGGTCCTTTTGTGAGGATTATGCCATTTAGTTCAAGAATAGCGGTTCGCTAGACCGATGATGCTTGTGAGACAAACTGTGAACTGAATCCTTTGCCGAGAATCACGCCCGAGTATCTTGACGGCGTGCTATCGAGGACTTAGACTCCAAAAGCGTTTAAGTTGAAACTAGCAAAGGGTTTAGAGCGACTACCGGCAACGGGATCGTGTTCTCAGGGAGTCACGTGTGACCAAGAAAGATATCGTGCGAACGATCTCGGAAGAGGTAGGACTGACTCAACAGCAGACGAAGGAAATTGTACAAAAGACCTTTGACGCCATAGTTGATTGCTTGGTACGAGAGCGGAGGATTGAGCTTCGGAACTTTGGAGTTTTCGAAGTCAAACCACGAGCCGCTCGCAAAGCTCGCAATCCACGGACTGGCCAACAGGTCGAAGTTCCCAGCAAACACGTTGTGACGTTCAAGCCGGGAAAGTACATGGAACTGAAAGTCCGCGACCTGGATGAGGAAGAAATACGAAAAACCGAATCCGCTAAAACGGATGATCCTGCACGCAACGAAGTTCCTCTCAATCACACTGACCCAAACCCTGCCATCAAACCCGATGCCCCGACCGGCAGATGGGGCGAAGGCTAACTGAAAAACGCACACGAAATCTGACTTAGACCGTTCATGGAGGAACGTTCGATGCGACGAATCTTGCAACTCACCGTGCTGGCTGTAGTTTTGACCACCACGGTCGGCTGCTTTGTGCCGATCTACTCCGCTCGGCCAGAACGCCGTGTACAACAATTGTTGTACACCTCCGAAGACTTGCGTTCGCTCGTCGACGAATGGGAACGATTCTGGTTCCTCGAGTCGCCCAGCCATATGACGCCCATCCGGACACATGGCGGGATTATGTAGTCCCTTTTGCTTGATTGCTTGCGTTGCTATCATCGCATGCATGAAAAACACGAGCAAAACCCAGTCGAAATTCGCGTCCCATTGCGGCGTTTCATGGCCACCGATCGATGGCATTGCGATCGGTTTGATCGCGATGACGCTGTTGATCGCAGGTTGCGGAAAAACCGCGACGGATACTCCCGAACCAGCTACGATTAACACCGCCGAAGTTGCGGGATCCGATGTTGCCCAAGGCGACACCATCGAGGTCACGGTGGTGATTCAAGGGAACGACGAAAAACAAACATTTACCCGAACGGACATTCCCACTGGGGCCACCGTTGAACAGGTAATGCGTTCCATCGACGAAGTTCCGGTAACGATCACCGGATCCGGGATGA
This sequence comes from Rhodopirellula maiorica SM1, assembly GCF_000346295.1. Taxonomy (GTDB): domain Bacteria; phylum Planctomycetota; class Planctomycetia; order Pirellulales; family Pirellulaceae; genus Novipirellula; species Novipirellula maiorica. Next base: position 15,625 of record NZ_ANOG01001103.1, on the reverse strand, counting down.
CGGCGTTTGTCAGCGAAATTGATGGCGTCTCGACGACTTCCTCCGAGGGGTGGAAGTACAAGGTTGATGGCGTTCATGCGGACAAAGGCATCGGCAGCACCAAGCTTGATGCCGCGTCAACAATCACATGGGCCTTCGGTTCCTACGAAGACGAGTAACGAGCTCAGCATCTGTGGCGGTTACGACCGCAGTTTGCTTCGCAATTCGGGGATAATCTTTAGCGGGACAAACTTCGCCAACTGCTCGTCATCATCGCTCAGCATGGCAATTTGCTTCAGCAGCGAACTACTGATGTGAGCAAACCGCTCGTCCGCCATTAGAAACACGGTTTCGATGCTGGGATCCAACTGGTGATTCGCCATCATCATTGTGAATTCACCGGCCGTATCGGTCAGCGGCCGGATTCCACGCACCATAATGTTGGCATCGACGCTGCGAACAAAATCGACAGCTAACCCGCTGAACACCTCGACACAGACGTTTGAAAAGTCATGCGTCACATTCTCTAACAATGCGACGCGTTCTTGCGGATCGAACAGCGGTTTTTTGTCCGCGTTGATCCCGATCCCGATGATCAACTTGTCAAATAAACGCGATGCCCGCTCGATCACATGCAGGTGCCCCAACGTGACCGGGTCAAACGATCCGGTGTAAACAGCGGTATGAGGTTGTGGCATCAGTCGCAACTTTCCGTGGTTTCAAATGATTCGATTTCGGCCGAAAGACTTTTTCCAGCGAGGTCTTTTGGCAATACAGTCGCTTAGCAAAACGATCGCACGACCGCGACCAATCGCTGAAGATCTTCTTCGTTATTGTAGGCATGAATACTGGCGCGAACCCCGTTGCCACGGCAACTCAGCACGACATCCTGTTCCAATCCGCGACTGCGAATCGCGGCAGGCTCGGCACTCGCAACGGAAAAGTTGACGATTCCGCTGCGGTGTCTCGGATCATCGGCAAGCGAGCTCTGAACGCCCAGATCGCGGAGCAATCCGTCCAATCGGGTTGCCAGAGCAACGACTCGATCACCAATCGCTTGTTCGCCGTGACATTGCCGCACTGCCAAGAACATTTCCAAGCTTGCCGACAATCCACCAAGCCCGATCATATTGGCCGAACCGGCTTCGAATCGCGCCGCCTCGTCCCGCAATTCAAGCTTGGGCTCATTGTAATTGTACGAGTTCTTGACGCTGCCCCAGCCAACATTGCCAACCCGAATTTTCGACAAATGTTCGCTGCGAATCATGGCAATTCCCGCTCCCTCGGGCCCCAGCAACCATTTATGTCCATCGGCCGCCAGAAAATCGACGGGCACTTTCTGTAGATCCAGCGGGAACATTCCCAATCCCTGGATCGCATCGAGAAAGACCAAAATACCTCGCTGATGAGCCTGGGCCACCAAGTCGGCGATATCCAAACGAAATCCGCTGGCGTATCCCACCCAGCTGACCGCAATCATTCGGGTCGATGGATCGGCCGCTTCGATCAGATCGCTGATCCGAACCTCTCCGTCATGGCGTGGCACAATCCGCACCTCGACACCGCGCGGCTGCTGGTTCAACCAGGGGAACAAATTGCTTGGAAATTCGCCATCGGGGATCACCACGTTGTCGCCCGGTTGCCAAGGCCAGCCCTCGGCAACAATGTTGATTCCGGTCGACGTATTGGGAACCAAACAGATTTCGCGAGGGGCACAATTCAGCAATTCCGCCGCATCTCGCCTCAATTTCTCGTTCCGAGCAGCCCATGTGGGCCAAACCGTGTCGCCTAGTTGCGAGGCCTGGGCCAAGAAATTAGACATCGCATCAAACGCACCTTGGCTGAGTGGCCCCACTGCGGCGTGGTCAAAATAGGCGAATTTTTCGGTAATTGGCATCTGGCTCCGCCACCAAGCCCACGGGTCCGTCTGGATGGCATCGAGCCACGCCGAGTGGGAGCCGCTGTCACAATCGGACCCAATAACTGAATTTCTTCCCTGACTTCCTGTGTTTTTTGTCGCCATTGTCCCGCTCCTCGAATTAACCTGCAAAGATCATTTTTGATTTTAGAATCGTCAATTTAGCTAGCAGGCCTAGGTCTGGGGAACACGGCCAAGAGTAACTATACTCTGTGTCATTCCCAGAAGCCCCCGTTTATCCATCACGCTGCTCCATGCTCCATACACGAGGTTATTGATGCCAAAGGCGCTCTGTTTGATCAGCCTTGTGGCATCGATCCTGATTTTAGTTCTGTTTCTAGCAGATGCCGTGATGGGGCTAATAGGAATGCATGAAGTTGCTCCTATGCGATCAGCCAGCCTGCTGATGGACATCACTTTCGTCGTCGTCGGTGGCGTGATGGTCTACCTAAGCTGGACCACGTATCGCGAACAGCGGTAATTAAATTCGCAAATCACACCGCGATCCAGTTTGGGTCGCAGCCAATGCGAATCGGGAGAGCCGAGTCATATCGGGAGAGGTGTGAACTGAATCGGTTCTTGATGCACGAGGCCGCAGGAACCGCTGACGAGATGCTGCTGGATGGCAGACCGCGAGCCTATCCCATATTTTGCTCGCGGAACCTTCACAAAACGTTCACGGCAATTCGCTAAGATAGCGACGTTCAATGACACCTGGTTCAATGACACTTGGTCCCCGTCTCTCTCTCCGCTCAAAGTCCATCCGTTATGCGTTCACGTTTGATTCCGTTGTTTGTTTTGGTGGTTTCGTTCTCTCTACCGCAACTGGCGTCCTCTCAAATGATTGTCGCCCACCGAGGCGCGTCGCATGACGCCCCTGAAAACACCCTTTCCGCTTTTCGGCTCGCTTGGGATCAAAACGCCGACGGGGTCGAGGGAGATTTTTATCTAACGGCCGATTCGAAAATCGTGTGCATTCACGACAAAGACACCAAACGAACGGCGGGTAAGAAAATGGTGGTCCAAGGATCGACGCTCGCCGATCTTCGCCAACTCGATGCTGGTAAGTGGAAGGATGAGAAATGGGCGAACGAGCCGATCCCGACCTTTGCTGAAGTCCTGCAAACGGTGCCCGAAGATCGCACGTTTGTGATCGAAATCAAGAGCGACGAGCGAATTGTTCCCTTCTTGAAAGCGGAACTTGATCAATTGGACCACTCGAAAATCAAACTTCTGATCATTAGCTTCAACGACAAGGTGATCGCCGACTGCAAGCGTTTGCTTCCCAACGTAAAATCACATTGGTTGACCAGTTTCAAACAAAACAAGACCACCGGCGTCTGGACCCCGACCGCGGACCAGATCGCAAAGACGGTCAAAAAATCAGGCGCCAATGGCGTGGGAATGCAAGGAAACACGCAAGTCATCAACACGGACTTCATCGCGACGCTGAAGCAGGGGGGATGCGATGAATTCCACGTCTGGACCGTCGATTCGCCCGCCGACGCCCGCCACTTTGCCGATCTAGGTGCATTTGGCATCACCACCAATCGTCCCGCGTTCATTCGCGACGCCCTGGAAACCGAGCCGGCAGCGAACTAGCAGAACAGCGTCCATTTCCACAGGCAATGCTAACCCGACGCGTCAGTCTAGATAGCGATTCCCTCGCTTACGCGTCGAGTTATGAACGCAGGTGTATCTCAGCCGAATGGGTGCTTTCCCGCTGGATAGTTGAGTCGCGGACTGCGACGAAACTCTTACTAATTTCGCGACGGGCTTATTTTTCGAGGTTTTCGTCTCGCGACGCTAGATTCATTGGTTGATGCCCCCGCAGGAATTCCTCGGCGGCCATCTCGCGTTTTCCGGCCGGCTGCAAACGGACGATTTGCACCCAATCGTCTTGCGAAGCGACTTTAAAACGTCCTTCGTCATCCACCTGGACCGCACCCGGGGAAACCCCGGCGGGCACCGCAGCGAGCCGCTGCACTTGTTTGACTGCGATGCGAATCGGTTCGTCTTTTCCGGCAACCGGAACAAAGCAATACGCGATGGGCCAAGGCTGCATGCCGCGAACATGACAATCAATCATCCGGGCAGGTTGATTCCAATTGATTTCCGCTTCCGCTTTGGACAAGCGAGCGGCGCGGGTGACCTTGGTTTTGTCTTGAACCGTGCCAATCGGGCTTGATCGATCCCACTGCGACAACAGTTTGACCGACTCGAGCGTCGCCTCGACGCCAATCTTCGAGAGCCGATCCTCCAACTCGCCCGCCGTCTCGTTGTCCGCGATCGGCGTCTGACGGGTGGCCAAGATCGGGCCTCCGTCAAGTCGGGGAGTCATGTGAATCACCGAAACTCCGGTCACCGCATCGCCGCTGAGCAGAGCTCGTTGGACCGGTGCCGCTCCGCGATAGGCAGGCAACAGCGAACCATGCAAATTGATGCCTCCGAGCGGAGCCGTTGCCAGCGCCGCGGGTTTCAAAATTTGTCCATAATCGCAAACGACCAACAAATCGGCGCCGACGGCGTTCAATCGCTCGACCGCCGACTCGTCATTGATGCTGGCGGGATCAAACAGCGGCAAATTGTTTTCAATTGCCCATTGCCGGACGGGCGATGGCGGAGCCCCTTTGCGGCTTTTTACGGGCGGTTGCGGACGGGTCACGACCAAGGCGATCTCGTGACCGGCGGCCCGCAACGCTTCGAGTGACGGGACCGCAAACGGGCCGGTTCCCATCGCAATGATTCGCAGCTTTTCCGAATCAGGCATATCGCTCTCTCCAATCGTCCAAACGCGCTAACAGATCCGCATCCGATGGAATCGCGCCGGCTGACTGCTTGGACCGGAAATCGGTTTCCAGCTCATCCAACGCGCCGGCAAACTCATTGCGTCCTTCGTCATTCATCCGATCAAAGAACAGCACGCCGTCGAGATGATCGTTTTCGTGTTGCAGGACGCGAGCGAGGAACCCGTCGACATTGCGTTCGATGGCATTCCCGTTGATGTCATACGCACTCAACCGAATCGCCTTGGGACGCTTCACCTGGCCGTAGATTCCCGGCAAACTGAGACATCCTTCTTGTTCGGATTCGTTGCCCCGCGGCATCTGCAGTTCGGGATTGATCAGGATTAACTCCTCACCTTCGCCTTTGACGCCTGACGCATTGACGACAAACATTCGTAGCGGCAGGTCGACCTGGTTCGCGGCCAACCCCACACCCTGAGCCGCATACATCAAATCGAGCATCTCGTTGGCAAGGTCTTTCAGCGTCTGGTCGACGCGGCGGATCGGAGAGCTTTTGACACGCAACGTGGGGTGCGGGTAGGGGATAATGCTGAGCGACATGAGCTGATGAGGGGTGGACGCGAAGGAAGTCAGTGTCGTTGAAATTTATCGCTAATTGTCAGTAGCGCATGGGAAAGCATGATCGAAAAGGCTCACTTTGGGCAGGGGACTTTGTAAATCCAGCCCGAAACGCCGACTAGACAAATCGGACCGATTGGGGGACCATTTGCCCATGCTAAACCAACGAACGAACGAATTATTTATGCGACTTGCAGCCGACGCCTCGTCGCTACAGTGTGTGGTTTCGCAGATCGGCGGCGGCTCGATCCTCGATGCGGGCATCCACACTCGCGGTTCACTTCGTGCCGGAATCAGTCTCGCTCGATTGTGTATGGCAGAACAGGCTGAGATTTTGATCGCGCCCTGCAATGCGGCTGATTTGGCCAGCAACAACGCCGTTTTTGTCTGCACCGACGAACCACTCAAAGCGTGCATGGCAGCTCAATATGCCGGATGGCCTGTGCAAACGGACCACTATTTTGCAATGGGCAGCGGCCCGATGCGAGCGGCGCGAGGCCGCGAGGAAACGCTGTTGGAATTGAATTTGGTCGAATCTGCCGACGTCGTGGTCGGAGTTCTCGAATCCGACAAGTTGCCCGACGACGAAGTGGTCGCAATGATCGCCGACCAATGCAGCGTCGCGGCCAAGCAAGTCCGATTGGCGGTCGCCCCAAGCAGCTCGATCGCAGGCAGCGTTCAAGTGGTCGCGCGTGCGATCGAAACGGCAATGCACAAGTTGCATGAGCTGAAATTTGACGTCACCCAAATTGTCTCGGCCACCGGCCACGCTCCCCTGCCGCCACCGGCGAAACCAGGCGACACCGTCACGGGAATCGGGCGGACCAACGATGCCATCCTGTACGGAGCCACCGTTTCGCTATGGGTCGATTGTGACGACGACGCCGTCGAAGCAGTCGCGGCCCAGGTGCCTAGTCATACCTCGGCAGACTACGGACAACCGTTTGCGGAAACGTTCAAACAATACAATTACGACTTTTACAAAGTCGACCCGATGTTGTTCAGCCCCGCCGTGGTGACGTTTCATAACCTGCACAGTGGTCGAACTTGGAATCATGGCAAAATCGCCGCCGATGTGCTCCGTCAATCGTTCTCATCATGAGTGGCAAGCGATTTCTTGTGCTTGGGTGCGGCCAGGGTTGGCATGCCAACCAACTGCACAACGCCGCCGCCCAAGTCGGTTGCGAGCTCCACGGCTGTGACTATGAATCGCTGTTTGCCTCGATTCATCAAACGGCCTCCCCTGATCACAATGTGGGCCATCTTGCTGCGGGCGATCTAGGGGCGGGCGGTTTCACTGCCACGGCGGTCTCGATCGACCATTTCGATGCCGTATTGGCTCGCACAATGCCAGCGGGATCACTCGAAAAGATCACTTTTCGGCTTTCGATCCTGCATGCATTCACACGCGACCGCGCCGCGAGTCATCGTCCCGTTGCGGTGATCAATTCGCCACGAGGGCTCGAGATCGCGATCGATAAATTCGCCACGCTCGCTCATGTTCGCCGACTTGGCTATCGTGTTCCCGAAACCATCGTGGTGCAATCGCGGCCCGAAGCGATCGCGGCGTTCGAGCGACTCGGGGGCGATTGTGTGGTCAAGCCGCTGTTTGGCGGCGAAGGACGCGGAGTGATGCGAATCCAAGATCCGCAATTGGCTTGGTACACTTTCTCGACACTCCAGCAGCTTGATGCCGTGTTTTATATCCAGGCGTTTGTTCCTCCCGGTGGACGCGACACTCGGCTACTGGTGATCGGAGATCATGTGATCGCCGCCCGCCGTGAAAATCTCGGCGATTTCCGCACGAATCATTCCCACGGAGCGACGACGACGCGAATCGAGCCAAGCAGCCAACAGATTGCGATGGCCAAACAGATCACCGCGACGATGGGATTAACCTTTGCCTCGGTCGACTTGATTGACTGTGACGATGGCGAACCGCGAGTGCTGGAGGTGAACGCCGTTCCCGGATGGAAGGGACTGCAACAAGTGTGTAGCGAGAACATTGCCACGCTAGTCATGCAAACGCTGATGGATGCGTGCAAGGATGCTCCGACTGAATCGACGACGGAATCAAACATCAAGAGAAACCTACCGACGCCTGCTCCCCATGAGGCCACGTCATGACCAGCCAAGTCCGAGATGGCAACGTCGCCGCCCGTTTGCGAATCATCCGCAGCTTATCCCCGGGCGGGATTGCGATTGCCGAACCGAGCGGCCCACCTCGAGCCGATGGCATGCGTCAGTACGATCTGACGACCTTCGAAAACCTAGACCAACGCAGTGACGAAATCGCTCGCGGGCTAATCGCTTGGGGTGTCAAACCAGGCATGCGGTTGGCGATGCTGGTCCCGTTCGGCGGCCAGTTTATCGAACTGGTCTTTGCGTTATTAAAGGCCGGTGTGGTGGCAATCCTGATCGATCCCGGCATCGGCCGCAAACATTTGGTGAAATGTCTTAGCGAATCTCGACCGGATGGGTTTGTCGGTATCCCCAAAGCCCAAGCGATTCGCAGCGTGCTACGCAGCCGTTTCCCGCAAGCCAAATGGAATGTCACGGTCGGCAAACGCTGGCTATGGGGCGGACAAACATTGGCTCAGATCGCCAACCGAGGCCGCACCGAGTCGGACGATATCTTGCCCAAAGTCGAGCGAACCGACGCTGCGGCGATCATCTTTACCACCGGCAGCACCGGGCCGCCCAAAGGGGTGCTGTATACCCACGGCACCTTTCATTCGCAAATCGACCGGATCCGACAGCGCTATGACATCCACCGCGGTTCACGTGATCTCGCCTGTTTCCCGTTGTTCGGATTGTTCGATGCCGTGATGGGAGTGACCACAATCATTCCCGACATGGATCCGACAAGGCCCGCCGATGTGAATCCGCAGCGTTTGATCGAAGCCGCCAACCAATGGGAAGTTGACCAAGCGTTTGGATCGCCCGCCCTTTGGAACACGGTCGTCCGTTGGTGCGAAGCCAACAAAGTCGAGCAACCGTTTCCAACGCTTCGGCGTGTGTTGTCGGCCGGAGCCCCGGTGCCCGCCGCAACGCTGACCAAACTTCGCAGTTTGCTCGATCCCGAAGTCAATATCGTTACGCCCTATGGGGCGACCGAAGCGCTTCCGATCGCGTCGATCGAATCACGCGAAGTGATTGCCGAAACAGGGCCGGCCGCAGCCAAAGGCAAAGGGGTTTGCGTCGGCACTCGCTTCGAGGGAGTTCAGTGGCGTGTGATCAAGATCAATGATGGACCGATGACACAAATTGACGAGACCGAAGAGATGCCGCAAGGCAAGATCGGCGAACTGATGGTTTCCGGCCCCATGGTGACCACCGAATACGTCGTCCGATCCGATCAAAACCCAATGCACAAAATCCAAGATGGCGACCGCGTTTGGCATCGCATGGGCGACGTCGGTTACTTGGACTCGCGAGATCGATTCTGGTTCTGTGGACGCAAGACTCACCGGATCGAAGCGGGCAATCGTACGCTGTTCACAATTCCCTGCGAATCGATCTTCAATTCGCACCCTCGCGTCTACCGTTCGGCACTCGTCGCCCGCGGCGAACGCCCCAACCAAACGCCGGTGGTGATGATCGAGACGATTGATTGCCGGCAAAACAACGGCAAACCGACGGCCGACGCTGACAACTTGCAAAAGGAACTACTCGAATTAGCCGCTCGCAATCCGATCACACGCCGGATCGAAGAAATTATCATTCGCCGTACGCCATTGCCGGTCGACATCCGGCATAACAGCAAGATCTTTCGCGAACAATTGGCCGAGGAATTGCGAAACGAAAGCCGATAATCGAGGTTGTAATTCCTTAGCCTGGAATGAATTCGCCATCACTATCGTCGCTGCCGGATCTGTGCCGCTACCGCGGCTTGGTCCGGCGAACAACTGACACGGTTATTCGTTGGTCTCGGGACGCAAGACCGGGAACAAGATCACGTCGCGAATCGAGCGTTGCCCGGTCAACAACATCACCAAACGGTCGATGCCGATGCCTAGTCCGCCGGCGGGCGGCATTGCGTAACGTAGCGCACGGACAAAATCGTGATCCATCTTCGCCATCGAATCCTCTTCCTCTTGCCCTTGCAACTGTGTCTCGAATAACTCTTGTTGCAAATCGGGATCGTTCAGCTCGGTGTAAGCATTGGCAACTTCCATTCCCAATACGAACAATTCGAACCGCTCGGCAATCTCGGGGTTGTCTCGTTTGCGTTTGGTGAGCGGACAAATGCTGGCCGGATAATCGATCACAAAGATCGGACCTTCAAGCGAATCTTCGACCTTCTCTTCAAAGATCTCGTTGCGAATCACATCGGGATGCTTGTTCGCGGTTTCCAACTTTAACTTCTTGGCATACGCCATCACGCCATCGTCGTCGGTGGGATCGATGCCAGTCGCTTTCTGAAACAGATCGGCATAGGTCGCACGCTGGAACGGCGGGGTAAAGTCGACCATTTTGCCATCGAATTCACGTTTGTAATCGCCACCGGTGGCTTGGATTGCATCGCCAATAATTTGCTCGGTCAAATCCATCATCGATTCGTAGTCGCCGTACGCTTGGTACAGTTCCAACATCGTGAACTCAGGATTGTGACGCGGGCTGAGGCCTTCGTTGCGATACACTCGCCCGAGCTCGTAGACACGTTCCATGCCGCCGACCATCAAACGCTTCAAGTGCAGTTCCAGCGCGATCCGCATGTACAATTTCATGTCCAACGCATTGTGATGCGTCATAAACGGACGTGCCGCGGCGCCACCCGGGATGGTGTGTAGCGTCGGTCCTTCGACTTCACAGAACCCATCATTATCGAGCGTCTGCCGAATCGACTTGACAATCCGCGTGCGATTCAAAAACGTATCGATCACGCCATCGTTAAAGGCGAGGTCGGCGTAACGCATTCGTTGACGCAGATCGGGATTGGTCAAACCGGCATGCTTTTCGGGTGCCGGTTCAAGCATTTTGGTTAGGAAGAACAACTTTTCGGCGAACACGGTCAACTCACCCGTGTTGGTACGTCCGAGTCTTCCTTCGGCGCCCACGAGATCCCCTAGGTCGAACAGTTTTGCGAGCTCGAAATCCTCTTCGCCCACTTGTTTCTTGCCGATGAAGATCTGGATGTTTCCGGTCCAATCTTTCAAATTCAAAAAGATCAACTTCCCGGTGGGCCGAGCAAGCATGATGCGGCCAGCGACTCGCACCTTCGGGCCGACTTCTTCGCCAGGCCCGTTGTCGGTTTTCCATTGACGGTAATCGACATCCCCTGCGTCGAAATCAGGCAGATCGAGCGTCTTACCATCCTGGGTCACAAATTTGACTTCCCCGGCAAGTTCACGGCACTGGGAAATCAGTTTTCGATCGTCAAATCGACTGCCGTACGGATCGATGCCTCGCTCGACAAGCTGATTCAATTTGTTTCGGCGAGCCACACGTGGGTCGGTGGCATCTTCGCCGGAAGCATTCGGTTCGGGATCGGGTGTTTGATTCATCAGTGGTTCAAAGTGGACAGGACAGGAGAGATCGGAAGATCAAGTGAGCTGATCTTTGCTTTTAAAGGAATCGACAGTCGTCGTCTTGGCGAGAATTGTCGGTACGAATTGCGTTTTACGCAACCACGATAGCGATCTTGATTCGCAGAGCCCAATCTCGGTATTGCTAAGGCACGACAAACTCTCGCTAAACTCTCGTTTTCCACTCCCGAGTGCCCCATGCACGACCCCGATTTTCGCCACGACTCGCCCGCCGAAACGCCCAAAAAACAAGCGTCGATCGTCGTGGTCGACCCCAGCCCGCTGTCGTTAATCGCCACCGCCGGGGTGATGCATTCGCGTGGTTACGGCTGCATTTGTGCCCGCACTAGCGAATCGGCGATCGAAGCGTTGAAAATGGGTAATCAGGATTTGGTGCTGTGGGACGTCGCCGATGATGCTGCCGCCGTGCTCGAATCGATCGAGTGCATGCGGCAAATCCCGGGCTACGAAACGCTATCGGTCGTGATGATTGCCGAAAGCCGCTGGGCGGGGCTAGAGAAGAAAGCCGAAGCGATGAAAGTCCCCACCCGATGTTTGTTCAAACCGATTGACCCCAACGCATTGCTAGCGGTTGTCGATCACCTGCTGTGGATGCCGTCGTTGATTTCAGCACATCGCCGCCGCGGTACCAAACCGAGCCGACTAGGATGGATTACGCTGTAGAGACCAAAGCCAATAATTTGGACTAGCGATCCGCGAGCTCTATCTGCTATCAGCGAGTGTGCATTTGGCCCGTCGGCCTTTGCACCGTGACTTTTAGCTTCCTTCTCGCGAGAATCACCATGTTGGCACGTGCATTCGTCATCAGTCTGGAACGAGCCACGACTCGGTTTGAGCACGCCAGATCGCTGCTGAGTCAATTGCCGATGGAGGCCGAGATTCTGCCAGCAGTCGATGGCAGCAAGATGAGCGACGGCGAAGTAGCCGCGTGTTACCAACGCCACGTTCATGATCCCCGCTATCCGTTTGCACTGCGTCGAGGCGAAATCGGCTGCTTTCTGAGTCACCGCAACGCCTGGCAAAAAATTCTCGATAGCGAATTAGACGCGGCGCTGATTCTCGAGGACGACGTGCTAGTAGACAACGATCGATTTCGCGGTGCGATTGATTTTGTTCGCGCCCAGGCTCCCAAGGACTCGTACGTCCAGCTTCCTGTTCGAAACGTTCCTCGCGATGTGATCTCGCTCTCATCGCAGGGAGCTCACCGCATGTTGCTGCCCACGGTCACCCCGCTCCGCACGTCGGGGCAATGGGTTACCCGGTTGGCAGCCAAAAAGCTGCTGCGGGCAACCGAAACGTTTGACCGCCCTGTCGACACCACTTTGCAAATGCACTGGATTACGGGCGTCCGTCTGTTGACGCTCGACCCATCAGGAATTCGCGACCTGACCGCCGAACTTGGTGGCAGCACGATCGGCGTGGGAAAGAAGCGAAGCTTGACGCTGGAAAAAGTTTCGCGTGAATTCAATCGTGCGATGTACCGAGCCAAGATCGCTCGCTTGTCAAGCAAAGCGTGTGCTTAGCGGACGATGACTAGCACGCGTCCGATGATGTCGGATGATGTCGATGCCGAACCACTTTCGTCGACACTGCCTACCATCGCCATGTTCGCGGTTGCCGAGTTAAGCCGAACATACGGTCGATCACTCAAGTGACTCGCTAAGGCGTTAGTCCCGTGGACTCCCGCATCCAATTGCCACGACGTCGAATGCTTGACTGTCGTAGGATCGACGTCACGAAGCGATTTAATCATCGCGACCAAGGGAGGATCGTTGGCAATTGTCATGCTGACCGACTCGATACCTTGTTCATCCGCGATCAAACGCAGAATGAATTGATCCAGCTGTTTCGCGGGCGCTTCCAAGTACAACACGCCAGCGGAACTTGCACTCTCATCATCCGCTTGGTTCTCTTTGGCAAAACGAACCACGCTATCGTCAACCGTTTTTCGACTGGCCGAATTGATCCCCGTCAACTCCATCGCAGTTTCGACCGAGCGGGTATTGCGACCGTCCATCGTGCGGCGAACATCGAGCACCAACATCGCTTTGATCGCTACGACATCGGCAGACGCCGCATCGGTTTCGTTCCGTTTGATCGCCGCGTCCGACTCGATCGTTTCGACATTGGGGGAATTTGCCGCAATTCTCATCTCCGTATCGTTGTTGCTCGAATCGGAATCCACTTTCTCGATTGCGACGCTGCCGGGGCGCGGGCTGCCGGGGCTTGGGCTGTTGGGACCTAAGCTGTTGGAATCTGGAGATGCGTTCGGCGAAGGAAAGTTATCCGGCGTCACAGCATCCATGTTCATCGCTGCACCGGGATCAGCCGTCGCCAAGGTTGGATTCGATTCAATCTCGGAAGAGGGAGACAACGCCTCCGCAGTCGCAATCTGGTCGATTTCGGGGTCAATCAGCGCCACAGGATCCAGATCAGCACCAGGACGAGTCGCGAAAAATGCGATTGCAAGCGAGGCGGCAATCGCCGCCAACGGTGCCACGACTCGCCAAACTGAGACGCGTTCACGTGTAACCATCGGACTCGGTTGCTCTGACAACCGCATCACCGGATGATCGTCGCTTAATCCTTCGGCGCGGCCGCGATCGACCGTCGCCTCGATCACCGATTGGGCAAAATTCGCCGGCAGGGTCACGTTGCGATCTTCGTCGCGGATCTGACGTAATGATTCACGCAGCTGGATCAATTGCTCGAGTTCACTAGCGACGTTCGCATCATCACGCAGCATCTGCTCGACACGTGTGCGTTCGTCCTCACTCAGCGCATCATCCATGTACGCGCTCAGCAGTGAATCGAGGATATCTTTGGGTACAGACATAGTTCTCTAAACCATAAATCTTTGCAGGCTTTGAAAGTCGTCCTGGCTTTCCATATCCGATCCGATGCTGTAGCAGCAAGCAAAGTTCCCTGTTTCGCAACAGAAACCTACCAGAATCAAGCTGGCGGTGTACGTAAAGCACGTTAAATTCGTCTTTTTAATGAATTTTCGCTGAGTACGTCTGCCATCGAAAAACGTTACCGCGTTTCTTGAATCTCTGTCGTTTTCTGACCTCATGGGCTGCCGATGCGACCGCAGACCGCCACGAAAGAGAACGCCACCCCCCCCTCCGAGTTCGGACCACAGCCCCAAAAGCCTTGCTTTCGGAAAGAACAAAACAGTCGGGGGAGCTAAGTTTCAAGAAAAGGCCCTAATAAGGCGTGGTGGATCATTTTCTTTGCTTTTTTCCACCCAGATTGGTCTTCCTGCTCCGAATCTCCCGAAACGTTTTGAATGAACAACGAAGAAATACTGCGTGCCAATCGCCAAACCTATGACGCGATGGCCGATGCAAAGAATCCGCTGTGTCAGCCCGCCAAAGACAGCGAATTGGCCGATCCCCTGGGAACGCTCGATCCGCTCGGCTGGTTTGGGAAATCGATCAAGGGATTGCGTGTGCTGTGCTTGGCGGCGGGCGGAGGAAGGCAAAGTTCGCTATATGCCGCCGCGGGAGCGGACGTGACGGTCGTCGATCTCAGCCCCGCGATGCTGGAATTGGATCGTCAAGTAGCCGCCGCACGAAGTCTTTCGCTGCGGATTCTGGAAACGTCGATGGAAGATCTGTCGATGTTAAGGGCGGCGGAATTTGACATCGTCGCTCAACCCGTCAGCACCTGTTACGTCCGCAATATCGGCGTGGTGTTTGAGCAAGTCGCTCGCGTCCTGCGGGCTGGCGGCATCTACGTCAGCCAACACAAGAATCCCGTTTCTCTACAAGCAAGTCCTGAATCTGCAGCCAATGGGGGCTATTGCATCGAACACACCTATTACCGAGACACGCCGGTGCCACCGCCGCGAAACGCTTCGGCAACAGCAAATCGACTACGCGAAAGCGGAGCCGTCGAGTTCCTTCATCGCTGGGAACAGATCATCGGCGGCATGTGTCGCGCCGGATTTTCGATCGAAGATTTGGTCGAACCGGTTCACGCCAAACGTGATGCGGCGACAGGATCGTTCGCGCACCGGGCCCAATTCATCGCTCCCTATGTCCGCATCAAAGCGCGCCGACAAGCCTCGGGCGGCCAAGCCACTACTGCCGCGGCAGGCAGCAAACTTTGGATCCCAAATTGACGGCGTGATCGAACTCGAGCGAAGGGCGGCCAAGCCCAATGGGCAATTTCGAGTGGGGTGATGTCGGTGTGGATGGGGGCGCAAAAGAAAACGCGAGACGAATTCCGTCTCGCGTTGTCGCGTTACTTGTTACCTGAATGAACGAAGAATCTCGCCCGTTTAGCTAGGATCATCCGCCAAAGAGGCGTCGGCATCGCTTTGCTTGGCGTATTCGTCTGCGGTACTAACGATTCGATCGATTTCTTGCACCACCAGCATCGCAGTTTTTAGTTCGAGCGGCGAGAACCATCGCACGTTTCCGGTGTACTTGCTTTCGACTCGATTTTTTTGTGCCAATTGGAACCAAGACATTTTGTCCGTCAGGTGCCACGCGGCCGCTTGAGCGGTGTTTTGGGTAACCAAGCCATTGCCGAGTGCTTCACAGACCAAACGAACATTGGGGCTGTCGGTGAACTGTTCGATAGGAACGATTTTGTAGGCCATCTTAGGGTTGGGATCGGGCTTGCCGTGTTCGAGGCAGACGGTCACGACCGAAATCTTTTTGACACGTTCAGGAGCAATGCGTTGGAAGCCGCCCATGCCGCCCATACCGCCGCCGCCCATCGCCGCCCATCGCCGCCACCCATACCGCCCATACCCACCGCCGCCCATCGCCGCCGCCCATCGGCTTGACCGCCGCCGCCGCCCA
>NZ_ANOG01001102.1 GCF_000346295.1 Rhodopirellula maiorica SM1 | reverse complement strand
TTTGGCACTTGCCGGTGATTCATCGGGACCGATAGCCGCCAGCACCGCAGCAAGAAAGCGATTCAGTGGCGAGGCGCCAACGTGGACCATCTGGTAGCGCCGACGATGGTTGAGATCGAAGTCGATTCGCTCGAGCAATTTCGCGACGTGATCTCGACAACCCCCGACATTATATTGCTCGACAATTTCTCGCTCGATGATTTGCGTGAAGCCGTTGCGATTCGCGACCAGCAAAACTCGGCTGTCGAACTCGAAGCCTCGGGGAACGTCACGATCGATACGATTGGCGATATCGCTAAAACCGGTGTAGAGCGAATTAGTAGTGGCGCTTTGACACATCAAGCGACATGGTTGGACCTCGGTTTCGACTGGTTCGATCAATCATTGAGCTAGGTTTTTGTACAGTCGCGATCGAGCTGGACTCTCACTCTTTGGTTCAGCGAGAGTTCGGCTGCGTTTGCACAAAATCCGATACGCCCAATCGACCGGAAATGATTCATGCGGTTACCCATTCTCCCTCATCGCCATTGGTGGGATTTCTTTCAACCGTGTCTTGATGCTGCTGGAGTGATCGCATCGTTGGCGACCGTCAAATGGATCGCCCGCGGCTGGGTCGACGACACGACGCTGGCGATGGGACTGATCGCTGTGATCGTATTCTTGCTAACTGGGCATTTGACAGGGCTGTACCGCAAATCGCACGCAGGTTCGGCCAACATGGAGATGTCCAGCATCGTGGGTGCTTGGAGCATGACGGTTCTGGTGCTCGCGTTGTTAGCATTTGCCACCCGCTACGGACAAGAATTCGCTCGTTCGGTCATGCTTTGCTGGATTATCCTGACGCCAACGGTGATCGGGTTGGGGCGAATGTGTTTGCGGATTATCCAACAAGGATTGTTGCATCGAGGCATTGGCACCCGCCGGATTGCGGTCGCTGGACTGAACGAGTTAGGTGTTCAAATGGCTGAGAATGTCCAGCACGATCCATCGCTGGGCTTTCAAATGGTTGGCTTTTTTGACGACCGCAACGAATTCCGATCCGACGACGCGTCGGCGAGCCCCCCGTTTTCGCTCGAAGGCGATTTGACGGAAATGGTCGAAAAAGCACGTCGTGGTGAAATTGACACAATCTTTATCACGCTGCCAATGCGGGCCGAGGATCGCATTCGCTATTTGCTTGAACAACTCAGCGACTCGACGGCGTCGGTCTATATCGTCCCCGACTTTTTTGTATTCGAACTCCTGCATTCACGTTGGACCAGCATGGGTGGCATCCCTGCGGTCAGCGTGTTCGAGAATCCACTTTTCGGTGTCGACGGCGTGATCAAGCGATTGACTGACGTCGC
>NZ_ANOG01001101.1 GCF_000346295.1 Rhodopirellula maiorica SM1 | reverse complement strand
CAATTTGCGGTGCCCCGTTCGGATACGCTCCACTGATCAACCAATGGGGCCGCTGAATAATTGTCTTCGATCCCGAATCGGTCCGTCCTCGTCATTTGTCGCGTCTAGTCTATAGGTTGCGGCGGAAAAGACACGGCGATTCACGTCGTTTCCTGTCTGCAACGTCGTGTCAACGGAATGAACGCGCGCAAATGTGCAAATCATCTCAGAGTAAGTTTTTTTGGATCTCTATACACTTTCTCGCCCCAATTGTTGTGTAGCGAGGTGAAGATTGCGTTAGGATGGTCTGCGGCTTCAGCAATGGGTTGACTCGGATGCTAGGGTGCAAAATGATTCGGATATTGCAATTGGTTGCGGTGATTGGCGTTGCTGCAGGGTGTGGGCAAAGCCAGATTTACGAGCAACTTGCGGAGATGGACATTCCACAGTGGACGGAGGTCGCGTCGAGTTTGCTCGACCCCGAAACCTCGCCAACGACACCACCTAGCTACGCAGCAAAGTTTGTCTTGATCGATGTTGACAACGAAGCATGTCGAAAAACACATGGGGTCGACAGATCTGAATTGCAAAAACAAGTCTGGGCACGCGACATGTTAGACGTGACGCTTCGCGAGATTAAACCGGGAACCCATTATGATGCAGTCGTCCGTCAAATTGGCGAACCAGAGCGAGT
This sequence comes from Rhodopirellula maiorica SM1, assembly GCF_000346295.1. Taxonomy (GTDB): domain Bacteria; phylum Planctomycetota; class Planctomycetia; order Pirellulales; family Pirellulaceae; genus Novipirellula; species Novipirellula maiorica. Next base: position 2,959 of record NZ_ANOG01001101.1, on the reverse strand, counting down.
TGCCATGGGCAAGGCGAGAGATAGCGAAGGCGTCGTCACTTATGTCTGGCTTGATGAGCAAGTGGGAATGACGATGTTGATGTTCAATCAAGATCGTTTGGCCGCAGTGCTTCCTTGTTGGTGATCCGACCACTCGGATTAAATAAAAAGCGATGCTTCGTTCAACCAGGGATGTTATGTCATTTAAGTCGTTAGAGTCGACGCCGGACGTCGTTGCTAGTCATTCGCTGACTTGGTTGCGGACCATCAGTTCATCGATTTGTTTCTCGAGTCTCTCAGGACGTCCTTTGATCGCGACGTAGCGATGCTGTTTCTTTCTGTCGGTTCTCCATTCGCTGTGTCCGTCCGAATCGATGATGACGCGGCCAGGCGGGCTGATCATCCAGTACTCGTCCTGAACGCCGCGAACGGCTAACAACACGGCTGCTTGATCATGCGCGGGTTTACCATGGTCGATTGCAGCGCCACCAAGGTACGGACGTAGTTCGAACGCGCGACGCACTGGATTGTCCGCATCACACGTCTGCAGTGACGTCCCACATCGCAGCGCAGCACCGACTTCGAAGCCTTGCCAAATGATCTCGCCAGGCCAACGATTGGTCACGCTGACGGCCGCGGCAGGGTCGAGACGAAGATTCGTTTCCGGTTTGGCCGAACGAGGGAAATGCCCTCCCATGATCACGGTCCGTTTCACCTTGGCTAGGATCAACTCTTCACCGCTGAGTGGACTGTGTTGGTCCCCTGACGAGTTGAGCAAATCTTCCAGATTGCTGAGGGCTCCGACACTGCAAATGACAACCGAATGATCGTCCGCAGCGGCGAGAGTTTCCCGGTACAGGCGGATCGCGTCGGGACATTCTTTATCCGTGGGGCAGTCGTGCGGAAACTCCGTCGCCAACGCCGGCGTGTAGGAACTCGGGTGATTCCAGGAAACCTTTGCCCCGTCCTTGTCGGTTGCGATTGGAACATCACCCCGGCCATAAAACGTATTGATTGCGTCGCTGGCGGCGGCCGAGAGTCCTGCCGCATCGGCTCGATTGGTGATCACGGCAAGTAGTTTTGCTTCGCCTCGGTCCGCCAATTCGTTCAACACCGCCAATGCACCCGCATCATCGCAATCGTCAGCCATGTCGGTGTCGAAAATAACGGGAACGGAATCCGCAGCGCTGACAGACGTCGTCGCCAAAAACAAAAGGCTCAAAAACAAAAGGCTCAAAAACAGACGGCCCAGAAACAGGCGGCCCAGAAACAGGCGGCCCAGAAACAGGCGGCAAAGTGAGGCAAGATATTTCATGGCATCAAGGTGGGGGAGAAAACGGTGGGGGGGGGCGGCACTAAAAAAATATGCAGTGTATTGGTGCTTAGACAGCATACAAGAAACGCAATCCGAACGTCGCGACAGATCCCACGAAAACTCGCTGTCCCGTTGCCCGCCAGGTTTGTAGGGATAGCTGGTTGGGCTTCAGCAGGATTGGGGGCAAAACGACCGAGTTATTTGTCGCCGACGCTGGTTTTGGACACCGAATCGGTCATGACATCGATAGGTGATTCTTGTTAAAAACGGGCCCTCGCCAATCGGAATTCCATGATCCCATTGCAAGCATTCGATCTGCCATGAAATTAAACTACAGCGAAACGTCGGCGGCACGAGTCCCAGCGGCGCGAGTACCAGGGCACGTGATGGATGGGGGGACCCTGCGGATCGAGGGTGTCTTTACCCCAGCGGGAAGTCATGCTGCAAAGAAAGCGTATCTGAGCGTTATTCGCAGCCGTGCGGACATTGGCGTCCATGCGTTTTTGTCCGAACGGACCGTGATTGGCCGAAGCCCGACTTGCACATTTCCGCTGCACGACATGAAAGTGTCCGGACGCCATGCGACCATCACACGGGTGGGGGACGGAGGGTTCGTGATCGAGGACCTAAATTCGACGAATGGGACGCGAGTCGATTCGGTCCCGCTCGTGGGTCAGAAAGTTTTAAAGGATGGAGACAAGATTTTCGTCGGCGAGACAGTGGTTCGCTTCGCATTTGCCGACGAACTCGACATTGATTATCACAGCGAAGTGGCAGCGTTGGTGGGCACTGATCCGCTCACCGATCTTCCGTCCAAACGACGGTTTGACGAAGCGTTAGAGTTTGCGTTCCAAACATCACGTCGCGGCGAGATGCCGTTGTCGGTTTTGATGATGGACATGGATGGCGTCAAACAAATCAACGACACCCATGGTCATCTTTACGGTGCCCACGTGATCGGCGAAACCGGGCGATTGATCGCAAAGGTGCTTGGCAAGGACGGTCAAGCCTGCCGATTTGGTGGCGATGAATTCAGTGCATTTTTGCCGGGGTTGAATCTGACGTCGGCATGTTCGGTCGCTGAACATATTCGAAAGACGGTGGAGTCGGCGGGAATGGAAAAAGACGGTATTCCGCTGCGCCCGACGATCAGCATCGGCGTGTCGTCGCACACTCCGGCGTTCTCCAGTTCGCTGGCACTGATCACCAGTGCGGATGACGCACTGTATCGTGCGAAAGCAAGCGGTAAAAATTGCGTCGCGTTGTGATGCTCGCCCGCCTCACACTGCCCCGTTGATGCATCACTCGCGACATGCATTTACCGTTCGCTGCTAAACGCGACGTCGCGGCGAAACCACCGGATCATTGATGATGTAATCTCGCCAATCCCGGCGGACGTGCTGCCATGATATAGACAGCGTGCAAAATGCCAGGCACGATGCCACATAGCGTCAAAAGGCAATTGATCCAAAAGTGTTTGTTGATTCCGAATTGCATATAGACCGCTGCCGGCGGCAACAGGAATGCGATCAATAATCGTATGAAGTTCATGGTGACTTCGTAGGGGGAAAAGAGGTAGCAACAACAAACCAATCATTGCCGCAAACAATGTGCCACGCGGCGGGTGCACTTCTTGATTGCCTGTTGGTTGATGTAATCACTTGA
>NZ_ANOG01001100.1 GCF_000346295.1 Rhodopirellula maiorica SM1 | reverse complement strand
AAATTCATGTTCGTACAGTTCCAGATTGATCCCGCGAAGCGCCTGGACCTGCACTTCCCCCATGTCATAGACCTTCGTTACACCACACACGCGAAACATAGCGTTTTTCGTAGAGGTCAAATGATTCATATCCATCGTCATTGGAAATGCTGCTGCGAGCACGAGTCGCTTTCACTAAACGGCTTATTAATTTAATCGTTTAACAGTCATCCGTAGGCGTACTCGTAGCCGTTGGCGTACGCCTATCGGCTAACGGTTAAACGACGCATTCTAAAGTCAGGCTAGTTCAACAAGCCGTGAACCCTTTCTGACTACTGGTTTCCCACCACAAGTGTAAAGCGACTAGCCTCGCGACAGGATCGCACGAATACGCATTAGGATTTGGCGGATAAAACGTTGCGATTTTGGGGGCGTCCGTCGGTCGTTTTGACGTAGAGACCAAATCGGCATCGGTGACCGATCGCCGTCTTCATCTGCTGTATGCACAACACTCATGAAGCGTGATAAGCGACGAGGAAATGGGATTGCGGGAACCTCGCGATGCGAATCGCGACGTGATGTGGGAGCTTTTCGTTTGGGAGTGATCAGCCGCAATAACAGGCTACCCAGCAATAAACCCAAGCCAGCTCCAAACGCAAAAAAGAGATTGACCAACCAATCGGGCGATTCAATCAGCGACGCTCCACCAACCCCAACAAAGATCGCGGTGATTAACATCACGCCTGCGACGATTAAAACTCGCATTGGATTCACCTGGGCGATGCCGCGGAGAAGCATGAAGCTAAACATCCGCCATTTCGCTGGTCAATGTGATGGGCCGATTTCACGTCCCGCTGATTTCAAGTTCGACTGACCAGTGTATTCTCGCATATTTGCCAGCGTATGGCGAGCGAGATCCATGAACCGTTCACTTTTTCATCGACGTGCCAAAGCTCGCCAACGGCCCCCCAATGCCATCTACTTTGGTAGCGCCACCCGTTTAGTGCCAAAGTAGATGGCATTGAACGGACACCCATCGGAAAGCATTTAATTAATGGCATTTTGTTTACCCACTCGAACTCGGCACCGACTCACTGCGTTGTCGACGCGGGAGAGGTAATAATCGATCCCGAGATAATCGCCAATGTCGCGGTCAATCGGAATATTGCAGCATGTCTGTGCGGTGTAAAAAAATACAATCTTACGTCGCAAAAAACTTGGTTGCCGTCACCTCCCTCGGGTGGTAACATTTCGAACGATGCTTGCTGTTGCGTTAGAGCGAGGTTTACGTGGGGTAATTACCCATAGCTGCGGGGTTCGTTTTTTTCTCTATACATTGTCTCCAAACGCGTTCCTCTGAAGCACGGTAGATGTCCTTTTTTGCAACAGGTGTTATTTGCCCTTTCTCTTGTCTTGAATCGGCTCTGTTTTCTTTTCTTCATTGCAAGGTGTCAGCATGAAAATTTCTCGACAGCCACGTGGTTTTACATTGGTGGAATTATTGGTGGTCATCGCGATCATCGGAGTACTCGTAGGATTATTGTTGCCGGCGGTGCAGGCGGCTCGCGAAGCAGCGCGTCGCATGAGCTGCAGCAACAACTTCAAACAACTGGGTTTGGCGCTTCACAACTATCACTCGGCTTACAAGCAGCTGCCTATGCAGGGCACCGGGACGTTTGATCCGGCAGCCGACAAGGGCACCGGAGATGTTAAACCGGGGCACAACGCGCGTCGGCTGAGTTTCTTGGTCGGCATGTTGCCTTACATGGAACAACAAGGTTTGTGGGAACAAATTAGCAACCCGTATCAAGGCTGGGCCGCGATGGGGCCGACCGGTTGGGTATCAGCCTACGAGCCGTGGGGCACGCAGGTTGCCGGATTGCGTTGCCCGAGCGACCCCGCCGAATCGAGCTGGGGAATCGCGACCACGAATTACGCAGCAAACAGTATCGGTGATTCCCCGAGCTACGCCCATGCCGGTTTGTGGGAGTTCTCGGGAGGCAAATGGCAGCAAAACGTGATGGAAAAACGCCGCGGCTGCACGCGAGGTTTCTTTGTGCCTCGGGCCAACAACAAGTTTCGCGATGTGTTGGATGGATTGTCTAACACCGTAGCGATGGGCGAGATCGTTAACGGTCTCGGCGACAACGATGCGCGAACGGTCGTCAATCAAAATCACGGTTGGGGCGGCACAGGCGTGCGAAGCCGCGCCGATGCATGTAAAACAGACCTTGATCCTGAACGGCCTCGGTTTTGGAAACCCAGTCTGACGTCGCTGGAAACCGCGTCGTCACGGTCACGCGGGGCACGTTGGTGCTATTCGTTGCCACTGTTTACCGGCACCAGCTACTCGACAGCGCCTAACAGCGAATTGTGCTTCGGAGCAACTTGGGAAAATTCAGGACAAGCTCCGACCGGCAGCCATCATCAAGGCGGCGCCCATGTATTGATGGGGGATGGTGCGGTTAAATTCATTACCGATTCGGTCGATTGTGGTGATGTCTCGTCGCCCGCAGTGATGCCTGGCGACTCGACGATGCTTCCCGCCGGTGCCGAAAGCCCCTATGGCCTGTTTGGAGCCTTGGGAACACGAGCGAACAAGGAAACGATCGACGGCGAGTTCTAATTGATTGAAGTCAAGCGATGGATGCCGAGTCGATTTCGCTCGGTAATCAATCGTCTCGTTCGAAACACTCGGTGCAATTCACTACGAAAGTGTCTTGCACCGTTTTACTTTTACCACCTCTTTCTATTTCTACCTCTATTTTGGTTCACATGATGATGAAACATATTTTGGCATCGGCACTCTTGTTCTGCGGGATTTCGTTTGGCACGCTGACCCTCACCGGCTGCGGCGGTACCGAAGAAAACAAACAATTGGCTCCGGTCGAATTGAGCGAACAGGAATTGGCCGAAGAACGCGCAACCGATGAAGGGGGAGCGTAGTCCTCCGGGCTCACTCGATCACCGCGGTGTGATTTCAGCGGGGCGTGATTTCAGCGGGCCAAAGGATCACCGTGCCATCGCGGCTGGCGGTCATCAAAAGCTCGCCGCTTGCAGTGAGATCCACCGCAGTGACGCTCGAGCCATGTTGCTCGAGCAACAGCAATTCGCGAGCGAGATAGGCATCGGAGAAATTTTCGTCCGATGCCATTTCGCTGCGGTCAAATCGATCAATCCGCGGATCCCAAACGCGGACGGTTTGATCTTCTCCGGCGGTGAAAACCCGCATCTCGCCGCTGGCGTCTTGCAGAATCGCGATATCTTCGACTCTTTGCGAATGACCGCGTAATTCGATCGGAGCCCGCAGCGGCTGATGCGGCTCAGGGACTTGCCACAGATACGCTACCGATTCGGTGCTTCCCGCGGCAATCCATCGGCCATCGTCCGAGGCGGTAACGCAAACGAAGTTGCCGGAATCCGCTCGCTGAAAGACATGCGGATTTGTAGCCGATTCAATTTTCCAAAGTTTTGCCACGCCACCCGCACCGCAGGCCAGCAGCGAAGATCCGTCGGCTACGAATGTGACCGAACGAACGGGAACGCCGAATTCGAATTCGGATAGCGGCGATACCTGCTGTGTTTGCGGATCCCAACGCCACAGACGCACGAAACCATCGTCCCCACCGGAGACAAGTCGGTAGTCGGGCGTGCCGTCGTGGTGGTGCTGCTGTGCAAATTCAACCGAGCGAACGGGCCCGTCATGCGCCACTTCCAACTTGCCTAGCGGCTGGAGCGTTTCACCGTGCCAAATCTTGATCGATCGACTCCCGGTGGCGATGTAGTTTCCGTCACACGAGAAACTCGATTGAACCACCGCCGCATTCGCGCGAAAGCTGCGAACGTGGGTGCCTTTGGGCACATCCCACAAGAAGGCGCCATCCCCATTCAGGCTAATAAATCGCTCGTCATCGATCGGTTTGATGGCAGCGGCGGCGGCAAGTTCCGCTGGCAACTCCATCGATGTAGTTCGAGTCGCAGATTCCAAATCCGGTCCAATCGTCCAAGCGTCAACCCGAGTTGGTTGGTTCGATCGTGAAACCACTGTAACCATCGCGGTGTTCCCTGCGTCGGCAAACGCGACCGATCCAATGCGTTGATCAGAACGAGTGTCTTTCGATGCGGATCGTTCGTTTGCACGTTCTCGCTTGGATCGCTCGAGCACGCTTTGCTGCAATTGACGACCTTGACCAGAAGCTAGATCCCAGAGATGCACCGACGTCTGCAGTCGGTCCTGGGTTGTCAATTCGCTGAGTGTCAACGCAAATTTACCATCGGCTGAAAGCGAAACGGAGGTGACAAAACCATCGTGGCTCATCTGCCCGACGCGAGTACGTGATTCGAGATCGAACACGGACAAAAGTTGGTCGTCCGAAGCCACCAAGATATGTTTGCCATCGGGTGTAAAACGAGCGTCGTTGATGCGGTTGCCAAGTAATAGATCAATGGGTTTACCGATCACTTGCCCTGATTCTCGGTCCCAGACAAAACCGCGACCGGCGCGGTCGGCCGTAAACAACCGAGCGTCGTCATCGGAGATGGCAAACGCGGTGATCGCTTCGGTGTGTTTATCCAGCGGGTACACCCGCGTCGGAGCGGCACGACCGTTCAGATTGACTTCGAATAACCACCCTTTGTGTTCGGGGGAACTCGAGCCTGTCAACACGTACTTTCCGCTCTTCGATAACGCAAACGATTGATTGAGTCCGGTTCCCAGCAATTCGCCCAACTCGGTTCCTCGGTCGATGTCCCAGACGCGAATGACCGCATCGGCGCCGCCGACGTACAGTCGCCGACGCGTTGCATCGACCGCCAATGACATCACGATCGACGTCGTGCCTTCGCGGAGTGTTGTGCGGTCGTTGTCGGTTGTGTCCGTGATCACACTGCCGATCGCTTTCAAATCCAACGTTTCGCTGTCGATTTGCAGGACTTTTGCCGTTCGGTCGCGACTAGACGTCACCAATCGCTTGCCGTCCGGGCTAAAGCGACATGCCCAGATTTCGTCCGCGTGTGCTTGCCGGCGAGTGAGTCCACGCGTTGCCGCAGCCGGAGTGTCCGCCGTCGATGCTGCATCCGAACTCTTAGCAACAAGGTGCGTAGCGACGGAATCGCCAACGTAGGATTGCGGCTTCCACGTTCGTAGCGAACGGTCCATCGATGACGAAAGGATTTGGTCCGTTTGGTCATTCAAAAACATTGCTTCGGTGACCCAGCCGCCATGTCCGCGGAGTGAAAGGTCAAGATCACGTGACTGAGTTTGCCATAGTTTGATGGTGTAGTCGTCGGCAGCGGTGAGGATCTTGTTACCATCGTACGAAAACTCGATGGCACGGACGACGTCTCGATGTGCCGCTTCGATCGGATCAAGCGCCAACGAATCATATTCGGGTTCGTCCGCTTGTTTTTGGCTTGACGGACGAAACGCCGGATCGGATAGCGCGACTGATGTGAATGGTTGCGATCGGTTGACGGGAACGCCCCAGGACGTTTGTGTTTCAGCTGACTCAATGTCCTGGATGGCGGAGCTGATTGCGGCATCGTAATCAATCGGAGTGACCGTATGGGGCCGCCAAATCAGCACACGGCCCTGTTCGTCACCCGATGCAGCCAGCCGACCATCACGAGCTAACGCAACCGAGGAAACGGGGGAACCGTGGTGGTCAAAAATCCCGGGGCCTTCGGTCTTCCATTGGTTGTTGGTGTTGCGGACTCGCCACACCGCGATATGACCCGACGACGCGTCGGCGGATGCAACGGCAAGCAACCATGAAGCTCCGCCGGGCTCGGCGGCAATATCGAGTTGCCGCACCGGTGTGATGTGCCAGCAATCGAGTTGCTCGGTTTTCGATTGCATGTCCCAAAGACGCACGGTTCGATCATCCGATCCGGAAACCAGCATCGTGTCGCCAAAAAACCGCATATCCGATACAGCTCGGGTATGCCCATGAAGTTTGCCAATGGATTTCTGTAGCGATGCGTCCCACAGTTCAATGTCGCCTGATGCCATCCCCAATGCGATTTGCTTCGCATCCGCCGAGATCGCAACGGCGACGACCGATCCGCTGGAGATGCGTTGAGGTTGCTGGGACACAAATTCGCTGGCGTTGTTCAAAACGGAGCGGACAATCGTACCGTCGCTAAGCACGGCGACGGCGATGCGGCCGGATTGATCGGTTGCCAAGCTGACGACGGGAGCAGCGGTTTCCAACGTCGAACGCGATGGCGAAACCTGTCTCAGCAACCAGCGATATTCCCATGGCAACGGTCGATCGTCGCTGGACGCGGTGGCATCAACACTCGCGGCTGATTCTGTTCCTGATGCGGTACGCCGCTCCGCGATCGTCCGCAAGGTTTCTCGAGCTTTGTCAAAATTATTACGATCGATACGTGCCTTGGCCAAACCAATGTTCGATACATAGCTTTCATATTCCGCAATTTGTTGTTGGCGTCGGGCCTGCTGCTGGGCCGCTAACGCCGCTTTTTCGCATCGGTTTCGGCTTGCAACGCCGTGATCGCTATTTCAGTTTTCTCCTCTGCCTCGCGCGTTTTTGTGTTAGCTATCCTTTTTTGCTCTTGGGCAAATGCTTCACTCGCTTGTGTTTGTTTTAGTGCGATGGCGAGTTCATCACTGGCTTGTTTGGTCAGCTCTTTTTCTCTATTGGCCAACTCCATCAAACCAACGGCGACTTGTTTTTGCCCGTAGATAATCCATGTCGCCACTCCGCTGCCGATTAAGATGAATATCAACATCGCCACTGCGGCGCGGCGGAGCCAGCGAAAGCGACGTTGCCGTGTCGCGCGTTCGCGGATCGCATTGTTGACTTTCTCGAGCAGTTCGGCGTGCGCTGCGTTAGCAGGATCGAGCAACTGGATCGCATTGTCGTAATCTTCGTTGTTGAACGCAATTTCGGCGTATTGCAACGTGGATCGTTCGAGTCCTTCGGCGGCGCGGCGGTTGCCTTCCCACAGCGTGATTGCCTCTTGGAATCCGTAGATCGCCCGCGATAGATCGGCGTATCGTTTCGACTCGACTCCTTTGGCAAAATCGTCCGATGCCCGGGTGGTCAACGCGATACTTTCGGCGTGGCTGCGATAGTCGCGAATTGCTTGTTGAAATGCGGGTACATCGGGATAGCGTTTCAGGGGATTGGTGGCCATCGCCTTGAGTGCGATATCCATCAATTCGCCTTGGTGCGTGGGGCCGACTTCACGAATGACGTTGTTGGCAACCGCCTTTAAGCATTCTCGAACGTTGGATCCATGATGAGGCGCTTCGCCCGTGATGATCATGAATAGCGTTGCACCGAGCAAATACACATCGCTGCGGACCGTCACTCGCGAAATCGGTCCGGTCGCCATCTCCGGTGCCATAAATGCCGGAGTCCCACCAAGGCCGGTAACGGGAAAAACCGAATCGTGTTTCTCGAACGCTTCGGTCGGCAGCGCCAATCCCCAGTCCATCACCATCACGACACCAAAGTCACCCAACATGATGTTCTCGGGCTTGATGTCGCGATGCACTACGCCTCGCGTATGGGCAAAACCGACCGCGTCGGCGACTTTCAATAAGATCTCTAGATTTTCGTCGCGAGTTTTTTTAGCGATCACCTTGTTCCAAGGCGTACCAATCACCCGCTTCATCGCATAGAAAAGAGTATCATTTCCCATCACTGCGATGTCGTGGATCGGGACAATGTTGGGATGGTCTAAGTCACCCGTGACAACCGCCTCGGACAAAAACTGCTGGCGTCGGTTTTGTTCCACATCCGCCAACCGTCCCGCGGTTTGTAGTTTTTCGCGTTTTTCCCGATCCAGCGGACGAATGATTTTGACCGCGATCATTCGGTCGAGCGACTCTTGTTTGGCAACGTAGACATTCCCCATGCCTCCTTTGCCAAGCATTCGCACGAGTTGGTAATCGGATGCGTCCGAGCCAGTGCTCTGTCCCTTGGTGACATTGCGAGGCACGATCCGCAGGTTGGTTTCACGGAGGGATCGTTCGATCGCCGGAGCCAATTGGCTCGGTTCGTTGCGATGCGTTTCTGATTTTGCGATCGAGTCCCACATCACCGCGTCCTCATCGGACAATTCACGCGGATTGATTGTCGCTCCGATCTCGCGACTCGTCATCACCGAGGCAACAGGTTTCTCTGCAGACTGTTCTTGGGGCGCCTCTTTTGCATCAGGTTGGGGGATCGCCCCAATCGCAACGGTGTGATTGGGAGGTGGCGACGATCCGCCCGGCCGAGGCGCTGATCGTTGGTCACGCGTCCCTGTTGGGGCGTCATCGACTTCGAGTGTTTGTTCCAAATCCGCTGCGGAGAGTGTTCGATCCTGGTTGTCCGATTGTGTTTTTTGATTCGCATTAGACGAAGGTTGAACTTCGTCCATGTCGATCGTTTGTTCTATCTGCTCCGTCAACGCGCTAGGGTCTACATTCGCGTCGGTCCCGCCACCCGATTGGACAACATTTGGTGGCGATACGGAATCGTCATCAATGGGAATTGTCTCGTCTATCGCGGCATCATCTTGAGTGGTGTGCGGATCCGTTTTGTTATGATCTGGATTCTTGCGCCCTGTCTCGTTGCGTCCGGTATCTTCGTTCGTCGTTGGGTTTGATGGGTTCGATGGCGACGGATTGTCGCCCGCCCGCTGCGCCGGATTTTGCCGATCGGAATCTCGCGGAATCTCGTCGCCTGAGTCTGGATTCGGAGGAAAGGATTGGTTTGCCATGACGGTTCTAGAATTGCGATCGAGCGAGGCGGGCGAATCGGGCGGCTTTGGTCAGTCGGTCGTCCGCTGCGGTAGCGAGCCCTGTGGTTGGCTGCGATTCGGTATTGTCCCCAGCGTGTTTGACAACAGCGTTTGCCCCCTCGACGCGCCGCCTCATCCCGCGATCCAGTGCCGAGACGTCGTTGTCGCCATCGCCGTTGTCAGGTTCCAGTGGATCCCGTTCACTGGCCTCTTCGCCGGCCGGTGCATCCGACTGCTCCGGAGTCGTGGTGTCCTGGGGTACCAAATCCAGCATTTTTAGTTTCAAGTAGCCGCCGTCGAGTTCATCGCCCAGATCGATCGCTTCTCCGTTACGCACATCGGCTTGGATAATGATCCGTTCGTTGCCGTCGCCTAACACGTATTCGATCACATAGCGACCATCGGGCAATTTGGCAAACAAGCGTTTCAAGTTGTCGCCTTCCAAGATTGTGTCCTGCAATCGTTTGGGCGCAGCCAAATCGTCGCCTTCGGGGTCAGGCGAGATCACGCGGATTTGAAAATATTCGTCGCGGACCACAGCGGATCCTCTCGCTGCTTCACTGGTTTGCAAATTTGTATTGATTTGGTCGACGGTGCTCTCGAGGCGTACGAAAATCTCAAGCGTTTCGGGTTCAGGAATGACGTTACGAACCGGGAAAAAGGCCACGGGAATCGTCAACGACGGAATGATGAATTGGGCTTGTCCGTTGACGTGCAACAATGTCGCGTTGTCGGCAACCGTGTTCTGGATGATCGTTTCGTCAAGATCAGGACGCAGTGGATTGTCGTTGTCGGTTGCTGAGATGACACCGCTTTGGACCTGTTCCGTTTCTGCCGAGCCTTGTGTGACCGAGTTCCCTGTGACGATAATCGATTCGTGGTGGCGGACCGAGAAACGTACCTCCAAAGGATCGGTGGCCGAGGTTCGTCCGTTCAATCGTGATTCGAGAATATCTTGTTCGGTGTAGGCATGTTCGATCGGGTGTAACTCGCCACCGGCCAGCAAGTCGACTTGCTGGAAACGCTGGAATTCACCCCCCCAATCGATGTTCAACGTCAACCCTTGTTCGCCGACATGTCCGACGCCGATGGTCAACACACCGGCGCCACCGTTGCCCAATGCTTGGGTTAGCCGATCGGTCACGATCGATGCAGTGTCATAAAACGCTGCGTCGGCGGGATCGAAGATCGCATCATCGGGTTGTGCCGGGTCGCTAGAATCCGATGTTGCTAGGTCCGCAGGCAAAACCGGCCGAGGTGAAAAGACGCGAGCCACTCCGATATCGCCGCCCGTGCGAATTTCAATCTGTTCGCCAAATTCGATGGCGTTCGCATCCAACTGCACCGCCCCGATACTCGATTGCGAGGCGACCAAGGCGACACCGTTGCCGATACGCAGTCGATCGCCATCATCATTGCCCGCGTCTAGGAAGATTCGTCCGCCGGCGCCGCCAGCGACCAATCTCGGCGTAACTTGAAAATCGCCGTTCGTCTGCTCAGGACGTTCGTCTTCGATCACAATCGAATCGGAAGCAGTGACCTTGATTTCACCATCGAACGTTTCGAGGTCGACTAATCGCAGCGAATCTTGTTCGACGACCAGAATGGCTCCGGTACCGGTCACGCTTGCAGCAAACTCGGCAACGCGAAGCTCGATCGGATTACCATCGCCGACTCCCGTTGCCGCCGTAATCGTGGCTCGGCCAAAGTTGGCATCGATATCGATTCCGGTATCGCCGGTGTCCTGGACCGCACCACCGAATGACTGAATCCGCACCGCGTTTTCGGTTGCATTGGTGGTCACCAAGGCACCGAGCGTGACATCGCCCTGGGCGTCGATTCGAATGGTTCCGTCGCCTGCATTGATCGCGGCGGTCTCGCGCATCCGTATTTGTTCGGCCGCGGTAATGCGAACCTCACCGCCGCTGGTTGCGATCGCCCCGCTGATCAATAGTGCAAAACCCGAAGCGGTGCTCTGCAGTTCGACGTTGCCCTCGGACGAGCGGATCTGACGCACGTCCAATCCATTGGCTGAATCGACCAGCGTGATGTCACCGTTAGCATCAAGCGATTCCGCCACGGCGATGTCATTGTCGGCCGACGTCAGCTCGATCATGCCGTTCGTGCGGATGCTTAGTTGGTTAATGTTTAGCCGTGTCGTGTCGGATTGCGTCACGTCACCCTGTACGATGCCGCTTTGCCCGATCAACACGTTCGCATCCGCTGCATCGACATTGCCTAGCGTCACCGACGTCGCGTTGTCGATCGCAAAAATGTCGCCACCCGAAGTGGTGCTCAACGACAACATGCTAAGATCGACGTTGCCACCGTTCGCGTTGATTGCCAAAGCGTTGTCGATGGACGCAGTGCCGTTGACAACGACATTGCCGGTCGCTGCAATCGACAGCTCGCCGAGCGTCGCGTTGACCAACCCGAGCGAGACATCGCTAGAGGTTTCAAGATCGATGTTTTCCGCGTCGACAACCTCACCGATTTGGATCGCGTTGACCTGGTTTTGGACAACCAGATTACCCGAGATCTCGATCGAGCTATTTTGCAACGAATCGGCCGCCGTATCGATAAAATTTAGATTGGTCAACAATCGTCCGCCGCTGGCATCGGTGTCGCCGAATGCCAACGTCGCCGTCGGTTGTGTTCCCAAGTCGAAGCTAAGATCCACGTTGTCCGCGTTGGACGTTACCACTGCGTCTTGTAGATCGACACTGCCACCGCTACCGATAAAGTCGACCGACCCCGACAGAATCAAGCGTCCATCGACATCGAAGCGACCGGTACCTACATCAATCAGCGAATCATCATTGATGGTCCCAATCGAAACATCGCCGGTCAAAACCAAATGGTCGTCAGACAACGAAACCGTTGTGGAATCTTGAACCAGTGTGATCGATTCGGAATCGATGCTGTGCGTTGCGGTTCCGACGGGGCCACGATCGGTGAATGTCAACTCGGTCGTGTCGCTGCCGTCGCCGTCGACCACGGTGACGCTAAGATTTGATGGAAGCTCGGCTGTGAACGTATCATCGCCACCACCAAGACGCACAACAATTTGGCCCGACGTCACTGCGGCGGCAGCTAATGGATCGTTCGGATTCCCAGGATGATTCGTGATCGGAATGATTTGGTTGATTTCGTCTCGAAGCTGCAGCGAACCATCGCCGGTGACTTGCAACTGCACTGTATCGGCGGCCGCCGTGCCGGTGATCAACAGTTCGCCCAGACCACTTAGTTCGGCGGTCGCATTCAGTACCAACCGTGGTTCAAGCGGACGCAGCATCGGCCGATAGCCGCGAGCGTGGCGAATCGGCAGCGGTACCATCGTCGCAGCGCGACAGGACGTGTCGCTTCGAGATCGCACACGCCGCGCCCAATGACACAGACGATCGATCGCGTGCCGTGCAGCAGCCGATAGACGACGATCGGAATTCATACGGACCAACAAATGTGCGAAAATAGCGGTTTCAAAGAAAAACGGTCGCGGCCAATATCATAGTCGCTGTGCCATTTTATCCGAAGAAAAACGGGTTCTGGAAGCGAAAGTTTTGATCTTGCGTATTTGTAATTTCTGGCGATTCCGCAGGCCGAATCAAGCTCGCAGATCCCCAGGAACTGGCGCAAACGTGACCGTTTCTGTGTTGGTTTGCAGCAACGGAAAAGTTCTGAAATGCATTCGAGTCACGTTTTCGCCGACAATCTGTAGCGGTAATAGCGGAACTGAGCCTTGTCGCGATTTTGCTGTGGCTTCGGAATGTCGCGGTTCGATGAAGGATTCAGACGTTGTTCTCGAGCCGGTCGTTCCTCTAAGCAAGCTGCGATTGATGGCAAATCACCTAAAAACCGTGTCAATTCTTGGCATTCGCAAATTTTGCCTTCGCTCGCTGGCGATCGGAATCGCTTCGTTTCCGTTGACTCACTCCGCACTTGCTGAATCCCCTGACGATAGCAACCAGGTTGTTGCAGAAACCAGCGAGTTTTGGGAAGCCTTTGCCCAGCGGATCGAAATGGCGCCGGAAATTCAACTTTCCGAGCCCCAATTAGCTTCTGCTCCGGCAAAAGCCATACAATCCACGTTTCCAGCGTCGAACCCCGTCGAAAATATCGAGTCCACCCCTAAGGTACCGGAGGTAGGGGACGGGGCGGTCACGCCCGAGAGTGCCGTCGTCGTGTTCGTCCGTCCCGATGCCGATCCGTTATCACTGATCGAGCAGACCGAAAGCGATACCGATGTGCTGCTCGGTGATGCATTGCTCGGTGATGCGCTGCTCGGTGATGGTGATCGACAGCAACGGGATCGCAGCGGCCGCGACGTGTCGCCGGACGGTTCGCTCGCCAGCGAATTGGAAGCGTTGATGAAGCCGATCGACCACATCGGGGTCGGTCTGGGAGATCCCGAAAAGAAGGTGCCTGAGAACGTCGCCGCGGCGAACGTCGCAAACCAATGGGGCGACACAGCGTCACTTGTCGTACTGGCCACCGGCGTCAGTAGTCCCCTGCCGGATCGCTACACCGCAGGCTTCTGTCACCTACCGCTGTATTTCGAGCAAGCAAATTTAGAACGGTGTGGAGATCATTACGGGGTATTCCAGAACGCCGTCTCGGGGTTTGAGTTTCTGTACAACGTCAAAACACTGCCGTACCATTTGGTCGCCACGCCGGCGTGCCGGTGCGTTGCGTCGCCCGGGGATTGTTCGAGCTGTGAAATGATGCCAAAGCAAATTCATGCGTTTCCGGCCGAGCCCAAAGCTGTGATAATGGAAGCCGCCGCGATCGCCGGATTCGTCCTGCTGTTGCAATAAGCCGAGGTCGGATCGCCCCTAATATTTTTTCGGTGATTCGATTACACTTGCGTGAAATTCCCACCGCAAGATTTCTCATGCCAACCAGCGCGACACAGCCTCCGATCGACCGATTGCCGACCGACCGTCGCTACCAACAGGGCGGATGGTTGTTCCTGGGATCGTTGCTGGTTTTCTTTCTTTCCAGCATCCTGTTGTACGGGTTCTACGCCTATTCGCGTCGTGGCGATGCGTTGTCGGCGTTGCCAATCCCGATGACGTTTCTGGTCAGCACAGTGTGTTTGCTGGGAATCAGTTTTCTGGTGCATATTGCCACTCGAATGATTCGCCGCGAACGCCGCGTTTTGACTGCCGTATTGATCGGCATCAGCGCGGTATTGGCCATCGTGTTTACCGGGTTCCAAATTCTATCGATGTACACCATGTTGTCGGGGCCCGCGGTCCAACAGGGCAACGGCAAAGGGTTAGTCGGCATGGTCATCGTGCTGGCATTCTTGCACGCATTGCATGTTGCCGGTGGAATCATCGCGTTGGGTTTGGTGTCGGTGCGTTTGGTCCAAGGCCGCTACGATCACGAGCGGCATTGGCCTGTCGATTTTGCCGCCCAGTACTGGCATTTCCTCGATATCGTGTGGTTGTGCATGTTGCTGGTTTTCTGGACCACGACCGGCGGATTCGCTTAGTCGATCCAACGGTGATGCCGACGATTGCACGCCCCCCCTTTCCCAGCCTCTCCTTTCAAAAGGCCATTGTCGATGACTCAGCTAACGAAGATCTCTGCACAGCAAACACGTATCGGTTGGATCGGCACCGGCGTGATGGGCGCCAGTATGTGTGGTCATCTAATCGAAAAGGGGTTTGCGACGACCGTCTATAATCGCAGCCAAGCCAAGGCTCAATCGTTGATCGATCGTGGTGCGACGTGGGCCGATTCGCCTCGCGCCGTCGCAGAACAATCAGATGTCGTCTTTACCATCGTCGGTTTTCCCCACGACGTTCGCCAGGTCTACTTGTGCAAGAACGACGGAGTGTTGGCGGGGGCGCGGGCTGGCAGCATTGTTGTCGACATGACCACCAGCGATCCATCGCTAGCGGTTGAGATTTGCAACCTCGCCAAACAGCAACAAGTGCATTCGCTCGATGCACCGGTTTCCGGTGGCGATCTCGGTGCTCGCAACGCTGCCTTGTCGATCATGATTGGTGGCGATGCGGACGTCGTGGCCGCGATGCAACCGTGTTTCGAAGCGATGGGCAAAACGATCGTGCACCAAGGCCCGGCCGGCGCCGGTCAACACACCAAGATGGTCAACCAAACCTTGATCGCCACCGGGATGATCGGAGTTTGTGAAGCATTGATCTATGCACACCGCGCCGGATTGAACCTTGAAACGGTGATGCAATCCGTCAGCTCCGGAGCCGCCGGAAGCTGGTCTCTCAGCAACCTCGGTCCTCGCATCATCGAAAACAACTTTGATCCTGGTTTCTTTGTCGAACACTTCATCAAGGACATGGGGATTGTGCTCAGCGAAAGTCGTCGCATGGGACTTTCATTGCCGGGACTCGCGTTGGCCGAACAACTGTATCAATCGGTGAAAGCCAAAGGCTACGGTCGCCTCGGCACCCACGCCCTCGCCATGGCGCTAGCCGACATGTCGGGCATCGATTGGAAAGACCGTTAAGAATCGCTGAAAACATTGGGTTGCGAAAGTGCGAAGCCGCTCCGTGATCCGATCCCCTCCGCACGCGTTCGCTTTCTGGTAATCTATAGACCGAACGCATCTGTCGCCGTTCTTCCTGCCCTGGCTTGATTGCCGTGGCTTGATTGCCCTGCTGATCCCCCACCCCGGCTTGTCCCCCATCGCTGATCTCTCCCGTTTGCTACAATGCGGCTATGAATTCCCCCCAGCAAGCTCTCGCACGTTTGACCCAACGTTTGCCGCCCGAACGGGTTCGGCAAGATGCGGCGTTTAACGCTGCATTTGAATCGGATGGGTTGACGGCATTTCATCAAAAACCACTGGCCGTCGTGATTCCCGAATCGACCGACGAAGTCATTGCGGCGGTTCGCTGGTGTCACGACGAAGCGATCCCGTTCGTCGCTCGCGGCAGCGGGACCAGTTTGTCGGGAGGCTCGCTGCCGGTGGCCGACGGCATCGTGATCGCTCTGAACCGGTTGAACAAGATCCTGGATCTCGATCCGGTAAATCGAACCGCTGTCGTGCAGCCTGGGGTGGTGAATATCAGAGTCACCGAGGCGGCTTCGAAACATGGACTCTATTTTGCCCCCGATCCGTCGAGCCAAACGGTTTGTACGATCGGTGGTAATGTCGCATTCAATTCGGGAGGAGCCCACTGTTTGAAATATGGCATGACGTCGAACCATGTGATGGGTATCAAAGCGGTGCTTGGAAACGGCGACGTTGTCGATTGGGGATCGGCAAGCACCGATGCAATTGGCGCTGATTTTCCAGGATTGTTTACCGGCAGCGAAGGTTTGTTCGGAATCGCTACCGAGATCACGTTGCGGCTGTTACCCAAACCCGAGAAATTCCACACGGTGCTGGTGGGGTATCGGTCACTGCAGGCTGCGGGCGACGCCGTGTCGGCTGTGATTGAATCGGGATTGTTGCCCGGTGCGATGGAGATCATGGATGCCTTGTCGATCGAGGCTGCTGAGGCGGCTGTTGCATGTGGTTATCCCAAAGGCTGTGCTGCGGTGCTGATCGTTGAGCTTGAAGGACCACGAGAACGAGTCGAACACGAAACGCAGCAGTTGAGCGATGTGATCGCACGCACCGATCCGTTTGCTCAACACGTCGCCACGACGTTGGCCGAGCGATTGGCGATCTGGAAAGGCCGCAAGTGCGTGTTTTCGGCGGTCGGCCACATCAGCCCCGACTTCCTTGTTCAAGACGGAGTGGTTCCCCGTAATCGGCTCGGCGAGGCACTGGTGCGTATCCAACAGATTTCGCGTGACGTCGGTATTCGTGTGGCCAATGTGTTTCATGCGGGAGACGGCAATCTGCATCCGATGATCCTGTACGACGGAAACGTCCCTGGCGAATTCGATAAAGCCGAAGAGGTTTGTAGCCGGATTATCAAAGTTTGTATCGAGATGGGCGGTTCCATCACGGGGGAACATGGCGTCGGGATGGAGAAACGCGAGTTTCTGCCCGATATGTTTGACCCGGCAACCGTGGATTTGTTTCATC
>NZ_ANOG01001099.1 GCF_000346295.1 Rhodopirellula maiorica SM1 | reverse complement strand
GCCCTGGTCCTCTGCGCCCTGGTCCTCTGTGCCCTGGTCCTCTGTGTCCTGCTCCTCTGTGTCCTGCTCCTCTGTGTCCTGCTCCTCTGTGTCCTGCTCCTCTGTGTCCTGCTCCTCTGCGCCCTGGACTGTGTGGGGTGAGTCCGGGGGCGTTTGGATCAAAGCTCGGGCAATCGGTGCCCTTGCCGGTTCCACAGCCGATTCGATCAGCGAAGGTTTCGCTGCGAGACGCTCCGGTGCCGGAGGCTCTGTCGTCGAAGAGGATGCAGCGATTTTCATCCTCAGCATTGTTACTTCGACCGGTGGATGAGCGCCATCAAAACGTGGCTTCCCGCTGGATGAGGCTGATGCAGCAGGCGATACCGAATTGGCACGAGGCTCGTTATTAACACGGGGCTCGTCCGTCGCAGATGGACGGGATTGCGGCGAGTCGGTCGAAGAATTCGGAGGCGTCGATGACAAAGGATCGATAGGAAGCATGAGTGAACGGACTCCGATTGCACCGATGAACGTGCCGTTCATCGCTCATGCAAATGGACGGCTTGGATTGCGGTCCTATTGTAAAGCAGTGTCCGGCCAATCGGGAAATGATTTTTTGACTTGATCGGGGTGATTTTGCAGAACAAATGCCAAATCATCTCCCTAATCCGGGCGGTATTGCGGAATAGTACGCTTCGTCCGATTTTGCGGGTTTTTAGTGGTGTCCGAGTCAGAGCAGGCAATCGGAGTCGGCGATGGTTGCTGCTCCCGCGGCGACCAAGTTGTTCGTTTCGCGACCACAGCAGCGACGGAATGGCCGCAGCAACGGTGGGGCAGGCAGAGGGGGCAGCGAGAGGATTGTGCAATAGGGTCAAGACGAATCCCCTCGAAACAATGTATGCTAGGGGCCATCATTGACCCTTGTTTATTCGCACTTCCCGCCGGCGCCCCAGAGTTATGTCGCATCCAGCCCGAGACTCGATTTACCAAGCCATTGCCTCGATCCGATTGATCGATCCTCACACTCACATCAATCCTCATTCGCCCGCGTCGCGAACGCTCGCCGATCTGCTGGGCTACCACTACTACACGGAACTTGCTCATTCTTCGGGGATGCCCAAGCATGAAATCGAAGAGCCGGGGATTTCGCCTCACGAATTGGTTGGCCGCTTGGTGCACAACCTTGGGCCGATCGAAAACACGTCTCAGTACCGCTGGTTGGTCGAGATCTGTAAAAAGTTTTTTGGATTCGAGTCGGATCGCATCGACACCTCGAACTGGGAATCGGTTTACGACACCGCCGAACGCTCGATGGCATCGGCACAGTGGTCGCAAACGGTGCTCGATCAAAGCAACGTCGAAGCGGTTTTCTTGACCAACGATTTCGACGACGCGCTCAGCGGGTTTGATACTAACACCTACATCCCATGTTTGCGGACCGATGATTTGGTGTTCAAGTTGCATGAGCGCGAGGTGCGTGAGCGGCTGGAGCGCTGCAGCGGAGTGACGTTGACCAGTTCGCTCGGCAGTCTTCGTAGCGCCATTCGCCAGCGGTTCGAACACTTCACCGAAAACGGGGCACGCGCTTGCGCGATTTCGCTGCCGCCCTGGTTCGAACCGACAATGGTCAACGAAGGCCGTGCAACCAATGCGTTGGGCGCGGTGCTGCGTCATGGTGAATCGGTCGATGCTGCCCATCTGGCCGCGTTGTCACGAGCCGTGTTTTGGATGCTCGCCGAACTGTGTGACGAATTCAAATTGCCTTTCGATTTGATGATTGGGGTCAATCGCGGCGTCTATGCCGAAGGTGTGTTCCAAGGCCAAGACCTTTACGATTCGCGAGTCTCGCTGATCCAGTACCGCGAACTCTTCAACACGTTCCCCGAGGTCAAGTTTCCTGTATCGGTGCTCGCCAGTGTCACCAACCAGGAACTGGTCAGCTACGCATGGATCTTTCCCAACGTGATCACCAACGGTCACTGGTGGTACAGCAACACGCCGTCGTTTATCCACCGCGACGCCGCTGGCCGGCTCGAAGCGGTGCCGCAGACGAAACAAATCGGCTACTACAGCGACGCGTATAAGTTGGAATTCGTGTGGCCCAAGTTTGATATGTATCGCAACATCTTGGCCAATATTCTCGCCGAGCACTTTGTTGGCTTTAACGGCTGGAGCGAAGAGCAAGCGATTGAGCTGGGGTACAAAGTGTTGCGAGGGAACGTCGAAGAAATTTTCCCAAGCCGAGCCAGTGAAACCGCCGTCGCTGAAGAAACTTCAGCGTCGACACCGCAGCCCAGTGACGATCTGGGAGCGATCGGAGTCGCCGGCGCTGCAGCCGCCGCTTCGTCAGCCGCCTTGACCGGCGAAGCGATCGGGTTTGTCGAAGTTGATTCGGATCCCATCGCCTTGGACGACGAAGCCGATTCACCGCAAACCGATCTTGACGCATCCGCCACCGGCGATGCCGACGCATTGGAAACGATCCCAATGGACGACATGCAAGAAGTCGTCGACGAGCTGGACCCCTTGCCAAGCGAAGATGAATTGGGGGCGGTTGAGATCGCCGATGTCGAATTGGTCGATCATTCCACCGAGCGACAAGCGGTTGATGCCGAGGTAATCCAGTCCGAAGCGGATCCTGAGCCGCTGGACGTAGGCGATCTCTTTGGCGACGACGATGCGGGAATCGGTGAGGAAGCAGCCGACGGGGCTACGGCCCAGTCCGGCGACCCGTATGCTACGGTCTCCGATGAATCGCTGTTGGGGGATACGGATGTCAGCATTGATTCGCCAAGTGAGTCGACCGAGATCAATCCGCTACGTGGCGAAGAGTCGTTCTCACTCGACGAGGACTCGTTACGCGTACAGCCGGATCCGCTGACCGGCGAATTGACGTTCCCCACTGCCGATGGACCCGCCAACGAAGATTCGCAGACCGATCGTACGGCCAGCGACGACGAGACGCTTGATCAACTTGGGATCGGGTTTGTGGAAGAGGACAACGAAGAGCAAGTGCGTTTCGAAGCAACTTCGGAAATCGAAGACCCCGAAGAACCCAAGCGTTAAGAAGCAGGCTTGTCTCCGGCTCACTCGCACGCAACATCAACTTCACCTCCCCAAAGCTTTGCTTTATGGGGAGGTCGGA
>NZ_ANOG01001098.1 GCF_000346295.1 Rhodopirellula maiorica SM1 | reverse complement strand
TCGTGCCGAACCCGAGTTCAATTCGCGCGCCCTGGTTCTTGATGATCATTCCTGGATCAATCACCAAGCTGGCGTCCAAGCGGCCTTGACGCACGGTCGCGATGCTGATGTCCAATGTCGGTGCCGCAGGGGCAGGGGCAGCCAAGGTATCGGTGTAATCACGCGAGGATTTGTCCAACTCGGCGACCTTCTGGAATGGACCGCCGTTGTAGCTGCGATACAGAATTCGTCCGACGTAATTGCCGGTCGCCGGTGGGATATTGGACAACTTGATTGCACTGCCCGCCGCAACGCTCGCTACCGATTGGGCAAGCGAACCGGGGCTTTCGAATCCATAGGCGTCGATGTAGGTGTAGCTGTACTGATAATCGCCACTCGCCAGCGCGCCGGCACCCGGCTGTTTGGCCAAGCCAATAATTGGGCTCGGCCGGGTCGATTCCTCGAACAATCCACCTGGCGATCCATCGAGCAACAAGTTTTCACCGAGCACGTGGACAATGTCGGTATCATCAAAACGGGCGGGAACGACCAATTGCTCGAGCGAACCGCCGGTCGGTGTATCGATACGAACGAACAGCCCATTGGTCGCATTGTTGGTGATCAAGTTGCCATGGATGCTTGGACCAACTCGGTCGTAGTCGGTCGCAAATCCAGAGCCCGAAATCGATTGTTTCTGGAACCGTGGCTCCGTGAAGGTCGTGACCGCGAAGGTATTCGGATCGGCCGAAATGGCTCGCGCATTTTCCTCGATCACATTGTAGGAAACTTCCGCGCGTGCTTCTGACAAATGGATTGGATCGATCACCCGATTGATCGTCGAAACCTCGCCACCGCCAAACGTGAACTGAGCGTGGTTGATGTAGTTGTCAAAGATGCCTTGTCGCTCTGCATCGCTGCGTCCTTGCAGCCGATCGACATCGTTGCGGATTTCGATCCCACCCCAATTGCCTGAGGCGGGTTCCACGGTCAGTAGCGGATTGCTGTTACTTCCCAACGTGCGGTCGTTATAGCTGGTGAAGTAGACCGGCAAATCAGGTTTGCCCTGAACTTGGATTGAACTTTGACTGCGATCGACGCCGTCGTCATCACTGCCAACCGAAATTCGGCTGTCCAAGAACTTCATCACCACCCCGGCGTCGATCACGAGCTGGATTCCACCAGGCAGAACGAGATTGCGACCATCGTCAAGCGTTTGGCTTAGTGCATCGATGTGACCAATTTCATACGCCACATTGTCAAGCGGTGTGCTGATGTTTGCATCGGCACCGCCATTGGGCAACAACCGCACCACGACATCCTCGGCACCGCCATCGACCAACGCATTGGCGGCGGCAAGCGCGTCGGGAATGTTGTCGAACGGATTCGATTGTGATCCTAATAATCCGCTTCCCGCACCCGATGATTTATTAACATAGACGGTATTGGCGCCGGATGGTTTGAACCAGAAATCATAATTCCCGCCGGCGGTACCGTCGCGATCACCGTCCAATTCGCTGCCGCCTGCATCGGTGATTGCCAAGCCGACATCCGAACTGAAATCGACGCGTAGTTCGTACTTGCCTTCGCTTGCACCGCCCGCCGACGAAACGCCCGAATTGGGGTCGTATGCGTCGTTCCCTTCGGCTGCGACGCCGACAAAGTAGGTTCCCGGTGTGACGGCAAACTCCAAAAACGAATCGCTGCCAAAGTAGTCTTCGTTGCTAGAGATCAACTCGAGATTTCCGCCCACTTGGCGAAATAACGACAATCGAGTGTCCAACATGCTGGAGTCGGAAAGTCGCTGCGCGAACGTTTGTGCCTTCAGCACTCCCGTCTCCGTCACATTGACGCGGTACAAATCGACATCAAGCGATTCTTGTTGATGCAGGTACAACCCGTGGACCAGATCGTTGTCGCCTGGGAATGCCCACTCCGGAACGAACGGACCGGGCCGATCGGAGTCGGGATACTCGTTTTCGGCTCCTTGGATTGTTCCTGGCGGCAAATCGTAAGTATGTCCCAGACCGATTGCGTGGCCGACTTCGTGCAAGGCGGTTTCAAAGAATGATCCGCCAAATCGATTGGATGCCTGATTCTGGAAATCGAGCGAGTCCATCGTGACACGCCCCGGGCCGCCCAGTCCCAACACGCCGCCGACGCCGCTGGTAATCGTTGGATCAGCGGTACTGAGGTCACCGACGATCAAAGCCAAACCGGTCGCTTCCGTCTCGTAAAAGTCGATTCCCAACATCGACTCATATAGTTCGAGCACTTCGCGGAAACGCTCTTCTTGGTCCGCGGTGATATCGGTGAACAACGCCCTGCCGCTACTGCTGGTTCCGTAGGACGTGTTGTGCAAGAACGTGTAGGGAATCGCCGAGATCGAGTTGTCGAAATCACGGTCGCCAGGAAACAGATAATGGTCTTCGACTTCGATATCGCGATGACCAGGCTCTTGAATGCCACCCGCATTATCGACCAACGGTACAATCCCGCTGGCGGTCGTGTTGCGGATTTCTTGCCCCACGACCACGGTCGACCAACTGCCTGTTAACGCCACCGGAATGGTATTCGCATTGGCCGCGGTCAACCCCGGATCGGTTGCGATGGTATTGGCAACCGTATGCTCGGTTACACTGATTGCACTCAAATTGGTGCTGTCACCAATCCGCAATCGCAGCGTACTTCCCCCACTGACATACGTGTCGAGATTGTCGTCGAAGGTCAGCGTGACTTTTCGCTCGGCATCCACCTTGGCCACAGCGGCAACAGGAATCACCACATCGTCTTCGCTCGTAACGGTCCCCTGCGTATTGATCAATTGGTAAAACGCGGGGTTATCGACCGTGGAGCCACCACGGAACAAATCGAGGTCGTCAAAGTAAACATCGATTTGATCAGGGCGTGAAACGCCGTTATCAATCGGCTGCGGAACCACGGCGATGACTTTGCCGCCTAATTCAAGTTCGAATCCAATGACATCTCGCACCTTCGTTGGGTCACCAGGAACCGATTGCGGGTTGGTCGGCAGGAATGAGGCTCCCGCGACACTGGTCAAATCGTTTGTAATCGACAGCTGGTAGAAACCATCGCTTAGGTTTTCTGCAAACCGCAGCGTGACGTTGTGTCCGTCGGCCTCGAGGCCGCGATAGCCAATGGGGACCAATTGCGAATTGGCATCAAAATTACCCGTTTCGCTGTAATAGACTTCGATCGCATCGAGCGTCGTCGAATCGATCGAGTCGATCCCACCAAAGGTCAACAACAATTCGGTCGGCGAGGTTTGACGAACGTTTGCGTTGGGTTGATCCGCAGGATCGAGATCGAACAAATCGCTGCCGTTGGGCGCTACCGCAATCAGTCGAGGATCCGAAATATTGCTGGGACTGACCGTAAGTGAATAGAGCTGCGATTCGGTCACGTCATCGAGCGTCGGTCCATAGACCGAGCGGCCGAACACGCCGATCTTGTAGGTTCCCGCTTCGCTCAATCGCACGCCCGAAATGAATTCCGGCCGTCCCAACAGTCCCGAGTCCACACTTTCGATTAGCGATCCATCGGGTCCGTATAACTCGAATCGCAGATCGCTCAGCTGAGTGGAATCAAACGGTCGAACCGAACCTCCGTCGGGTCCGATATCGTACAGCTGGCCATCGGGGGCAAGGATGACGGTGAGGACGGAATCGGCCGCTGCGTCAAAGCTGTACCAATCGATATCACTGTCTCGGTCCAACGAAACGTTATCCACCCTGAGCGGCGTTGTGCCGACGACACCGATGTCAATCGCATTGGCGGCAACGTCGTTGTCGATGAACCGATCGCCATACAGACTCTGAACCGCGAGAATATCGTCATGCTGCGCCCCACGGAAACGAGTACTGATAATCGGTTCCATCAATTTTGACTGTTCGATGGGCTGAACATGCCCGAGCCCCAACCCATGACCGATCTCGTGCATCAACACGTTGTACAATGCAAGATTGTCGCCGGCCGCTCCATTGGAATTGTTTTGATAGAAGACGTCTGCGGTATCGATGACCATATCGCCCGCGACCCCACCACCCCCTGGGAAATAGTTAAAGGCCAGAACACCAAAGTCACCATCGATCAACGAACCGGCGACACGAAAATCACCACGAACTCCGAGTTCGCCGACGGCGGAACCACCTTGTGCGAGCCCATCATCATTGGGCTCGTAGACAAACTCGACTCCGCTCAGCGCACTCCAACTGTCATACGCCTTTTGAATCAACGGAAACCAAGGACGCTCGGCAACGGTATTGCCGCCACCGCCGTAGATTCCATCAAGAAAGGCGATCAAGTTGCTCGTCGCACCGGGGGTATTGGTACCCGAGGTGGGGGTTCCGTCGGGCACGATGCTCCACGTCAACGTGATCGAATCCCCGATCATGGCACTCGTTCCGCTGGCCGCGGTGCTCCAGCGGGCTCCAGGGACATTGATCCCATTGCTGCTGTGCGAACCACCCAGTCGGTTTTCCCATTCTTCGACCAAGTCGTCGGGCGTGCCCTCAGCAAAGATGGGGTGTGCGTGGGATGAGGTGCTCAGCGAGCTGCCCACAGCAATCTGAGTACCACTTGAATCAAGTACTTGTAGCGAGCTTTCCGAAGCGAACCACTCCCCGGAAGCCGCAGAATCGCCCCCGGCTTGCGACGAGGCCGATGAGTTCGCTGCGAACGAGGCAACCGGATCACAGGTCGCCAGATCACCGGACGTTTGAGCCAAGGACACCAGGGCCTTGGTATCGCTCTGACCCACCATTCCAATTTCAGCAGCCAACAACTCGCGACGCTCAAGCGTCTCGTGATGCAAACGACGTGAAGTGTTTTTCGACAGCGGGGAGGATTTGCGAAAGTTTCGTCGCTGAGTCATGTTCGCCCGAACCTCGAGGGATCGTATTGAAAGGAATATTGGGACAGTCGTGAAAAAAATAAAACTGAAATGCGTGGCGTCTAGCCGGGGTCTACGTCAAGCGGGGTCACGCTTGGACGGCTAAACGGAATCACGACGTGTTTACTAAGGCTCAACCGCGGCGACCACAGGGCGGTCAAAGCGGAATGGGGATGATCGCAAGGCTAGTCTCAAGAGCAAAGCAGAGATAGCGTTTGCGTTCTCAGCTTTCCTCCGATGGGATTTGCCGCCCACTACCACCGTTCTAACCGAATCTCGGGTCAGCAGTGCGGCAACACGGCTGACGATTCGGCCAGCCTGATTTCTTAGAGAGCGACTCACTGCAAATCTCCATCAATAAAGGAATCTTCTAGCAGCGAAGTGATCGCCAAATCGACGCTCGAAGAATCCGACGATGCGGCTGCCGCATCGGAATCCCCGAACTGATCAACAACGTTTTCGACGACCGAGCGGCCAATTTCGAATCCGGCTTGCAAAATCGCGTCGCGTGGATCGACCGACGATGTCACCGATTCGCCCTCGGCCGCCACAGCGACCGCGTTACGAACGGGCAAATTAGCAGCCGATGACGAAGCATACGAGACGGAGGCAGCAAGGTTGGCGTCGGTGGTCATTGCGTTCGATTGCACCGCAAATTCACCTTCGGCAACCGCTTCACCTTGGCCAATTGGTTGGCTGCCGCGAAGTTCCAAGGCGTTGATCACCAACAGTGCGTCAAACGCCGACACGAAACCGTCACCGCTGACGTCAACGTAGTCCGGCGGTGGGCTGCCAATGCTCTCGACCGGCAACGATGACGATGAACCTGTCAACCGTTGATTCAACAGGTTGATGATCCGCAGTGCATCGAGTGCCGAGATGGCTCCGTCCGCATTCACGTCGGTCACCAGCGAAGCGATCGGGTTCTGGTAACGCGATTGGTTCAACGTAAAGGTGACGGTCGCCGTGTTGCTAACGAGTCCCGTCGAATCGACCACGTTGTACGAGAACGTGAACGTGTCACCGACAGTGCCCGAGCTCGCCTTGAACGTAAACGTTCCATCGGCATTGAGCGTGAAATCAGGACTTGTCGGCGTTACCGAATTGAGATCGATCGACAACGAATCGCCATCCGCATCGACGTCATTACCCAACAAACCGTCCGCAGGATTGAGCACCTGCAACTGAGCTCCCACCGGCACGTTGTAACCATCGTTGCTGGCGACCGGAGCGTCTGGGGTCGCGGCGACCGTCAACGTGAACGCATCGCTGATTCGGAAACTGCCG
Source organism: Rhodopirellula maiorica SM1 (assembly GCF_000346295.1). Taxonomy (GTDB): domain Bacteria; phylum Planctomycetota; class Planctomycetia; order Pirellulales; family Pirellulaceae; genus Novipirellula; species Novipirellula maiorica. The sequence goes on along the minus strand of NZ_ANOG01001098.1, from coordinate 11,493 downwards.
TCGGTCGCGGCAACTTCAAGCTCGACACTGCCCGATTGGTTTGGCTTCAATTGGATTTGCATTTCGCCATTGACGAAATTAACCGATTGAACCAACGCGTTCTGGGCAATTTGGGCCGCGGTCGGATTCGTGATATTGCCAATCCGAGCAACCGAATAGTTCAGCGGCTCACCATCGGGATCGGCAAACACAGTCGACAACGTCGCAGTCACCAATTGGTCTTCGACGCCGCTAAGCGGATTAAACGTGCCCACCAAGGTTGGTGGATCTGGCGTGTCGTTGACCGTCACTGGAATCTGCGTAACCACGGTCGCACCACTGGTATCGACCGCGGTGATGCTTAACGTCGCGTTGCCAAACGCAAACGGAGGAAGTTCCAAGATCAACGTATCGGCCAAGGCACTCGCGTCGACGATGGACGTGTTGGACGACGTAACGGTATAGCTGATCTCGTCATTCTCGGGGTCGCTAAACCACGTCGAAAGATCGAACTGCAACGTTCTCGCGTCGTCTTTGCTTTCGTCAAACGTCAACGAGGTTTCGTTGGGATTTCCATTGATCCCGATGAACTGAGGTGCATCGTTCTGACCGCCCACGTTGATAATCACAAGCGCCGATGATGTGGCTCCTAAACTATCGACGACGGAATAGTTGAACTGGTCAACACCGCTGAACTGGGTTGGCGGGGTATAACGCAAACTTCCATTTTCGAGCACCACGTTGCCACCGCGGAATGTTTGCTGCGGGAAGTCAGCAGTCACCAAGCTAATCGTTTGGCTTTGCGGTGGATTGACTTCATCCACTGGTCCCGCGGCATCATTGTCCAGGATGCCTCGGTTGTCGGTCGAACGCAGCGGAATGATCAACACTTGATCTTCCTGCGCCGTGTAGGTGTCATTGATCAAGCGTGGCGGATCGTTGACCGCATCAAACGAGATCGTGACCACCCCGGGAACCGCTGCGGTCTCCGGCGTTTGTCCCGCTCCGGGAACGTCGGCGACAACGTAGGTGAACGTATCGGCTTGGCTTCCGTTGTAATCCACCGGCGGCGTGTAGATCAAACTTTGTTGGTCGTTCGAGATCGCAATGATCCCACCGAGCGACGACAAGAATGGTCCACGCACGCTACCAACCGATTGGAAAACCAACGGCTGATTCGCCTCGTTCGCCGGGCCTGGGCTGTAGAACGGATCAATCAATTGAGCCTTGGTAAACGTCGTGACCGTGTCCTCGTTGATACGCACCGATGCACCAGGATTCGTGCCAATCAGCACGGGTGGATTGTTCACAGGCGTGACGTTGATGGTCACCAAGATCGGCCGAGCACTGAGCAATTCGCTGGCTGGATTAAGCGGTTTCACGTCGGTCACCCGAGCGCTGAACGTGACTTGCCCGTTGAAATCCTGTGCCGGCACGAACGTGAACGTTCCATCGCTACGGAGATCCAAATCACCGGCTTCAACCCCGCTGACAAACAGCGTTTCCTGGCGAACGTCCGGAGCATAGATTTCAACGTCGTCACCATCCGCATCGACCACGCCCACCAAGATACCGTCGTCGCCCGTATTCGAAGGCGTTACGGATCCGGTGCTGTCGAGAACTTGCAGCGGACGATTCTCTTCGACCGTGTAAGTGCGATTGGCTTGTTGGTCACCCACCGACGGTGCTGACCCAGGTAGCAAACGCAATCGATAATCTTCGACTTCGCCGCTCAGCGCCAAACCGGTTGGCTGCAGTCCACCGGTACGCGACACGCGGAACCGAGCATAGGTATCCGTTGCCGTGACTGGATCGGGTGCATTGGACGGGAACGGAATGTAGAACGTTTGTTCTTCGCCGTTGAGGATCGCTCCACTGATGATCTGGTCACCGACATCGGTGAAATCGCCATCGGCGGCAAAATCGATCCAGGCATCCAATACCCCGGTTCCCGTGACCTTGATCGGCAAAAAGATTGCGACGTCGCCATTGTCATCGAGGATCAGATCCCCGTTTCCATCAACGCGAGTCACGCCGACACTGCGATTAAGAATTCCGTTGGGGTTCAGCTCACTGACAAAGTCGACTCCGTCTTCGTCATTCCCATCGATCGTGACGACAGACCCGTCAACCGACACAGCGGCCGGACGAAGTGGGCTCTCTTGGATCGCATCCTCAATCGCTTCGGCGATCGCCTCAGGCGTGTTCGTCGTCGCTCGAATTGCAAAGTGGTCTTCGTCAAAGCGACCGTTTGTATCGAATTCGAGGGTGACGATATCCACCCCGGTATCGATCGTGATTGTGTCACCGTCACGCGTCGAGGCGTCAACGGAAGCATCTACCGTGACATCGACACGACCATTAACGATGCTCAGCGTAAACAGGCTGCCGGTGGTCGAAGCCGAAATCGTTTCGTTGTCACCAAGGGCCGCAGCACCAGGGATTCCATCGACATCGACGTCCACCTTGGTTCCCAACATGATTTCGTCGCCCACGACGTGGCGAGGTCCATCGTTGGCAAGCGTGGTCGGGTAACGACCCGCGACACCGCTAACCGGATCCGGAGCATCGCCAAAATCGAGTCCCACGGTGGGCATCAAGATGGTGAACTGAGTGGTTTGATCCGCGCGGTTCGGTTCCAACGAATTGCCGACTTCGTCCTTGATGCCAGGCAAGAAGAACGTCGAAATCGGGCCTTGGAAGATTTGCCCGTTCTCGACAAAGAAGGTTCCTCCGCCACGGTCTTCGGCAACGAGACTAGTCAACGCCGGTTCGCCCGGTTGATTGACTCCATTGATGGCTTGTACCAGAGCCGTCTTGATTTGCTCGGCCGTGAAATTGGGTTCGATCGGAATCGCAATCGCTCCGCCCGGAACCCCGATCACATTCAACGTCGGAGCTTGCGTGGCGTCCACGACGGTGCCCGGCAAATCGTCAAGCGAAACCGTTCCCGTTGGTTCGCCGAACATGTCCAAGTCAGCAGTCGCGGTCACTCGCAGTTCCCCGCGGTTGTTATTGATGGCCGCAGCCAAAGAAACCGCAATATCCCCAATCGTGCTGGTCGGTTGGAATGGGATCGCGATGTTTCCAGGAACGACGCCACCACCATTGTTGACCGATTCAAATTCGAACGAAACCGACACGGTGCCTTGACGCAGCGTGAGCACTTCGCCGTCGCTGACAATCCCACGGCGGATCGCGATTTGCGAAACGCCAGGCGAGCCCGAACCGGGGATGGCCGGATCGGCTGGAATCCCGTCCAAATCGACGCGGTCCGCAGCAATTCGTCCTAGCGAGATGCGGCCGTTCAACAAATTCTGGGCCGTAATGCCAGCCGTCGAACCATTGATCGCCGCCACCAAGGTATCGGCCAAAATGTCGACTGTATCAAAGGTGTTGAACGTCACCGGAATCGCGTTGGCAACACTTTGCTGAGTGTTGATCAGGTTGAACTCGAAAACCACATCGTTGCCGAGGTTGTCTCGCAAAATCAGCACGCTGCCGTCTTGGAAACCACCACCGCCAACCAGCGGCAAGTTCAAGAGCAACGGTCCAAACACTTCGATCGTCGAGGCACCGGTGACATCTGGGCTTCCGACAACTTCAAGCGAAGTGCCGGTTACACCGACGCCGAGCCCTTGTTCACCACCGATCGATACTTGGCTGCCGTCGATCACGGTCACCTGATCCGTGTCCAACCCGACGATGCGGTCGACGCCATTCACCTTGGTCGACTTGATCGCCGCGACGATTTGTTCTGCCAATTCACTCGCCGTGGTCAAACGCGTGATGTTCACTGGAATGTTCGGAACCGTCACGCCATCGTCAATCGTGGTGCCGAGTACAGGGCTAGGCTCATCGGTCCGATTGATTTCGATGCTGATCGGATCGGCACCATTGTTTGGCGAGAACGTAATCAAGTCGCCATCGGTCGGTGTACGGCTGAGTCCCACCAACGTCAGTTGGCCAAAGGGAACGTTCGCAGAACCATCGATCGGCAGGTTCAAGTAAACCGAGTCCGCGTCGACACGAGGATTCAATCGCAATGACGAAGCCAGAATCGCTTGCTGAATCGCCACAGCAACTTGGTTCGCAGTCAAATCGTTGGCAATCGCCACTGCCGTGTTCGCAGGGTCGACTAGACCACCGTTGATCTCGAACTCAAACGTGATCGCTTGCGTGCCGTCATTGACGACAAAGGTGTCACCGTCGACGACACCGCCGAATGCGGAACCGACTTCGGGGACGCGTAGGGCAAGCGTTCGCACGTCTTGCAGCAACCCGCTTCCGCTGGTGGTCGCGGTGGTCCCTGGTTCGGCACCAATCACCACGCGGAAAGGATCATTGTTCGGGTCGGTGATCGGATCACCATTAACGTCGTTAAGCGGATCGACCTTGGTTTCCACATTCAACCGGCCCGCAGCTACTTCCGCATCGATGGCGGCTTGGATGTTCAACGCAATCCCATTCAGGAATGTACGCAGCTCGGCCGGATCGGTTGGCGGTCGTTCCGATGGCAATGGAACCACGACGCTGCTAGGCAGCTGGGCTCCGTCGCTATCAAGTTCGAACACAACGACCGGATTGACGCCATCATTAATTTGGAAGATATCTCCGTCACTGATCCCACCGAAATTAGTGCCCACTTGAGGCACGATCAACGAAATCGTTTCCGGCAGCTGCAACTGATAACCGGTTTCGAATTCGAACACGATGTCGCCGCCGTTGGCGTCGGTGATCGTGATCTGGTCCCCGTCAGCTAGACTTCGTCCCTCTGGTGCCGATAGCACCGTACGGTCGCGATTATTTAGTGCAATGCGGTAGGACCGATCGTCCTGCCAAATTCCCGCCAATGGCGTCAACGTGATCAGGTTTTTCGTCACGTCATAGCTAAAGATGTAATCGATGCCTTCTTCGAGCAAACGATCATCTTCGAATAGCGTCACATTCGCACCGCTCGGGCGAAGCCCCTCAATTTCGGGGACGACGACGGTGTTGTCATCGATACCGATACCTGGGAATGGATCCGAGGCATCGCCGTTGTCACGCAATTGGATACGGAATTCTTTGTAAGTGCCTCCGGTCAAATTGATGAAGCTAACCGCGGGATCCGAATCAAGTCCTTCGGCATCGTTGTCGCGGGGGATCTCGGCAATCGCGACAGGGCCGACAAAGTCCGCAAGCTCGTTGGAGCCGCGATCACGGAAGATCGACTCACCAACGGTTCCCGGTGGTTGAAAGAAGGGGTTGTCCGCTCGCAAGATGCCGTTGACATCACGAATCGGTGCCAGCACGTTGCTCTCAGGGATGCCCACCGACGCCTTGAGTGCCTTGAACGTGTCCCGATCGGTCAACGAATTGACTGACGAATCGACCAGCAGCGAGTCTCCGATCGGCAGGAAGTTGTTTCCGGCCGCATACTCGAGCGATGGATCAAAGTTGCCCAACGTGACATTAAAGTCGTCGGTGCCACCGTTCAGATTGCTTGGCTCATTTGGCCCCGTAGTGATGCCAGTCGCATTGGAGATAAACGACATCTGACTGTTGAATGCCGTTTGGTTAGGCTGATCAAATTGGAACACCGAGCCGACGACAACCGTATCCTGAGTCATCGGTTTAGGATGCGAATTCGTCGTACGTCCAAAACCGAGCGAGTTCGTCTCTTCGATGACGACGCTTTCGTGCAGATTGACAAACACGTTGTTCAAAATCGCAGGACTTGATCCGCCCGCGATCATGACCCCCGTTTCGTTGAGCACTTGATCGGTATCACGCCCGGCAACCGGGTCGAGAGTCAAACCAGCCGCCTGCGCTTCGCTACTGAGTTCGATCTTGGCAAGGTTATCGATCACCACGTACAGCTCGGTTGTGCCATTTCCGGGTGTCGACAATCGGTTGTGGCCGTAGCCTGCTTGGAAATCCGTCGCGTTACCAGCCAAAGCATGTGTCATGCGGTTACCAGGCAACTGGTTACGTTCTGGCAATTCATCCAGATCGTTGCTGTTCCAAAGCGTCGCTCCCTTTTCGTTCAAGACGGGAGCCAATCCCGAACTGGATCCCAACGTATCGAGCAGTAGCGGGCCGGGTTGACGCAACGTCAAGTTTTCGACGCCACCATTGTCACCGTCACTGCCGCCCAGTGCCAGAGCGAACGCGTGCTGGATAGGACCATTGACGCCGCCTGGCCCGTTGCCTTGAGAGTGGTTGACCAACAACGGATGATTGTTGATCGCCGTGCTGATCGCACTAATGATGTCAGGCATGTGATCGCCGTCCGCCACCACAACATTGCCGACGCCGCCATTGTTCGAGAACGTGAACGTGACTTGGTTGGTCGCCGCGTTCGGCACGTCTGGAATCTGGGTCACCGTAAACGTGGTTCCGACCAAATCGGCACCGCGAACCCCGCCACCATCGTTGATGGCTCCGTTGTTGATGCTCATCACGAACCCGCGAGCCGTGTAGTTCTCGATCGAGATCGTGTAATCGCCCGTTCCACCGGTACCGAGTTCTCGGCCGGACAAATCCGCAGGATCGAACGATTCGTTGCCCTTGCTGCTGACAGCGATGTAGTACGTTCCCGTCGACAACGCGGTGAAGTCCACAAACGGGTCGCGGTTGTTGACGCCATCGTTAGTCGGATTGGCCACCGTGGAACCAGGGTTCAGATAGCTTGGTGCGGTGGCGTTGTCTATCACGGTCAAACCATTGGCCAACGTCTGCGCCACTCCGCCTGCGTCGAATACTTGTAGTACGGTATCGAGCGCATTGCTGGTATCGATATCGACGATCAAGCGATCGCCAACTTCCATTTCGACTCGGTAGAAGTCGACGTCGCCAGCGGCGCCGATTGGGCCACTGTTGTCGCCGATCGTTCCGGTGTCCGAATAGGCGCCGACATGGCTGCGTCCGATCTTGGTATCAATCGCGGTATCGATCGTGTCGTCAGATTCGCGATCGGCCGATTCAGGGAACAATCCTTCGGTACCGTCGGCACCATAGATGGTGTTATTCACGATCCGTGCGAACGGCTGCATTGGTTCCGCTACCGGCGCCAATGTCGTGGTGATATTTGCCACACGCGGCGTTTCTGCTACCCGTGTCGAAATATAGATATTGCTGACGCCGGTTAGATAGACCGCAGCCGTGGTGAAGTCCATCGGCACACGAGCGTTCGCATTGGCAAATTCGTCATCGGTCAACAAGGATGGACCGACATACGGCGTGACCAATTCCGCAGCATCATTGGTGACCAAAATGCTACCTTGGATTGCCTGCATTATCGCAGTCGCCATTTCGATGGACGTGTAGGCATTAGCACCGGCCCGGCCGTTGTAGGTCAAGTTCGACGCGTGCGTCCGACGATAATAAATTGGCACGTGTCCATCGGCGACGCCGTCACCACCCTGCACGCCGGATCCGCTGGCAGTTGTCGGTGTACCGCCAATGTCTTCGAATTCGAACACAACACGCGTTCCACCCGAGTCGATCGCCATGGTCACGCCGTCGGCAACGTCATCGCCGTCACCGATTTCGATCATCCACGGACGCGTTTCGCCTTCGACTTTGATTCCGGTGTAACCGGCTTGGTCAATCGTGTTGTTGCGAACCACAACCCCTGGCATCAAACCGCCAATCACTTCGTCATTAAGCGTCGGCAGATTTCGAGCCACTCCAGGTTGCGGATTGCCAACCGGCGGTTGCTGCATAAACGGATGCGGCTGAGTGATGATGCCCGGGTTAAACGGATCAAAGTTTCCAAAGCGTGGATCCTGGCGAACGTCTTCAGGATCGGTATCACGCAATCCAGGCTCACTCCAAATTCCGATCGCATGGACGTCGCTGATTGTATTGTTCTGGATCACCAATTGACTTTGACGACGTTCGTAATTGAAGTCCCCAATGCCTTGATTGAAAATCACCGGCAATTCCAAATTACCATCGGCATCCAAATCCAAACGTGTTCCCGCAGGAGGTACTTGGTTGACGTTGTCGACACCGACAAACGACCCTCCGCGTGCTCCGACCAACGCCAAGCGGCCATCGGTCATGCCGTTGGTGTCTTGGCCCGCGGCCGAGGAAGCCTCGACACTGATTCGCGTCTGAGTCCGAATCGCAGTGCGCATTGATTGGGCGACGTCACTCGGGTCATCGCTAGCGGAAAACAGAACCGGCGTGTTGCCAAAGCGAACGGTCCCAGCGGTCGTGGTGAATTCAAACGTCTGGCTGACACTTCCATCGCTGATGATGAACGTGTCACCATCGACAATCTGGTCTCCGGCCGGAGCGACGATCGTGATCGTTTCACTGTGACGATCGTTGGTGTCGAAATCGAGATTGAGTAGGGTGCCCGAGGTGGTTGGCGTGGCGTACTGAGTTCCCGGACGCATCTCTAATTGATACTCGCCCGATTCACCGGAACCAAATCCAGTGAAGCGATCTTCGCCGCTGCGGGCGTTGAAAATGGTTTCGCCACGCTCGGCAAAGCCGACGATAAAGTCATCCAGATACAGACCTTCGCCGGTGCCAATTACCGTGCCTCCGCCATTTGGCGTGTAGGTAAATTCGAACTGAATGTCAGTGTGGCCAGCGAACTGTTCGAGCGAAATACGATTTTGGTACCATGCCGCATCCGAATTCGGTGTCGCATTTGTCGTAACGCCCGCAGGATCGTCGGCACTGAAGATTCGTAGCGAAACGGAGTCGCCCGAGGAGGGGTCAAAATTGTAGGTGTAGTAGAACGTCGGCAAATCTGCGGCGACGTAGCCTGCCAAACTGAACGGTTCGCTCGTGATCGTTCCCGGGTTCGAATTGGTCAAACGGTCATAATGCAGCGCCGTATTGACGCCCGTTCCCAAAGGCAGCACATGGTCTTCGATCGAAACATGCAGCGTATAGGTTTGTGCGTTGTTACTAATCGCATCGTTCGTTAGCGTCGTTCCGCCATTATTGTTGAACGCAAACGTCGTGTTCGTCGGCAACACACCAATGAAGTAGGTGCCCGCGTTGAGGGTCATGTCAATGAACGGGTCCAAGCTGGCCCCGCCATTGTCGCCCGGTGCACTGCCCAATCGCCCATCGTCGGCGCTGGACGTGTTGATACGCCCCGTGCCTGGAACGAACTGCAGCTGGCCTGGGTTTGCCGGATCGAGCCGCAATAGAACAAAGTCGGCATCGACGCTGGTGGGATCAAAATCGAACGTTGGCGTGAGCGGATCGTTATCATCGACTCCTTGGAACGGATTGTAGCCATTGTCCAAATCGATAATCACGCGATGGCCATCGTCATTGAGCGTGAACTGGTAAAAGTCCGCCAAATCGGATTGCAGGTTCCCGGCGATCGAAACGTGAGGAATGTACACCGAGGTGTTTTCCGAAACGCCACCCGAGAATTGGCTGCCAATGAATCGACCGCCAATTTCCGAGTCATCGATCAACGAGAAATCAAGTGCGTCAAGGTCGGCTGCATTCCCTGCGCCGACATTGTTGGGCGCGTCGCCACCGGCAACCACGAATTCTGGAATCCGCGGCGCCCCTGTCGATGTGACCCCATTGGAACCATCAAAGTGGGTCGGTTTACCGTGCCCAGGATTCGATTCAATCTCCTCGACAAAACCACCAGCCGCGATCGTTGCATCCGAGAACAATTGGATCAAATCGGCCTGCGTTGCGGTGCTTGGTGTCGCAAAATTGACGCGATCTTCGACGATTCGATGCACCGAGTTGATCGGCTCGCGACGCACCAAATCGTTGTCGGTCAATTCAAGCGGCAACGTTCCATCGGCAGTAACCGCGACGTAATACGAACCCTCAGGCAACGAAACCGGACCGATAAAGGCATCGCCGTTTCCAATCGAACCACGCAGCAGTTTTTCGAGCGATGAATTTTCGCCATTAGGACTTGTCAAATCGTCCAGAATATTTGCGTCTTCGCCGAACAACACCAAACGTGGCAATTGAATGCCTTGCTCGCCATCCGGGTCATAGAAAACGCTGACCGTGGTGTTGGGACGGTTGAACCCATCGGCATAGTCAATATCGAACACGGTCGATCGCAGCAACGAACCGTCGCCAACGCTGTAGTCGACGTCGAATTGATAGAAATCGACATCAAACGTACTGCTCAGCGATCCGGCGACACTGATCACGCCGTTCTTGTTGCCGACCAAGTTGCCAATGTTCTGAGGGCGTTGGCCAAGCGGTGTGTTGTCGCTGAACAAACCAGGCGACGTATCGATTCGGTCGTTGCTGGCGTTGAAGAAATTGACGCCTTCGTTTTCACCCGCTTCACCGACTAACGGTGACGAACTAGGCAATCCGCGAGTATGGATACCGTTGTTGGCGTAGCGAATGTCGGTATAGCGAACCACGCTTCCTGGGAACTCTTGTTCCTCGGTCAAACGCACTTGGAAACGATAACCACCGTAGGTCAAACCGCCCTGCATGTCGTCGGGATTGACCGACGCACTGCGAATGCGGAAGAAGAACACACTTCGCGCCGATGGGTTGGCGGAATTACCAGGCAGCGTAAAGTGAATGCCGGCGTCGCGTGGATTCGTTGAACCGAAATCTTCATACAAACCGCCCGCACCACGCTCGGTGTACTCTTCAGCTGCGGCTTGCAAGGACGTCGTGCTGCTGGCCAAGCTCGAATCGAGCACGACCACCGATGCATCACCCGAAGTCTCTTCGAACGAGTTGTCGCTTCGCGCCAACACTTGACCATTTTCGTCAAGCAACTCGATCACCGAATCGAGTGTGTAGGTCGTGCGGTCGATGTCGACCCAGATTTCGGTCCCCGGAGTACCGGTAAAGGTATAGGTATCGATATCGGTTTCGCTGCTGAGATAACCTTCGACCTCGAATCCGTGTCGCAGATTTTCGTCACCGGAAAACAGATTCGGAGCCAGTTCGCCGAGCAACTGAGCGTTCTCAATCGCTCCGTTGAGTCCCGGCGCCACTTCGGTTGGCAATTCGAACTCGGTGATCACATCGACGTTACGGTCGTTGCTGTATTGGTCTAGGAAAACGCTTCGCCAATCATTTGACTCGGGTCGTGATTGGATACCATCACCGTTGGTATCGGTGAACTGCGATCCATCAGGCTTAAGTCCTGCACCCACGGTGTCGTCTTGAAGGCTTGTCAAAACGACCGGCGCCCCCGGTTGACCGATGATGTGAATTGCACCGCCAATGCGATCTTCGATGTCACCCACTGAACCGGTGGCGGTAAATCCGGTACCCAGTGTTGCACTGTTGGCCGTCCCCGCACCGGTCAATTTTACAACCAGACTTTCGTCCACGCGGCTTAGCAATCGCAAGCCACCGGAGCTGTGGAAATTCTCGACCGTCAACCCATCAAACAACATGTGAACAATGTCGGTATCGTCCCACACGCTTTCAGTGGTCAACGTACCGCCACGAATTTCCAACCCCGACAATTGACGTAGCGTTGCATTGCTTTCGGTTGCCGTGTCTTCGTAGCGATTGAAACGAATCATCGGACCGTAGTTG
>NZ_ANOG01001097.1 GCF_000346295.1 Rhodopirellula maiorica SM1 | reverse complement strand
AATCAATCGATCGTCGCTCGACAGGAAAAGAACGATCAACTCGCCGACAAACTGTTGGGCGATGCCGAGAAAGAATTAACCAAGGGATTGGCGGGAATCAAGGGCGGGCTGATCGAACCCGAAGGCCTGCGAGCCGCATTGGTGTTGGCCAAAGTCTACTTGCGTAAAGGCGAAGATGCTAAAGCGTTGGCAACGCTGGACCATAAAACCTATGGTCCGGTGAAGTTGATCAGCAAGATTGCTGCCGATGACGATGCGTTACAAGGCGATCTATACGCCACCGAATTGACCACAATTGTCCAGCGGATGACTAGCGATGGGACCGACCCGACCGCATTGCTAAAACGCGCCACCGCGGTCATGGACAAGCTTCGCAAAACCTACAAAGGCGAAGACGGCCAAAAGCGATTGCAATCCATCTACATCGGGATGGCTCGCAGCTTAAAGGATGAACTGGAAACCGCCAATGCCGCGAAAAAAGACAAACTGATCGACGCGTTTCGTGTCTTTTTGACTCAGATCGCGGAAACCACCAAGGACCCCGCGACGCTGCAGTGGATCGTGCAAACACTGGTTCAATTGGGCGAAGCGGCGATGCCCGAGGCTGAGACCAAAGCGACCGGCCGCGCCAAAGAACTGCTGGAAACGGCAATCAAGACGTTCGAGCAACTCAAAGCCGATAATCCCGATGTGCCGCTATCGGTTCAATTTCAATTGGCCCGCAGCTACCGCTTGGTCGGTCAATACAAGAATTCGCTCGATGTGCTTGAACAAATCCTGCTCGAAAAACCAACCATGCTGGACGCGCAAGTCGAAGCCGCGACGGCGTACGAAAACTGGGCGGGCGAGCTTCCTGACAAATTTGCGCCAAGGGCTTACCAAACCGCACTCAATGGCGGACGTCCCGGTCCAAACAAGCAAAACACCATCTGGGGCTGGGGCAAGATCAGCAAGCTAACCAACGGGAATGAACAATTCAAAGAGATCTTTTTTGATGCCCGCTTCCACATCGCGTATTCGCGTTTTCTGTGGGGGCGACGCGCAAACGACAACGCGATCATGAAACGAGCGATCACGGACATCACCCAAGTCGAAGGGATCTATCCCGAACTGGGTGGCCCGGCACAACGAGCTAAATTTGACGCGTTGCTTCGTCAAATCCAAAAACAGGTAGGCGATCCGGTGAAAGGATTACCACCGCTGCCCCCGGCCGGCTAAGGCCGGTTCCGCAATCGGTTGCCCCAAAGTGCTTCCGCAAAGCGGCGCAGCCTCGGTTGCAGATAAAAACCTTTTCCATAACCAAACTCATCTCAACAAACTCACTTCAACAAGCCTGACCGAGTGAAAATGAAATACTTTAACGCCGCACTGATGTCCGCCGTCTGGATCGGCTGGGTGCTATTGGGAAATACGGTTCAAGCACAAAACGACCGGATCTATCCAAGTTCGGGTTCGCCTGTGATTGGCTCGGTCGCCGAGACCAGCCCACAAGGGATTCAGGTCAAAGTCGGAGGCAACACGCAGAACTTTGTCGCCGGTGAAATCGAAAAGATCTTGTTCGCTGGCGACTCTCCGGCCCTGACCAAAGGACGCGAGTTTGCGTTGGACGGTCAATACGATCAAGCGATGCAAGAGTTAAAGACGGTCAACATAGGCGAACTGCCGCGTGACGTGATCAAAGCCGATGCGATGTTCTACACCGCCTATTCGATGAGCCAATTGGCGATTGCAGGCAAGGGAAACAAACAAGCGGCGAAGCAAGCGATGTTAGCGTTTGCGTCAAAGCACCGTGATTCGTGGCATTTTTTCGAAGCCGCCAAGGTGCTTGGCGATCTTGCCCTCGCACTCGGCGATCAAGAGGGCGCGTTGAAGTTCTACGGATCGCTTCGCCAAGCACCGACCGTGAACGCAAAGATCGAACAGGTCTATTTGACCGGAATGGTTCACTTGCACAGCGGTGACGCCGACGCGGCGATTACCGAGTTCGACAAAGTTTTGGGATTGAAAGTCGACTCGGTGGAAGCCGCCCGTTTGCAATCGCTATCCACCGCCGGAAAAGCGGCTGCGTTGGCCTCGAAAAAACAGGCGGACGAAGGCTTGAAATTGGTCTCAACGCTGATCCGCGAGATGAACCCGACGGATGTCGAAATGGCGGCGCGGACCTACAACGCGCAAGGGGCGATTTACGAAGCCAAAGGGGACACCGAAGGGGCGATCATGGCTTATCTGCATACACACTTGATGTTTTCAGGTCAAAGTGATGCCCACGCCGTGGCGCTTTCGAAACTAGTCGAGTTGTGGCCCAAGGTTGGAAAACCCGAACGGGGTGCCGAAGCACGCCAAGAATTGCAACAACGTTATCCCGGATTTGGCAAATAATTCAAATGCGGATCCGGCTTTTGCCGTTGCGAGCGGACCTTCGAGCCTCTTTTCTCAATCGATTCGAGTTGCTTGGAGGGTGCAAGGGTACTTTTCCCCAACTATCCTGTTCAAATGCTAGAATTCAGTGGTTCCGGGATCGGGACCGTTCAAGATCGCTGAAAATTAAAAACATCTACACGTTCCCCGCTTCTTATCTTCAGAGAGTCTCGTTGATGTTCGCTGCCTGCGGTTCCCTCCTGCATCCTGCCCGTCTCAGCACGCCCAGCATGCACACGTTTCGTTCTGTGGGTCTAGCGCTCATGGCATCGCTATTCCTAATCGCCCCTGTGTCAGCTCAGGATGATGCTGCCGCAGAATTTGGCGAACCTGAACCCGCTGCGGCAGCACCTGCGGATGTGCCCGCCGACGTCCCGGCGGATGACGGTGCGGCTTCGCCGGCAAAGAAATCGAGCGATCAGAACCTGCTCGCTTGGACAATCGAAGCACTCGGTTTGACCTATTCGTTCGTGTTCCTGGTGTTGTCGATCACACTCGTTTCGCTGTTTGTGATGAATGTATTGGCCGCTCGCCGCGATACGCTGTGTCCTCACGAATTGGTCGAAGGTTTCGAAGAGAAGCTAAACGAGAAACAATTCCAAGAAGCCTATGACATGGCCAAAGCCGACGAATCCGTGCTCGGCCAAGTGCTTTCCGCCGGATTAGCACGTTTGTCCCGCGGCTACAACAAGGCGCTCGAAGGGATGCAGGAAGTCGGTGAAGAGGAAAGCATGAAGCTTGAACATCGGCTGAGCTACATGGCGCTGATCGGTAACCTCAGCCCAATGATCGGATTGTTTGGTACGGTTCACGGGATGATTGAATCGTTCCAAGTGATCGCACTTGGTGGAGCGTCGCCGAAACCCGCTGACTTGGCCGCCGGTATCTCGACGGCACTTTTCACGACGTTGATTGGATTGGCGATCGCGATTCCTGCGATCGCGGCCTACAACGTGTTGCGGAACCGCGTCTCGCGTATGCTGCTGGAAATCGGTGTGACCAGCGAAAACTTGATGAGCCGTTTTGAGGACGTTACGCCTCAGGGGACCAAAGCTTAAATGCGAGTCAAATCAAAAAAACCTGACTTGGCCGAAGGCGACTTGACGCCGATGATCGACATGACGTTTCAGTTGATCGCGTTTTTCATGGTGTTGATCAATTTTGCGCAAACCGAAGCGAATGATCGTGTCGTGTTGCCTAACAGCCAATTGGTGAAACCGCCCGAAGTGCCGCTCGAGTTTCCGATCATCCTGCATGTGGCGATGGATGGTGAAATTGTGCTTGGCGGCGACGATTACACTGTGGAAACGCTACGAGTCGGATTGCTACGTGAATTGACGGTGATTGAATCCGAGGGCAAGACCGCTGATGACGCAAACGTCGTCATCCGGGCTCACAAAGACACCGCTGCCGGTGATGTGCAAGAGGTGATCCGAGTGGCGCAAGAACAGAAACTCGTTAACTTTGCGCTGCGTGTGAAGGAAGACAACCGATGAAAATTCGCAACCAAGGCGAGAACGAGAAGAACGAACTCAACATGACCAGCATGATTGACATCGTCTTTCTGTTGCTGGTGTTCTTCGTGATGACCTTCAAAGTCGTGGAAATGGAAGGCGACTTCAGCGTGCGGATGCCGCTGGGGGATAGCCAGGGTGCTGCCGATCCAACTGACCTCGGATTGAAACTGCGACTGCGAGCCGATTCGCAAGGGCGATTGGCTTCGATGGCACTGAATGATTCGGACTTAGGCACCGATTACGACGCACTGCGAGCCCGCATTGTTTCGCAAATCGGATCGACTACGCCGACCGAAGAGGACGAGGGCCCTGAACTCGAAATCGATACCGATTACAACTTACGCTATGAAAATGTCATCAAGGCCATCACGGCGGTAAGTGGGTACAAAGATGGCAACGAAGTTGTCAAACTGATCGAAAAGATTAAGTTTGCCAAGCCGCGTCGTTAGCGGCCCGATCCATTAGAAGCGGTTTCGCATGATTCTATTGCTGGACAACTACGACTCCTTTGTCCACAACTTGGCCAGATACTTTCGCCAACTCGGCTGCGACACTCGCGTGGTTCGTAGCGACGAGATCGATGCCCAGGGATGTTTGACGCTTGCTCCCGAAGCGATCGTGATCTCGCCCGGCCCGAAAAGCCCTCATGAAGCTGGCTGCTCGGTCCCCGTGATTCGCGAACTATCATCGAAGATCCCAATGCTAGGCGTTTGTCTGGGACATCAATCGATTGGCGTTGCCTTTGGTGGCATCGTGCTGCGATGTGGTCCCGAGCATGGCATTCAGTCATCGATCGTTCATAACAGGCAGGGCATCTTTGATCATATTGCCTCACCGATGCATGTCGGCAGGTATCACTCGTTGGCAATCGATCCCGATCATCTACCCAATGAACTCGAGGTGACTGCCCACAGCGATGATGGGGTGATCATGGGAATCCAGCACCGCAGTCGGCCGGTCTATGGAGTTCAGTTTCATCCCGAGTCGATCTTGACGGACGATGGTAGCCGTCTGCTTGAAAACTTTGTCTCGATTGCAGCCCAATGGCGACGGGAACTGGCATTGTGATCTTGGAATCGATCGTCACGTCGGTAGGTGCCGACGGACAAATCAACATCGCCCCGATGGGCCCGATTGTCTCGGAATCGCTAGCTCATGGCGACGCCGAGGG
>NZ_ANOG01001096.1 GCF_000346295.1 Rhodopirellula maiorica SM1 | reverse complement strand
TTTTCTACCTCGAGATTTTTGACATGGACGCCATCCTCAACGGACTGACCGAGTCTCAAAAACAAGCGGTCACCCACATCGATGGACCGCTGCTGATTTTGGCGGGGCCCGGATCAGGAAAAACGCGAGTGGTCACCCACCGCATTGCCTACATGATTTCACAAGGCGTCTCGCCTTCGCAAATCGCTGCGGTGACCTTCACCAACAAAGCGGCGGACGAAATGCGGACTCGTCTAGGCCAGCTCGCACCGGGGCAACCCGTTTGGATGGGGACGTTTCACCGTTTCTGTGCACAGCTGCTCCGCCGCTACGCTTCGCTGGCCGGGTTGTCCGAAAATTATTCGATCTATGACACCGCGGATTCAAAACAGGCAATGAAGCGAGCGATCGCTGCTGCCAACGTCTCGACCAGCCACACGTCGCCTGAACAGATCACCTCGATCATCAGCAGTGCCAAAAACCGCTTGGTTACTCCGGAGATGATGTTGTCGGCGTCCAGTCGAACCGGCGATGCGGTGGCAGCAAAAGTCTACCCGGTGTACCAGCAGCAACTGTTGACCGCCAACGCCGTCGATTTTGACGACTTGTTGTTCCATGTTGCGATCATGTTGCGGAACAATCCCGAACTACGCGAGGACCTCGATTCGCGATTTCGCTATATCTTGGTCGACGAATACCAAGACACGAACTTGGCGCAATACGCGATCGTGCGTGGGTTGTCGATTAACAACGCAAACCTTGCCGTGACCGGCGACCCAGATCAATCGATCTATGGATGGCGCGGTGCGGACTTGAACAACATCCTCGACTTCGAAAAGGATTATCCGGCGGTCACAACCGTTCGCTTGGAGCAGAATTATCGCAGCACGCCCAATATCCTGCGTGTGGCGGACCAATTGATTCGCCACAACCAAAAGCGAAAGAAAAAGGATCTCTACACTCATAACCCCGAAGGCGATCCGGTGGTTTTGAGGATGTACGAAGACGGTTACCAGGAAGCCGACGGGATCGCCGACGCGATCAGCAACGCGATTCGGACCGAGGGAATGCGGCCACGTGATTTTGCGATTCTGTGCCGGATGAATGCCTTAACGCGGTCGTTAGAACATTCGATGCGAAGCCGTGGTTTGCCGTACCAAATCATCAACGGCGTCGAGTTCTACCAACGCAAAGAGATCAAGGATCTGTTGGCGTATCTGCATTTGATCAACAACCCCAGCCATGACGTGGCGTTTCAACGCGTCGTCAATGTGCCGACTCGTGGCATCGGTGCGAAAACTGTCGAACGACTGCGTCGGTATGCGGATGTCAATCGAATTCCGATGTTACAAGCGGCACGCGACGTCTACAAAATCGAAGGGATCGCGAAACGTTCGGCCACGTTTGTAACGCGATTTGTCGAACTGTATGATCGGCTGAGCAAGAAGGCGTCGGCGACACTCGAAGATCTGCTGCGTTACCTTGTCGAAGAAACGAAATACGAAGCCTTCCTCGAAAAATCGTCGGTCGATCAACAAGACAGTAGTGCGATCGGAAACGTCGACGAATTTATTTCTGCCGCGGTTGAATTCGATCGCCAGCATCCCGAAGACGGAACGCTCGAGGCTTTCTTGGAACAGGTTGCTTTGGTCTCGGACACCGATGCGTTCGAAGAGTCCGATGACCGAGTGACGTTGATGACGCTGCATGCGGCCAAGGGATTGGAATTTCCATGCATCTATATCGTCGGAGTCGAACAAGGACTACTGCCGCACTCACGTTCGATGGATACCGATGCGGGGTTTGAAGAGGAGCGTCGGTTGTTGTTCGTGGGAATCACCCGGGCGATGCAGCGGTTGCAGTTGAGCGTTTGCAAGCGGCGAACGGTGCGGGGGGACACGCGGCCCGCGGTACCGAGTCCGTTTTTAAACGAATTGCCACTGGACGAACTGAAGAAAGTCGAAAGCAACGTCGATCGTGATTGGTTCGACGAGGATCCCGACGCACACGGTGGCTATCCCGATTCGTGGGATTTACCCGACGAAGACGGCGGCGATCCACTCGCTGATGACTCGGGGCCTACGGTACATGAATCGGCCGCGACGGCGTACGACGAAGTGTGCCAGTTGCCCGAAGCGGAGATCGCGGAGAGAGTCGAAAGCAAGAAACGCAAATCAGCTCAGGTTGCGGGGCTGAAGACAGCCGCCGATATGCTCAATGGTGGCGTCACGCCGGTGACCGCTTATCGCGAAGGCACCCAAGTGCGACACACCGAATATGGCGATGGAACGGTGGTATCGATCACCGGCCGAGGCCCGAAGCGAACCGCGACGGTACGGTTTGATGATGGCGAACATAATTTCCGCTTGGCGTTTGCAAAGTTGGAAGTGATTGACGGGTAGCGAGCCGCCAAGTTTAAAACTGCAAGCTGCGACGTAGTGGATTTCGCCAGAACGCTGTGAAGCATTTCGTAGCGGGACTCGTCAGGTGTTTCGGGGGGGCACTCGTCGTGGATCGAAAGTCTTGGC
>NZ_ANOG01001095.1 GCF_000346295.1 Rhodopirellula maiorica SM1 | reverse complement strand
ATTGATTAGCTTGGGCGTTTCTTCGCGGATATCGAAACATTGGATGCGATGGTTGCAGGCATCGGCGACCCAAAGTACGTGATCGCGGACGACCAGACTTTGCGGGCGGACAAATTGGCCATGGGCGTTTCCGGTGCCGCCCCACTGCAGCAAAAAATTTCGCTCGGGATCAAACTTTTGAATTCGGTCCGAATCGCCATATTCGCCGACATAAAAACAGCCTTGTGAATCGCAAACGGTGTCGGTGACAAAGGCAAACTCGCCTGGCGAATGGCCCGAGACACCCCCAATTTGCTTGTCGGTGCAAAGTTGGCCATCAAGCGTGTAGGCGAGTGTGCGGTAATAATGCGTATCGGCGACCAGCAAATTCGGAACTTGGTCCTTGCCTGGTGGCGTTTCGACGGCCAATCCGGTGGGACGTCCATTTTCGGTATCGGGGGTTTTCCAGCTTCGCTGAAAATTTCCATCGACGTCAAAAACTTGAATTCGGCCGGTCGTGTCGACGATGAACAATTCGTCGGCGGGCGAGATCGCGATCGCTCGAGGTTTTAGAAACCGCCCCTCGCTGAACCCTCGCCGTCCCCACACAAGTTGGGCGTTTGAACCCGACGCACCCGAAACGCACCCTGAAATCAGACTCGAACCGAACGCCAGCGAAGCGCATAGCATCGTTCGACGAGATTGTTTTGCAGGAGACAAATTCGTTGGTAACAAGGCGGTTTTCAGCTTTATGTTTTTGTTTTGTGTCAATGGTGCTAGTGTATCAACAATGACGACGACGGAGGCAATTTCGGCTGCTCTCGCGGACTTGTGAAGACGTTTTAATAGCCCGTACAATTGTGAACGCCATCCCCGTCGAAAAACAGCCCGCTTTCTCGTTGACCCTCTGATCCATGCCAAAAATCCTGGACCTCCAAACCGCAGAAGATTCGCGAGATATCGTGCATCGAACTGTCCAAGCGTTGGTCGAAGGGCAAGTGGTGGGGGTGCCGACCGAAACGACCTATACGCTTGCGGCGTTGGCGCTGAGCACGAAAGGGGTCGAGCAGCTACGAATGCTTGCAAATCGCGAGAGCGAGGCTGCTGAGTCGGGTCACCCGTCAGGTCCGAAACGGCATTGGATCGAGTTGTCGGTTCGCAGCCGTGACGCGGCGTGTGATTTCGTCGGCACGGCGTCGAGTACGCTGCGGCGGCTGACCCGCCGATGTTGGCCGGGGCCGTTAACCGCGACGGTGCAATGTCCCGAACCCTTTTCGGCATTATCTCAATTGCCCGTGGGGGTCCGCGAACAGGTGGTCGACGAGGAGGGTTTTGTCAGTTTTCGAGTGGTTGACCACTCGGTTTTGGATCAAATTCACCGTTATTTGTCGGGTCCTTTGGTCTTGGCTAGTTTTGAGCCGGGCGAGGGGGCCGAGATTGCCACCGTTGCCGCTAGAATGGTGGATAGCTACGGCGACGAATTGCCACTGCTGCTCGATGATGGCCCGACACGCTATGGTGGTGTCACGACGGTTGTCCGAGTCAGTGGCAACCGCTGGGAGTTGCTTCGCGAAGGCGTGATAGAACGTGCTGCTATGAACCAATTTGTGAAACCTGTGATCGCGGTGGTCTGCACCGGAAATACCTGTCGTAGTCCGATGGCAGAAACCCTGTTACGTGAACAATTGAACAAGCGAACCGGTTGCGATGATGCCGTGCGTGTCATTTCGGCGGGCGTGGCGGCGTCCAACGGGGCCGGCGCCAGTCCGCAGGCGGTCGCGGTGATGGGATCACGAGGGTTGGATTTGACCGGCCACAGCAGTCGTCCACTGGACGAATCGGTGGTCAACGTTGCCGATTTGATCCTGACCATGACGCGAGGCCATCGTGCGGCGATTTTGGCGGCTTGGCCT
>NZ_ANOG01001094.1 GCF_000346295.1 Rhodopirellula maiorica SM1 | reverse complement strand
ACAGTTTTAACGAATTCCAGTGCAAAAATCGCATCCGCCGGATCTGCGTCGCTACCGCGACTTGATCCGGCCTACCATCGATCGCTAACACAACAGCCCCACCCAGAGCCGGCTACCGCCGACTCTGACCTCTAAACAGCTAGGCAGGAATCATTGGATGAAATCCCGTTAGCCGTTTGGCCGCTAGCCCCGGTTGATTGTCGGAACCGTGGCCAGCGGCTTGTTGATTTAGTGAGCCGCTCGCGCGTCAGCGGCCGGGTTCCACGCATGACCCGGTGCCTTACGGCACTCGGCTCAACAATGCGATTCGCATTTCGATTAAATCAAAAAGCCGCTAGCGCCAAAGCGGCTAATAGACGCAATGACTTCCGCCTAGCTGCTCAAAAGAGGAGGTAAATCGGATTGTTGCCTCAACGTCTTTCGCTGTTTCTTTGCGTTCTCTGTGACCTGCAAGTCATTGCCGCCGGAATGGGCTTGCGTCAGGATGCCTGTCGAAGGGAAACTGTGCCCGCCGGCATTGTCATTCGCAATTGCCCAGTGCCCCCAAATCTACATCCGCTGACGGTGCATGTGTCACCCACGTGGACGAAGTCCGCGCCGACGCAACATAATGCAATCGACCTTCGTCGTGGGACCCGCCTGTGTTCCTGGTGCGTCAACAGCAAAGACGGGAATTTTGGCGAATCCCACTACCTGAACATCACCCGATTGATGCCAAAGTCAAGGACTTTGCTAGCGTTGGCGGCGATAGCATTGAGTACGACGAAGCGACCTTACGATTGGCTTGGCAGCAGATCATGAACGTCAACGAATTGAATAGACCGATCACCACACCCGATTGCAGAAGGCAAGAGTTAACAGGATGAGTGAAGTTACGAAAACCGCCGCTGGGTCAGATGGCCCTGGGCTGAGCGGAAGATCCATCCTGGTCACTGGCGGGACCGGTTCGTTTGGACGTCGCTTCGTTTCCGAAGTGTTTCGTCGTTGGCCTGATGTCGCCCGAATGGTGATCTATTCTCGCGACGAATTAAAACAATCCGAGATGGCGGAGCAATTTCCTGTCGACGAATACCCCGCGATTCGTTTCTTTATCGGAAACGTTCGCGACAAAGACCGGCTGCAACGTGCGATGGAAGGAATCGATACGGTAATTCACGCTGCCGCGATGAAGCAAGTCCCAGCAGCGGAGTACAATCCGTTCGAAGCCGTCAAAACCAACGTCCTGGGCGCCCAAAACGTCATCGAAGCGGCGTTAGACACGCGAGTAAAAAACGTGGTGGCGTTGAGCACTGACAAGGCTGCGGCGCCAATCAATTTGTACGGTGCAACCAAGCTCTGCTCGGACAAACTATTTATCGCCGCTAACAATCTAAAAGGCCATCGCGATATCCGCTTCTCGGTGGTTCGTTATGGCAATGTGATGGGCAGCCGCGGCAGCGTAATCCCGTTTTTCTTGAAGCGACGATCCACCGGCGTGCTGCCGATCACTGACCCTAACATGACGCGTTTCAACATCTCGTTGGACGAGGGAGTCAACATGGTGCTGTATACACTCGAGAACAGCATCGGGGGCGAGATCCTGGTCCCCAAAATTCCGTCGTATCGAATCACCGACCTTGCCGAAGCGATCGGCCCAGAGTGCGAGAAACCCATCGTAGGCATTCGTCCGGGTGAAAAGCTACATGAGGAAATGGTCACGGCAAGCGACAGCCAAAATACAATCGAAAATGACCGCTACTACGTGATCGTCCCGATGCTTCACCGTCGCAAACACAACGAAACGATTGCGACGTTCGCGGAACATCATGACGCCACCCAAGTCGAGCACAACTTTCTGTACAGCTCGGAGAGCAACGACCAGTGGTTGAACGTGGATGAACTGCGTCAATTGATCAAGCAACACGTCGATGCAAATTTCACCGCCTCGTGAACATCTTACCCTACGGTCGTCAATCGATTGACGCAGCGGACTTGCAAGCGGTCACCGAGTCGATCCAATCGGGCTGGTTAACAACCGGGCCAAAGGTCGGCGAGTTCGAAGAGGCGTTTGCACAGCGAGTCGGTGCCAAACACGCGGTTGCCGTTTGTAATGCGACCGCCGCGCTGCATCTAGCGATGCTGGTTTCCGGGATCGGCTCCGGCGATCGCGTGGTCACCAGCCCGAATACGTTTCTTGCATCCGCCAATTGCGCTGCCTTTGTCGGTGCAACGCCAGATTTTTGTGACATCGATCCGGTTACCTACAATCTTGACCCTGCCAAACTCGCCGCCGACTGGACACCCGACACCCGCGGCATCGTGGCGGTGGACTATGGAGGCCAAACCGCCGACATGGTCGCGATCAGTAAAATTGCTCGGCAACACGGCGCGATCGTGATCGAGGACGCTTGTCACGCCGTCGGTGGCGAATTTGAACACGACGGCCAGCACTACAAAATCGGCGGTCATCCATGGGCTGACATCACGACGTTTAGCTTTCACCCGGTAAAAACGATGACGTGCGGCGAAGGCGGCATGTTCGTCACGGACAACGACGAGTTTGCCGAAAAAGCACGTCGACTTCGCAGTCATGGCATGGTTCGCCAGCCCGAGATGTTTCTCGGCCTCGGCGACGGTGTCAACGAATCCGACAATGCCGCGCTGAACGAACAGGGACCTTGGTATTACGAGATGCACGATCTCGGGTTCAATTATCGCATCACCGATTTCCAGTGTGCATTGGGACTCAACCAACTCAGACGACTCGACTCGTTCTTGAATCGTCGTCGTGAAATTGTCGCTGCCTACAACGATGCCTTTGCGTCAATCAATTGGATCCAAACCCCGGGGCTACGCAACGAGCGTGACCGTGATCTGACGTCATGGCACCTCTATACGATGATGGTTGATTTTAAAAGTTTGGGGGTGACGCGAAGTTCGATGATGAAGTCACTTCGTGCGAGACGAGTGGGTACGCAAGTGTTGTACATCCCCGTCTATCTGCAACCCTGGTATCAATCCAGCTATGGCTATCGTGCTGGGAAATGCCCCATTGCGGAACAACAGTACCAACAAAGCCTGAGCTTGCCGCTGTTCCCGGAAATGAGCGATGCCGACGTTGGTTTGGTTGTCGACAGCGTGCTTCAGTTCACGGACACATTATGATCATTGCAATCATCCCAGCTCGCGGCGGCAGTAAACGCATCCCAGGCAAAAACATTCGTCCGTTTTGCGGGCAACCGATCATCAAATACTCGATCAACGCCGCCATCGAATCCGGCGTCTTTGACCATGTGATCGTTTCGACCGACTGCGATAAAATCTCCGACGTCGCTCTGCATTGCGGTGCTGAAGTTCCCTTTCAACGTCCCGCCGAATTGTCCGGCGATACCGTGGGATCCAATCGTGTGATGAAACATGCGATTGACTTCTGCAACGAACGCTTCGGCGAAATTAGCCGCGTTTGTATGGTGACCGCGACCGCCCCGTTTCTGACAGCCCAGCAACTCCGAGACGGAATAACGATGTTGGACAAACATGGTGCCGAAATGACGTTTTCGGTTGCCACTTTTCCATCCCCGATCCAACGGGCATTCGAAATACGTGACGATGGCTGGGGGCAATTTGTTTGGCCCGAAAACGAAACGAAACGTTCGCAAGAGTTACCCGAACGCTATTTCGACGCAGGCATGTTTTACTGGGGATTGCCATCGACCTTCCAACACCCCACACGATTATTTCCCGAAAAGTTGGTTCCTATCTCCATTCCCGCTCACCTCGTCCATGACATCGACACCGAAGAGGATTGGGTGCGAGCGGAACTTGTTTATAACGCTCTGTCCCCTCGCTGATGTCTCTAAAAATAACGATCGCAACCACGGCGGAAAGCTGGCTGTTTCCATTGCTGGCAGGCCTACAACAAGATCTCTGCCGCGACGGGCATGAAGTCACGATCGTCGCGGACGCCAACGAAATCGTGACATCGGACATCACCTTTTTACTCTCGTATTGGGGAATCGTGTCCGCAGATGTCCTCGCTCGCAGCCGCAATACATTGGTGGTGCACGAGAGCGATCTACCGCTCGGACGAGGATGGTCGCCTGTGACATGGCAGGTGCTCGCAGGAATTAATCGCATCCCGGTGTGTCTGATCGAAGCAGTCGAGCGATTCGACGAAGGCGACATCTACCTGACCGATCACATGGAACTCGGCGGCGACGAACTGTTGCCAGAAATTCGCGACGAACAAGCACGAGTCACTTTCAAACTCTGCCGCGATTTCGTGCGCCAATATCCGGCAATCCTTGACCAGCGGCGAGCTCAAACAGGGTCGGGAACGGTCTATCGACGTCGCGGTCCCGCCGACAGCAAACTGGACCCTCAGCGAACGATTGCCGAACAATTCAATCTGCTGCGAGTCGTCGACAACGACGCCTACCCCGCCCATTTCGAACTCGGGGGAT
>NZ_ANOG01001093.1 GCF_000346295.1 Rhodopirellula maiorica SM1 | reverse complement strand
CCCTCGACTCGCACAAAGCCTTCGGCGATGTAGATCCCCTTCTCCATCTGCTTCATCGCTTTGACGTCGACCTTGCCAGCGACCACCACGCGATAGACTTTTTTGATTTGATACTTGGGATGCGCCAGCTTTTGGGCCAATTCGCCATCGTTGGTCAGCAGGATCAAGCCTTCGCTGCTGCGGTCCAAACGTCCCACCGGGAACACACGTTCGGTCGGCGGCACCATATCGATCACTCGCGGGCGACCCTGCGGATCGGAGTTCGTTGTGACCACGCCGACCGGTTTGTTGACTGCGTAATAGACGAGTTTCTGAGCTCGTAGCGCTGTGCCGTCAACAAAGACCTTGGCCTCTTTGGGATCAAAGCTGCTGCCCAATTGGTCCACGATCTTGCCGTTGACTTCGACGCGTCCCTCGATGATCAGTTCTTCGCATTGACGGCGACTGCCAAAACCAGCTGCGGCGAGCAGTTTTTGCAGACGAATTTCAGATCCCTTTTCAGTAGACGCTTCCGATTTGGAGCCTTGGCGAGGGGATTTCGATTTTTTAGAGCTTGGGCGTGGCATTCGTGTTCTCGGACCGTCGACGTGGACTTATCGACAAAAGGTACCAGAACCATGCCGCTTTGTGACGGAGGTACTTTTTGATTTGGTAAAGAAGGTTTGGGGGAAGTAGGCAAACGAGCCTGTTTTCAAGGCCGGCCGAGCCAAACACAGCCCGCGCCGCATCGTTAACCAAAGCATCCGCTCGCTGCCAACGCCACCCGCACTGCTTTAGCGGCCCAACCACGGCATGGCGTCCGGAACCAAGCGATTGCGAACCGGTTCGGGTAACGGTTGTTGATAGCTCGGCGGTCGCGAAGCAGCCTCGTAAGGCGCAATGTCATTCTGTGGATACGGATCGTGAACGATCGCGTTGGCTTGTTGCTCGTTCATCGTGCCTGCCGGGGGAAACCATCCGCCGCCGCGGCAACCGGTGAACGAGAGAAATAAAAGAGAAACGCCCAGCAGCGTGGGAAGATTCAGTTGTGTGGTTCGCATGTGTCCGATTCCATTGGATTGCCACGGCCGGGCCATGCGATCGACCGAGAACACGCGAATGCTCTTGGAAAGTCACAACCCATTTGTGGGAGAGTACGAAGTCTGTTAGCAAGCTGCCAAGAGGAACTTGAGTGGGAGAGGTGGCAGCGGAAGGGAGGTTTCGGTCCTTCGCTCTTGTTTATCGAGATCGACGACGGCAAGAGTCCAACTTGCTTAGTGTTTTGCTAGCAAGATCGGCTCTGTAGGGGGGCGGTCTTGCCGATTATCACGTCCGCAAGACCGCTGCGCTGCACTGGTTTTGCCGCAGCTGGTCTAAAGCAACACTTTGGGGGGCGAAGGCGTGTGATTACGTTGGGCCTAGACTGCGATCATTTTGAGCGCGGTGCTATTGGCGGCCAAATCGATGCGAACTTTGCCCAACGCGGCCGGCAGCAACAACGAATCGCCGGTGCTGAGCTGTATTTCCTCATTTTCCGTCGTCAGCGTGGCGGTTCCTTTGGGAACGGTAATGATGTGAAAATGATCATCGTCACCAAACTCTTCTCCCAGCCGAGGTTGCGGTCCACTGTCAAAGGCCCGCAGCACAAATTTGTCGCACATGACCAGCGTTTGCCAGGCATGAACGCCTTCTTTGACTTGAATCGGCTGAACCGGACCGCGACCAAAGTCGGTGACGTCGATTCCGGCTTGGATGTGCAATTCCCGGGCATTTCCCTTCGAATCGACTCGATTCCAATCGAACAAACGGAACGTGGTATCGCTCGATTGTTGAATTTCGGCGACCAGCAGTCCTGCGCCCAAGGCATGCACGGTTCCTGCGGGAATGAACACGCAGCTACCCGGTTGGGGGTGAAATTGGTGCAGCACCTCGTCGGCGGTTCCCTGCTCGATCGCGTTGCGCAATTCGGTTTCACCGACTCCCGATTTTAGTCCCGCGTAGACGACGCTATCGGGTTTGGCAGCCACGATATACCATGCTTCCGTTTTACCCCGATCAGGAATCGTCATTTTTGCCCCGTAATCGTCCGACGGATGGACTTGAACCGACAACACCCGATTACAATCGAGGTACTTTAGCAGCAAAGGAAATTGGTCGTCCTCGGCATCCCCCATCAGCCATTCGCGATGGTTTAACAGGAGTTCGCGAAGACTTTTTCCTGCTAGGCAGCCCGATTGGACAATGCTCTGGTCGGTGCCATGATCGACAACCTCCCAACTTTCCGCGTAATTAGCGTCATCGCCAATCGGTTTACCCAGTTGTTCACCGAGCAGACGCCCACCCCAAAGGGTCTGTTTCAAAACGGGCTTGAAGCGAAGGGGATATGGCTCAATCATGGACACAACAATCGTAGCTTTCAGGTTTTTCGAGACTTGGATGGACGATGATGACATCGATAACGAAGGATGCGTTGATAGACTAGTGCCGAGGCGTTCGCGGCAGCGTGTCTTTGCGTGTGCGAGGATTTTAGGTTCTCCGCCGTGTGGCGACACTGTGCGGGCAGCAAACCCTCTGCTAGCAGAAACCCTCTACTAGAAGAGGCCCTCTGCTAGAACAATCGTCAGCTAGGCTTTCCAATCGTTTAAAACTGACCCCACTCTCCCCCCGACTTTCAACTAAAATTATCTATCGTGGATCGACCGGCACTTCCTAAAGACGACCTATTTGAAAACTCAACGATGACCTTTGGGGAACACCTCGAAGAGTTAAGGTCGAGTCTGGTCAAGGCAATCATGTGGCTTGGGGTCGGCTTGTGCGTCGGGCTGTTCTTTGCCAATGACGTGATCCGGTTTATCCAAGCACCGTTGCAAGGAGCGATTCAGCAGTTCAATGCGGATCGCGATTTGACCAGTTTAGGTTATTCCGATCTGGACGATCCTGAAATTCAGCCACTTCGCGAATTCTTAATGCGAAACGCGTTGGTCTGGGAAACCATTTACGAGATCCCCGAAGAATTGCAAACGCTGGCTCCCGACGCGATCGAGTCCAATCTTGATGCGACCGACACCCCCGACGTTCCCGCAGTGACGGTCAAACCATATGCGATGAAAGAGCTGCTGCAGCAGTTGCCAGATCCCACGGCGCTGCAGCCCAAGATCCAGCTGCGTGAAAGCAAGACGAGCGTCAGTTCGCTGAAGATCGAAGAACCCTTCATGATCTGGGTCAAGGCTGGCTTGATTGTGGGCGCGGTATTGGCGTCACCGATGATTCTGTATCACCTCTGGTCGTTTGTCGCCTCGGGACTGCATGCCCATGAACGCCGCTATGTGTATCTGTATATGCCGATCAGCGTGATCTTGTTTAGTAGCGGTGTCGTGCTGGCGTTCTTTTTGGTGTTGCACTACGTGCTCACCTTCCTATTGGCGTTTAACGGCAGCATGGATGTGGCGGTCGAGCCGCGGTTGACCTACTACGTCAACTTCGTGCTGATGCTGCCGCTTGGCTTCGGGATCGCGTTTCAGTTGCCGTTGGTGATGTTGTTCTTGCAGCGTATCGGATTGTTTGAAACCGAAGCCTACATCCAGAGTTGGAAAGTGGCGGTGTTAGTCATTTTTGTGATGTCGATGCTGCTTACTCCAGCAGATGTCACCAGCATGGTCGCATTGGCAGTTCCGTTGATGTTTTTGTACTTCCTGGGGATCTTGATGTGCAAATTCATCCCTCGTGGCCGCGGGCTTGGCAGTGCGGCGTATGATCCCGCCTAGGATTCGCGTTGCCAGCAATCCGGTTTCCCGGGTATCTTGAGCGAATGTCGAGAGGGGAATGTCTCCTCCGACGTTGTGGTCGTCCCGTTTGGAAGACGATTTGCAATGCAAAGCGATGCGGTGTGATTCGTCGTTGCTTGGCTTCCCTCTACGAATGGAATCAAACGTCATGCCAAGTTTCGTCAAAGATTGGGCCGCTCGGGCTAGCTACCGCGTACAAACCAAGGTCGGTTATCGATTTCTGCGGACCAAACGCTTTGGATTGGATTGGCTTGACGACGCAGCCCGGATTGCACGCGAAGCTTGGCATCCTTCGTTTACCAAGTTGGATGTCGTTTTCGATGTCGGCGCCAACGTAGGGCAAACGGCGTCCAAGCTGGTTCAGCGAATTTGCCCGAAAGCGATCTATTCGTTCGAGCCGGTCGAGTCGACGTTTGCCCAGTTGAAAGCCAACACCAGGACTTTGCCTTCGGTGCATTGTCTGAATTACGGACTCAGTGACGTCAACGCAAACAGCTCGATCCATATCTACGAATCCAGTGTGTATGCGTCCACATGTGACCGCACCCCGGTGATGTCGCCCGAGAACGAAACGTACTTGCGAACCGACACGATCAAGCTAAAGACGCTCGACAAAGCTCGAGCCGAGCTAGGCGTTGAGAAAATCGATCTGCTGAAAATTGACACCGAAGGTGCGGACTTGCGGACGATCCAAGGGGCTCAAGCTTCCTTACAAAGCAAGGCCATCGGTTTGATCGTTTTTGAATTCTATCGCCCCTCCGACGCGACCGGAGCCAGCGGGACGTTCTTTC
This sequence comes from Rhodopirellula maiorica SM1, assembly GCF_000346295.1. GTDB lineage: Bacteria > Planctomycetota > Planctomycetia > Pirellulales > Pirellulaceae > Novipirellula > Novipirellula maiorica. Next base: position 6,522 of record NZ_ANOG01001093.1, on the reverse strand, counting down.
CCGTGGACGCAGCTCTTGTTTCACATGGTTACCGCTTGGTCGCGTTTTACACCGACCACGTACACTCGGACCGGTCCACGGGCATCTACAATGCGCTCTACATGCCCGAACCGCAGTAGTCGCTGCACCGCCCATCCTCAGTGATCAAAATCCGAGTTCGTTTGTGGATGACTGGACCGGCGGGAATCCCGCCGGTCGTCTTCTATTGGCATTCCCCACGCTGGCTCTCTGTTGGCCGTCATCAAGTGACGCTGAATCGGCCGGAATATGTCATAGGATTTTCTTGTTGATCCAAGCTGGGGATTTGTGGTTTTCTCGACTCGCGAGTTAGTTTTGTAATTTTTGTTAATCAGTAAGCGATGTTGGTGGGGGTTGTTTGCGATATTGTGGCTGGTAATATAAATCAATTGGTGGGGTTGTGCTGTCTCGCGTGCTCACCGGCTTTGTGATCTCTCGATGCGATATTGCATGAACCCGATCAAACCTCCTCGACTGCATGGTGAATCGCTTGGGGCGGTCCGCTTTAAATCCCGCCCCGAGGATTTTCAGGTCGAAGAGCGGCTTGGGTTCGAGCCATCCGGCGATGGCGAGCACTGTTTGGTTTGGGTCGAAAAGTCCGAGCGAAATACCAATGACGTGGCGACTCTGATTGCCAAAAAACTTGGACTCCGAAAACGCTTGGTCAGCCATTGCGGCATGAAAGACAACCACGCGATCACTCGGCAGTGGTTCAGCATCCATTTGCCGGGCCAACCGTCGCCGACGCAGGACGACTTGGCTGACGATGGAATTCGGATTCTCAATGTCACTCGCAATTTGAGGAAGCTGCACCGCGGATCACATGATGGCAATCGATTCCTCATCCGGCTGCGTGAGTGTGAGTTTTCCGAAAGTGAGGCGGCCGCACGTTGGCAGCAAATCAGTGATCGCGGGGTACCCAACTATTTTGGGCCTCAGCGTTTCGGCCGTGACGGCGGCAACGTCGATCAGGCTCGCCGTTTTATGTCAGGCGAACTCGATGTCCGCGATCGCCCGCTCCGAGGTATTTTGATTTCGGCGGCACGTAGTTTTATTTTTAATGCCTGTGTCGCCCAGCGTGTTGAGCAGGGCAATTGGGACACGCCGCTCGATGGCGAGGTGTTTGGTTTCACCAATAACCGCAGTTTAGTGATTCCAGGAAACTACCGCGGTGACGAAGCCGAGCGAGTCCGACAAAAGCAGCTTGAATTGACTTCGCCGCTGTGGGGACAAGGCGATCTGCTCTCACGAGACCAAGTCAAGCGATTGGAACAGAGTGTGGTCGAGCGTCATCCCGAAATCATCGAGGGGCTGGCCTCGTTTAATCTGCAACAAGAACGCCGCGTCATGCGGCTGTGTCCCGAGGCGTCCCGTTTGGAATGGGAAGATAGCCGTACTCTGGTCCTGCGATTTGATCTGCCCAAAGGAACGTACGCGACATCCGTGCTGCGTGAATTGGCGGATTGGAACTAGATGACCTTCCTTCCTACTGGATGACTAAATTGATGAACCGTTTTCGATTGATGTTGTTTGCGTTTGTCAGTTGTCTCTTTCTCTGCTCGGTGGTCTCCGCATCGGATCGTCCCGACATCGTCGTATTTCTGTCGGATGATCACACGTGGCATGACTCGTCCGTTTATGGATCCGATGAAATCGACACGCCGAACATGTCGCGGCTTGCTGCTGCGGGGATGACGTTTGACCAAGCGTTTGTCGCGTCACCGGCCTGTGCTCCCAGCCGTGCTGCACTTTTGACCGGGCTTTATCCCGCAAACAATGGTGCCGAGCCGAATCATTCTCGTCCTCGTGCCGACATCAAAAAGTTGCCGGCCTATCTACAGCAACTCGGTTACGAAGTCGTCTCGTTTGGCAAAGTCGGGCATTACAGACAGACGACGGAATACGGCTTTGATCTCGCTTCCGACTTCAATTATCACGAAGACACCGCAGTGCCCAATGCACTGAAATGGTTGCGAGAACGGCAAAGCGACCAGCCGTTGTGTTTGTTCGTGGGAACAAATTGGCCGCATGTCCCTTGGCCTGAACAGACAGGCGAATTTAACGCTGACAACGTCCAGGTTCCGGCGCATCATGTAGACACCCCGCAAACACGTGCCGCCCGCGCCGAGTACCTAGCCGCCGTGCGGATCATGGACAACGAACTCGGCCAAGTCTTTGATCTAGCACGAGAAAAACTCGGCAGCGACACCTTCTTTCTGCACACCAGCGACCATGGGGCGCAGTGGCCATTTGGCAAATGGAATCTGTACGAAGAAGGAATCCGCACGCCGTTGATCGTCAGTTGGCCCGGGCATGTTCAGCCCAACACTCGCTCCGATGCAATGGTTTCGTGGATCGACGTTTTACCCACGCTGGTGGATGTTGCCGGTGGCGAGCCGCCATCGTCGATCGACGGACGCTCGTTTGTGCCGGTCTTGCGAGGCGAGCAAAACGAACATCGCGATCTAATTTTGACAACGCACAGCGGCGATGGTGACAAAAACATCTATCCCATTCGCGCGGCGCGAACAAATGACGGATGGAAATACATTCGCAACCTGCATCCCGAATTTCGTTTTACCAGCCATGTTACCGAAGTCAGTGGACGATCGAATTACTGGGAAAGCTGGGTCGAGCAGGCGTTGCACTCGCCACAAGCCAAGCAGAAGGTCGAGCGTTACCTGCTGCGTCCCGCCGAAGAACTCTATTTCTTGGCGGACGATCCTAGAGAGCAAAACAATTTGATTGCGGATCCATCGCAATCTGAGCGATTGGCGTCGCTGCGTGCGGCGGTCGACCGATGGACCGCTCAGACGCATGACTCGTTGGCCTACTACAACACGCCCAAGCCGATCGTATCGGACAAAACACCCAATATCGTCAACGTCTTTGTTGATGACATGGGATGGTCCGACATTTCCTGTTTTGGCGGCGACGTGGTTCAGACGCCTCATATCGATCGTTTGGCGAGCGAAGGGATCAAGTTCACACAGTATTACGTCAACTCGCCCATCTGTTCACCATCACGAGTCGCACTGACGACCGGACAGTATCCTCAGCGTCATCGAATCAGTTCCTACTTGGCCAATCGACAAAGCAATCGTAAACGAGGCATCGCAAATTGGCTCTCGCCCAAAGCTCCGGTGCTTGCGCGTGAGCTGTATGCAGCCGGATATGCGACGGGGCATTTTGGGAAATGGCATATGGGGGGCCAGCGGGATGTGGGGGACGCCCCATTGATTGGTCGCTATGGATTCGATCGCAGCTTGACCAATTTCGAAGGGCTCGGGCCGCGCGTCCTTCCGCTCAAAGACACCTACGATGGTCGCGAGCCTGAGAGGCACGACTTGGGTTCGGCCAATCTCGGGCAAGGCCCAATTCGCTGGGAGGATCGCAGCGTGGTGACCGCCGCGTTTGTCCGTGATGCGGTTTCGTTCATCGACCAATCGCAACTGTTGAAGAAACCGTTTTACATCAACCTGTGGCCCGATGATGTCCACTCGCCGTTCTTTCCACCACGGGTGCTTCGGGACGCAACCGGGGAATCGAAACGCGAGTTGTACTACGCGGTGCTGAAGGCGATGGACGAACAACTAGGCGTGCTGTTTGACCGAATTCGCAACGATCCTAATCTGAAAGACAACACCTTGATCGTGTTTTCTTCGGATAACGGTCCCGAACCAGGAGCGGGATCGGCGAAACCGCTGCGTGGTTCGAAAGGGTATCTGTATGAAGCCGGCATTCGCTCACCATTGATTGTGTGGGGACCGGGGATTCTGGCCGAGGCTGCGGCCGGCTCTGTCAACTCGACTTCGGTCTTTTCTGCCATCGATCTGAATCGTTCGCTGTATACGATCACCGGCACATCGCTGCCGGAGAAAGCGGATTTGGACGGCGAAGATTTGCACACGACATTGCTTGGTTTAGCGAGCGAGAGTCGCGCGGCGTCGATCTTTTGGCGACGTCCTCCCGATCGCCCTGGGACAAAACAGAATCCAAATTCGGATCTGGCGATGCGTGATGGGAAGTGGAAATTTTACCTGAATTACGATGGTAATGGTGCCCAGCTGTATGATCTGAGCACCGATGTCTCCGAAAGCAACAATGTTGCCGATGCGAACGCCGATCTCGTCTCACGTTTCAAGAAAATGCTGCTCGATTGGAACAGCGACTTGCCTAAGGATGCGGGCGATCCGACGTTCAAACAAACCGATTCGACCACCGCGCTGCCGTCGAATCAGTTTGTCAATCCGATCGCCGAAGGAGCGGATCCATGGTTGGTTCGCGATCCGAATGCCGAGCGTTACTTGTGGTGTTTTTCCGAAGGTAATCGCGCGATCGCAATTCATACAACGGACAAGATGACATCGCTGGGGGAAAAGCACATTGTTTGGCAGGCCCCAGAATCGGGCCCGTATTCACAAGAAATCTGGGCGCCGGAGCTGCATTACCTCGATGACCGTTGGCACATCTATTTAGCGGCGTCTGACGGCAAAAACGAAAATCACTTGGCCTACGTGTTGCGTTCGCAGTCGACGGATCCGCTGGGGCCGTACCAGTTGCATGGACCGTTTGCGACCGGAGACGGCAACGATGGACGCTCGCCCAATGGGTGGGCCATCGATATGACCGTGCTGGAACATCAGGGCCGGCGGTATGCGATTTGGTCCGGTTGGGATTCGCCTGGTACCGATCAACAATATCTCTACATCGCTCCGATGAAATCGCCGACCCAATTGGCGGGACCTCGCGTTCGCCTTTGTGATAACGATGACTATTTGTGGGAACGCGTCGAGCCGAATCCAAGTCAACGCGGGCTCGCCGAAGGACCGCAGGTGCTCAAGCACGGAAAACGTACGTTTGTGATCTATTCGTGTGGCGCGTCGTGGTTGCCCACTTACAAACTTGGACAACTAGAACTTGTTGGCGACGATCCGCTGAATCCCTCCGCGTGGCAGAAAAACGATCGCCCCGTTTTCCGAGGAACTTCGGAAACCTATGGCATCGGGCATTCCTGTTTCGTGCAAACGATCGACGGAAAACAGTGGTGGCATGTATATCATGCCAAACGAGATCGCGAGCCAGGTTGGCGACGTAGCATCTTTGTCCAACCCATGCGTTTTCGCCCCAACCATTCACCGATGTTCGGCAAGCCCGTAACGGCAGGAGTCCCGTTGACACGGCCCTCAGGCGAGACGGTGTCCAAAGTAAAATTGCCGTGGGCAGCATCGCTGAAGAATCCTACTCAGCCGATCGACGCAACCTACTATGGACACCATCAATTCATCGATCACGATCCGCAGGGAATTCATTTGGGGGGCGTTCCTGAAACGCCGATCAATGCGTACCGGAGCGGCGAGAAATGGATGCTCGACGGCGAGATCCCTGCCGACTTTGATGCCGAAGTCACGATCGATTTCCGCGGCGATGCAGACGCTCGGGACGCGGGTTTGCTGTTTCGCACGACCGCCGCAGCGATCGGATTTGATGCTCAACGAGGTTATTTTGCGGGGTTGATTCCACGTGCCAATCGCGTGATCTTTGGTCGTACCGATGGACATAATTGGACCGAGATCGCTCGAGCTCATTTGAAAATTGACCCCAACGACGCCCACCGCTTTCGGGTACGAGCCAAGGGCGATCGCTTTGAAATCTTTGACAATGGAAAACTCGTTTTGACCAGTCGCGACGATCATTACGCCATCGGCGGGATCGGGCTGCGAGTTGTCAATACGCATGCCGTTTTTTCCGAGCTAAGAATCGAGCCGTTGTAATCGCTAGAATCGAATCATTCCGAGCCGAGGCGACCTTATTGGTGATGGAATGCGGGGCAAATTCCCGAATTTGAAAATTCGGGTGCTACACTCGGGATTCCCATTCGCGGAGCTTACTCCCTTTGCCCCGGCTCAATCATGCATCTGCAATCTTTCCTGTTGGTCGTCCTTTCGCTTAGTTGTGGTTCGCTGCCCGCCGGCGAAGTCGACATGCTGCGAGCGAGCGTAGCGACGCTGGGGATGATCGCGGCTTGGTGGATTCTTTGTCACGTTGCCGCCCGAACGACATCGCGGCAAGTCTTGGCGGGCAATATCAAACCGATCCAAGGGGCTCAGTGGCTGGAAACCCAATTGGACGTCTTTCGCTGGCTCAGCCTAGGCGTAGTCGTCATGTGCTTGGGCGGCTTCGGATTGGCGCGGTCTCTCGATACGTTGCCGGTTATCCAGAATTCGATGTTCTTGCAATCGTTGGTGCTGTTGTTTCCTGGGCTTGCGCTGGCAGCAGCTAGTTGGTCGGCCGAACATCGCTACGGCGTCGTACTCGATTACACCGATCGCGGGTTTGTTCCGCACCTACGCAGCATCGTCAGTTCGTTTCGTGGGGCAACGGCTTGGTTGGTTATCCCCGTGTTGATGCTGTTGGCAAGCGCGGATGCGATCATGCAGTTGCCGATCAGCAAGACCCAGACTGGTTGGGCGATGGGGATCTCGCTGGTGGTGTTCCTCGGTG
>NZ_ANOG01001092.1 GCF_000346295.1 Rhodopirellula maiorica SM1 | reverse complement strand
GGTACCTCTGTTCCTCAAAGCTTTAGCCAAAGTTCGGCATATGGGTCCGTCTCGCCGTCGCTGCCAAGCTCCTCGCCGCCCAGCCCTTTCGGCAGCATCAACCAAACGGGCGCGATCGCACCCCCGAGCAACTCGATGACGATCCCGATTCCGTCGACGGCCCCAAGCGGAAGCTACGTCCCCAACACCGAACCGCTCTCGGGCGCCCCGTCATCGGCGAACGGCGACCGTGCTCCGCTAGACCAACCTCGACTCGAATCGGCTCGCCCGAGCCAGTCCAATGGACAAGACGGTTACCGCAGCGATATCGACCGTTACTTGGACGAAAACCGCAGTGGCAATAGCTCGAATTCGAATACCACCCCGCAAACGAAAACCGAGTGGCGGCTGCAAAATCCAGCCGATTCGTCGGTATTTGGTTCCAACGCAAAAGGAACATCCGACCGCATGATTACCGCGGCAAACGAGGCACCAAGCAATCTAGGCTACTCGAGCGTTCATCCTATCCAAGCGCCGCCAGAGTACGTATCGCCATTTCAACGGCGAACGCTTGAAGTGCAACCGCAACCCACGGAACAGGACCGACCTCTGACTGCGCCGCCGCTGCCGCCTAGCAACGAACAGCCAATCAACGCGTCTAACCGCGGGCGTGGCAACGATTTGATCCCTGTTCGCGAAGCGGCACTTGTGCGTCAGCGAACATTCGAAACAGAAACGCGTCACCAAGTAAATCGGACTTACCAAAGCGACGTTCGCCAAACGCAGTTTCAACAGCCAGAGCCTCGCACGCCGCCGAAACGGAAACGGCAAGAATCGGGCTGGAGCTCAATTCGGCCCTAATTCTGCACTGTAAAGCGAATCAAGCAGCTAATCAAACGACGGTGAATCACGTCTGCCGAGCCGCTTAAAATGCTCGGCGCTGTGACCCGCCGCAATCGCGAGAGCCGAATCATTCACTGAACGCGAATACCGAGGACACGGCGTGACCTGTCCCTTATCTCGATTCGGCGATTTCGGTGTACCGCGAAATAGTTGGTCGTTCTGCGTGGGTAGAGATGACTCTCAAGAAATCCCTCTTCGCTAAGACCACTGCCATCATGGGCAAGGCGATTGGGAACAAAGATCTCATAGCCACGCTGATCGAAAAATCGATATAGGTCTCTGGGCTCGTAGATTGAACTTAACCGGGTCGGAGCACTTTCGAACATGACGACGGGATTGCTTTTTGACAACATGCAGGTCGCCCCGCGGAGAGCCCCAAGTTCGGCTCCCTCGATATCGATCTTCACCACGTCAACGACGACATCCTCTGGGATCAAAGAGTCCAATCGTTTGACCGCGACATGGATTTCGCGAATATGCGAATTATTGTCATCAGGCGCGATGAGCGAGCTATAGCCCGACTGCTTTGTGTCGATGAAAAACGTCATCTCGCCCTCAGCTTCTCCAACCGCACAAGCATGCAAAATAGCGAGTGGAAACTTTTGGCGAAGTCTTGCCGCTTTCTCTGGCATCGCTTCAACTGCAATGATGTTCA
>NZ_ANOG01001091.1 GCF_000346295.1 Rhodopirellula maiorica SM1 | reverse complement strand
TCTTAATCTTAATCCTACTCATAATCTTAATCCCGACCGAGCAAGCTCCCCCGCGTCCGTTCGTCCACACCCGAAGAAAGATTAGGATTAAGAGTAAGATTAGGATTAAGAATTTTGATCGCTGTGACCAGCATTCATCTGCAACCATGCCATCACGAATCCGCTCGCCGATCCCTTTGGGCCAAAGACGCAGCGATTTGCGGTATCATGACCGGGATTCCCTCCCTCCCCCACGACTTCATAGAGAATTCTGTCATGCGTTTGCTGTTTTGCACGATGCTTGTCTTCGCCAGCTTGTCAGTTTGTCCAAACTCGTTATCCGGTCAAGACTGGACTCGCTTCCGTGGCCCCAACGGACAAGGCGTCACGCCTGAGGTCGACGTGCCTATCGAGTGGTCCGAAGACAGCAACATCGCTTGGAAAACGCCGATTCCAGGCCAAGGCTGGTCGTCGCCTATCGTCTCCGGTGACCACGTCTTCGTGACAACCGCGACCGACGGCGGCGCGTCATGCCGAGTGATCGGGATCGATCGCAAGAGTGGCAAAGTGCTTTGGAACACCGAAGTCCACCGCCAAGTCCCTGGCCCCAAACGCGCCCAGAACTCTTACGCCACGCCGACACCCGTATCCGACGGCAAACGGGTCTACGCCGCCTTCTACGATGGAACCGTGGTCGCAGTCGATTTTGACGGCAAACGCGTGTGGAAGAACGAAGAGGTCGACTTCCACAGCCTGCATGGCCTGGGCGCCTCACCGATTCTTACCGGCGATCTGCTGATCATGCCGTTTGATGGCAGCAGTCCACAGGAGCAGCGTGTCGGTTGGAAGGAACCGTGGGACCAAGCCGTACTGCTGGCGATCGACAAACAGACCGGCAAAACCGCTTGGCGCGGCAAGCGGGGATTGTCTCGCGTGGGGCACGTGACGCCGATCACGCTCGATAACGGCCAGACGGTGATCAGTGCCGGTGGCGACCGTGTCCAGGCGCACGACGCCCGAACGGGCGAGCGAATTTGGTCGGTCTACAGCCAGGGCGAAGGCGTGACACCCTCGCCGGTGCTCGGTGAAGGCCTGATCTTTACCTCGTCCGGTTTCGA
>NZ_ANOG01001090.1 GCF_000346295.1 Rhodopirellula maiorica SM1 | reverse complement strand
ACCCGTGTACNCGGAAAACCTTAGGTGGCGACCACACAGAAACTCAACGTTGGTTCGACAGGCTTCCACAACAGTTACTGAACAAACACAATCGTCCAGCCGTCATCAAAGCGCTTGAACGGGCAATTTTGGAATACTCCACCATACCTGGAGCCGAAACTGGTGTTCCGACGACTCGATACGACGGAACATGATAGCAAAGGGCAGAACAAACGCGTGCACCCGAGCACGCGAGTCGGGCGGTTTTGAAATGGATAATCTTTCGCGCGTGCCGGGTGACACGTGCCGTTACCACACTGATAGAATACGATGGGATGGTTCTCAAAATCGCTCTGGCTGGTCGCTGACGATCCCGATAAATCGTGGTGGTGCGATTGCCGTACTGGCATAGTTGACGCTACTTGGCACACCAAGCATACCTTCCCGAGCGACGGTACTGGTTGGCTTTGGTCCTGTACCAAATGCTCGCGTGCGTTCATGTTCGCCAAATGTATGTACATTCGTGGAACTCTCGAACAACTCGCACGCAAACAGACACCTCGGAAACAGAAGCACCTTTCCCAATCTGGTGACATGGTCGAAAACACACTGCTGGCTACAGCAGACGATTGGCTTGATTCAGTTCAACCGATTCTCAGAGTGATCACAATTGGCGAACGCTATGTTTTTTTTGATGGCCATGTGTTGCCAGCCAAACCTGGTCCAGTGAAATTTAAAGGGTTATTACGGTCTCACGATCTTCCTGATTTGCCGCACTTGTCGGAAGCCCTGATGGAGCAAACAATTGCGAATCCAGAGTACTGGGACCAATCTTAATCGCGTGGTAACCAGAGAATTGCACGGAAGTGGCGGTGGCCGTGCGATTCGAAGTGGATGATCAACTCCCGCCACCCCGTGAATTCCGACGTTCGCGCTGCTAACCGACGCCTGACAGCCGCGCACGTCATCTTTCGTGTTTTTCGCGTCTTTCGTGGTTGTTCTCTTTACTGCTGATGTCAGCACTGACTGCAACGCCCACTTCTTCTCTGTGTCCCTCCGTGACCTCGGTGGTTGATCATTCATCGACGGTCTGACTGGTGCGTTCGAACTGCGCCCACCGGATTTCATCAGACCTCTGTTTCCTGGGATTCGCTCCTGATGTCACGGTTCGATAGGTGCGCGGTCGACTCTGCTGACAAAGACCAACCGACGCCTGACGACTGCCACGCCGACAACCAACGCTCGAAATGCCGACCGTAGATTGGGATGCAGAATTTCCCTTGGCCATTCCGATCGAGTACATTGACTATCAGCGACGATGGCTCAACGTGTCGTCGTGGCCGACCGCGCGAACCAAGTGGATCGGGATAGGGGGCCGGATTGCTCCGGCGCCCCTCCCACATCACCTAGCATGCGGGTCCGCACTAGGCGATTCGCCGCGAGGATGCAAGCTGTTGCCAACGCTCTTCTAGACTCAATAAGCCCTCACTTTTCAGGTGCTCGTTCGATAACGCACGCTGGACTCCCGACGTCTTGGAAAGACG
>NZ_ANOG01001089.1 GCF_000346295.1 Rhodopirellula maiorica SM1 | reverse complement strand
AAGCGCGGCGTTGATGTCGTGTTTTTGTAGTTCGGTAAACAATGTCACACTTCCCAAACAGCTGATGCGGTCATCACGAGCGTGGGCAAAGAACATCGGCGGCGTCTTTTCCGAGACCTGAATATCATCGATCAACCGAGTCGAATCGTCCTTTTCGACAAGCCACGCGGGGTAAACCAACACGGCAAAATCGGGAACAAATTTCGCTTGATCATGTTTATCGACGGGAGCGTAAAATCGTTTGCTGGCCGTTGCCGCACGAGCGGATGCGTTTCCTCCGGCTGAAAACCCAAGCACGCCTACACGCGTTGCCGAGACGCCTTCGACGGCGCCGCTGCGGACCAAGCTGATCGCACGCTGGATGTCCTGGACCGCTGGCTTCCAATTCTCGTCTTCGCTGCGGGTCGGAACGCGGTACTTCAGCACGACTGCGGTGACGCCGATCTCTTGCAGCCATTCTGCGATCTCGGTTCCTTCGAGATCCCATGCCAAAATCGAATAGCCGCCGCCTGGGCAAATCACGATTGCCGTATCCGATTTCACATCGGCTTTGGGCTGGTAAACATACAATTGGGGCGTGGAAACGTTGCCGATCCGGGTGACATATTTCCCTGCCACTTGGCGGCTGTTCTGATCGCTGGTGTCCTTCTCGGCTTCGGTCGGTGACGTCCACGCCGGAGGCTCGCTCGGCCAAACATTGACAATCCCCTCAGGCGACGTCGTGTTCACGGCGGTTGCGTCGGCGGGTTGTTCGGCTTTGAGAGCCCCTGTTGAAACGATCAAACCGAGGGCAACGAAGCAGCAGAGCGTGTTTTTCATAGAGATCTCGTAGTACAGCAAGGAGGGGAACGCGGATCGTGCCGCCGTTCTGTGGGGGGAAGGCTTCGAGTCGGTCATGTTCGCTGGGCTTCCAGCCTGATATGTGGCGTCTATTGTAGCCGGACGTCCCGTGCGTCCGCGTCCTTCACAACCTAAATTTCCGGTATCCTGACGTCGCGATGCAATCCAAGCCTCGCGGGCGCCCCATTTTTTCCGACGCCAGCGACGTCGGGCGAGCGATACGCTAGCAATTCTTCTGCAAGCACGCCTGCAATTGTCTTCGCCCGCCCCCGGATCCGGCAACCCGTCAGCGAAAAAGATACGCTAAGATTACGTTTGTATTACATCCATTCATTCTCTGGAAAATCAGGCTTAGCGGGGTGCCCTTGACGTGCCCGACGACCTTGCCGCCAATCTGGAACAACGGCTTCACAGGCTCGAAATCTGCGCAGCAATATCGCTGCATGCTTCGGAGATCCATCCTTGCGATGTTCTCGCCGCCCCGGACGCTCTCGTTGGCATCACCTCCAGCCGGCTTGGCCGCGATCCCCATCTGCACCGCCGAGTGTGTCAATTCTTGTCTCGCCGGATGCTCGATCTCCGCCAAAGCCAATCGACGTTGGTGGTCGCAGCCGGTTCGGCGATTGAACCGCTAGCGATGCGTGCTGCCGAACTGTTCCATGTTCCGATCATCCGCTTGGTGGTACCGCCGGATGATCCAGGCGA
>NZ_ANOG01001088.1 GCF_000346295.1 Rhodopirellula maiorica SM1 | reverse complement strand
CCGATTGGATGAAAGACGAGTTCAATTATCGCGCGATCAAAGAAGACTTGTTGCGAATGAATCGCCACGAGTTGTCGTTGGCAGTCGATGGTGCCGTGGATGATCGTTTCTATCCTGAAATGCGACGGATGGAACGCCAGATTTTGCTGAGCATTGTCGACGAAGCTTGGAAGAATCACTTGTTGACGATGGACCATTTGCGCAGCAGCGTCGGACTGAAAGGCTATGCTCAACTCGACCCCAAAGTTGAATACAAACGCGAAGGCATGCGTTTGTTTGACGCGATGTGGGAATCGATCGGCGAACGTGTTACCGATTTGATCTTCCGCATGGAATCGTTCAACGAAGAATTCATCCGCAGCACGTGGGTCGAAGCGACCACCAGCCGTAACGATCCGAATGCGGCCAGTGCGTCGCGTCAGGAACTTGATTCGCCCGCGCAGCGTGCGGCTCAATCAAGTAACCAAGACAACGAATCGCGTCCCGACCCGGTGCGTCATTCCGAGCCTCGTGTCGGCCGCAACGATCCCTGTCCGTGTGGAAGCGGCAAAAAATACAAATCATGCTGCATGCGAAAAAGCGGCCCAGTGGTTTAGTTAGACGTCCCGAGAATTAGAATAGGCTCGCAGTCTATTCTAAGTGGGATAGGCATCCAGCCTGTCATACAGCATCCTTGACAGCCTACTGGTCTATCCCACATTCCGCCTATTGTTCGTTCGGAAAGGATTCCGATGTTCGCCAATCTGCTGTACGCCGCGGCGCTACTACTGCTTTCGCCCGCGGTGATGTATCGCATGCTCCGATATGGGCGTTACCGCCGCGGTGTCGGTGAAAAACTGTGGGGCATCTCAAAACCGCACGCAGATTCCTTGACGATGGGCAAGCCTGCGATTTGGCTGCACGCGGTCAGTGTCGGCGAAGTCAATCTGATTAGCGGACTGGTTAAACGTCTCGAAGCGGCCCACCCTGATCACCAAGTCGTCGTCAGCACGTCAACTGACACCGGTTATGATTTGGCAATACAGAGGTTCGGAGCAGAACGAGTCTTTTTTTGCCCGCTGGACTTTAGCTGGACTGTCACGCGAACGCTGCGAAATTTGAAGCCGGACATGCTTGTGCTGGCCGAGCTTGAACTGTGGCCCAACCTGATTCGCATCGCGACAAATCAAGGTTGCCCGGTGATGGTGGCTAATGCCCGGCTGAGCCAGCGGAGTGCCGCGGGATATCAGCGTTTTGCTTTTTTGACTCGGCCGATCTTTGCGCGACTGACGTGGGTCGGTGCGCAAAACGAACAAGCCGCTCAGCGTTTTGCTGCGTGCGGAACGGCGACCGATCGGATTGAAACGACCGGTTCGATCAAGTTCGACAACGCGCCGACGAATCGCGATACCGTCGACGTCCAGTCCCGAGTCCAGTGGGCAGGCATCGATCCATGGAATCGTGTTTGGGTGGTTGGCAGCACCCAGCCGGGCGAAGAGATCATGGCGATCAAGATCTACAAGTCGTTGGTTTCCGAGCATCCCGAATTGCGGTTGGTATTGGTACCGCGTCATGAGGAACGATTCGATGCCGTCGCCAATTTAGTGACCAACGCGGGACTCAACGTTCATCGCCGGTCAGTGAATCGGTCGCTGCATGAAACGAGTTGGTCAGCGGATACCGTGATTCTTGTCGATACGATTGGCGAACTGCGACATTGGTGGGGCGTCAGCCAGATCGCCACCGTGGGCGGTAGTTTTGGGACTCGGGGTGGCCAAAACATGCTTGAACCGGGTGCCTATGGAAGCGCGGTTTCCTTTGGTCCAGACACCAAGAATTTTAAAGAGATCGCCAACCAATTGATCGAAGCTGGCGGCGCGGTACGCGTCGCCGACGCAGAACAGTTGCATCAATTTGTCGAGCGATGTTTGACAGACATTCCTAGTGCCGATGCTTTAGGGCGAGCCGCCCGTCGCGTGATTTCCGAGCATCAAGGAGCAACGCAGAGAACCATCGATGCACTGCAGCGACGGCTGCACCGACCACAGCAACAACAACGGGCTGCGTGAAGAGCCCGAACTGCGGCCAAAGCAAATCTACCGTCGCACTCGTATCCCCTGGTTCGGCGACACTTGTGATGAGCTTGATCCGGCCTACACATGACCGCATTGGTCGCTACGGTTACTCTTGAATAACTTCGCGTCCGTTTCGAGTTCCCAGCGCGTGCCAAATCGTCCAGTCGATGGAATCGGTAACTGACGAGATGCTGCCGTCCAGTCTAGCGACGTTCACCAGCCCCGTATGATGGCTTCGCGACGTGATGATGGCATAGGTTGGATTGCCAGCGATCCCATTCTTGCCTTCTTGCCAAGAATTGAAGTCCATCTCTTCATAGGTTTGTCCACTCTCGCTGTACTCCACTTTGCTGTTTGGCGTCAGCGTCACAGTGAAACCGGTGTGATGAACTCGGCCATCAGGCCATTCGGTATGTCCGGTGTTCTTGAATTGGGCCCCGCTGGCAACCACGGTTTCGGCTTCGCTTTGGTTAATTGGAATCGTTGTCGATGCAGGGCCGCCATTCCTGTTGTAAGGCGTCCACGCTTTCACTTCGGCGGCCAGCAGCGTATGACTTGTTCCGTCCAAACAATCACGGAAGCTCAGAAACGAGTTCGGATAGAACATGCCATCACCGCCTTTGCGATCGGTCGGATTGAAAACAAACCAACGACCGAAATTGAAGCCGTAGGACGTCGGATACAGCGACGGACGATTGTCATCGAACACGCGAACCTCATCGGCACCTGGATCACTGGGGCAAGCGTACGTCGGTATCTTCAAACCATCGATCGAGAGTTGGTTATCCCAAGCCAACGACAGATCGACCGAGTCATACACGTTGCCCTGCTCGAGGTACGGCAGAATGCGACCGTGAACGCCCCACGATCCGTTGTTCCCTGTGCTGGTGACGCTGAGATCCACAATTGCCGAGGGAGGAAATTTTTTAAATGCGCTTTGGTAGTTGTGGCAAGCAAGTGCGATTTGTTTCAGATGATTGCTGCATTGCATTCGCCGAGCAGCTTCGCGGGCCGCTTGAACTGCGGGCAGCAGCAATCCAACCAACACGCCAATAATTACGATAACAACAAGCAATTCGACAAGAGTAAAAGCGGTTCGTTTCGTAGACATCAACGTTGTATTCTCAATTCCAAATTAGTCTGTAAGCGGACGGAGTCAGCATTTATCGATCGAGGCACCGCATTTGCAGAAACTGTGCCAAAGCGTCTCCACGGGTAAAACCCCGTAAACGTGGCCCCCGCCACAGACGCAGCAC
>NZ_ANOG01001087.1 GCF_000346295.1 Rhodopirellula maiorica SM1 | reverse complement strand
AAACGGCATAGCTGCAACGGTTCGAGTATCTAACCTGCCCCCCAAGTCGTGGACGAGGTCACGAGTCCTTGCGAAAGCGTGGCTCCTCGCGAAAGCACGAATCCTTGCGAAAGCGTGGCGTGGTCGGACTCGTTACCTCGTCCACTACTGTGTCGCCGAGTATTGACGGCTGACACATAGCATAATTCGCCAAACGAGCGAGCGAAGCCAAGCCGGAATTATTTAGATTTGCGGCCTAAAACCAGGAATGTGGGGTTGAGCGACTCGAAACGAACTCGCTCCATCTGGTACTGGCCTCGCGAGATATTGATCATCCGCACGTCGTGAACCACCCCGGCTTTGGACAACACATTCTGGACTGAAACCAGATTGTCGGGGCTAGAGACGTTGACGACGATGCGGCCGCCCTGAGCCAATCGCGGGACGGCGGCCGACACCAAATCGGGCACCACACGCCCGGTGCCGCCGACGAAGATGGCGTCTGGATCGGGGAGATCCTTCCAAGCCTCGGGCGCCTGACCGTGAACGGGAACCAACGAGGGAACGTCGAACATTTTCGCGTTCTCGATCATCAATCCATAGTCCTCGGCATCCATCTCGATCGCAAACACTTTGCCTTGCGTCGCAATCGAGGCGGCTTCGATCGCCAGCGATCCACACCCCGCGCCGACATCCCATACGGTGCTCTTGGCTGTCAGATCAAGTTCCGACAACGCGATACAGCGGACTTCGGCGGGCGTCAGCAAACCTCGTTTGGGCCGCGACTGCAAAAACAGATCGTCGGGGTTGCCGAACAAGCGACGGTTCGCACTGCCGCTGGGACGATCGGCGGCTCCCGACTTACGCACCAATACCATGACGTTCATGACGCCAAAAGATTGACCGCGGATCGATGTCAGATCGCCTTGCGTCACCGTCTCGTCCGGCGTGCCAAGGTCTTCGCAAACGTAAGCGGTAAAGTAATCGATGCGTCGATCCAACAGCGCCTCAGCAACCACAGAGGGCGAGATGTCTTCGGTCGTGAAAATTCCTACACGCTCGGCGGTGCGGATATTGTCGACCACTCGATCAAGTGACTGAGTCGCGAGATTGGTCAGGTAGGCGTCATCCCAACTCTCTTTTACTCGCGCAAACGCCAATTGCATGCTGCTGACGTGCGGCACGACATCGAAATGATCTTTGCCAAACGTTTCGGTCAAGTAACGTGCGATCCCGTAAAACAACGGGTCGCCACCCGCCAACACCACTGCAGGCTGTTCGCCAAGATCTCGAATCGATTGCTGCAGTTGCTCTAAATTGCTGCCTACGACAATGCGTTTGGCATCGGATGCAGGAACTTTTTCGAGCAACTGTGTCGGGCCCACTAAAACGGTCGCTTGGTCGATCAAGTTTCTCGCTTGACCGGTCAAGCCATCAAGCCCATCGTCGCCAATCCCAACAATATGAATGCGAGCAGTCAATCTAGTTTCCGTTATGTTTAGTGGTAGTGTGAACGTTTGTTGCGGATAAATGAGATGCGAGCGAAAGGATACGCGGATGGGCAAAGCACTGAATGACAGGAAGTGCCGATGACAGGCTTGAAGCCTATCCCACGTTTATAGTTTTCGCAGCTCTTTCATGATTTCTTCGACCGTGGTCCGCCCCGCCTGTGAGTTACTGACTTTGGACCAAGCGACACGACCATTTGTATCAATCACGTAAGTTGCAGGGTACGCGGTTTCGCGAGGCGAGTCCCAGCGGAGCCCCCACTGAGTCACCATTTCCATCGCGTCGTCGCGGACCATCACCAACGGGGCGGGCAGCGTTCGCGAACCCATAAATTCTTCGGCATGACGTTGCAGCAATGATGCTTCGCCCGGATAGACCAGAATCACACGCGATGCTTCTTGAGCGAGTGCTTTGGCACGGTTCGCTAAACTGTTGACCTGCTTGCTGCACAGCGGGCATTGGTAACCCGGATAGCCTCGCAGCACGATGACGACGACGGGGCCTTTTTTGTATTCTTCCTGCAATTCGATGAAATTTTTGCTGCCAACCACTGGCAATTCAAAGTTGACCGCCTTGGCGCCGTTGGCAAGCGGTTGCGAAGGCCCGTCATCGGCAGAAACATTCGAGCTGATCGCCGCCAAAAACATCAGACACGCCGCACCGCAGCTAACTCGTGGAATCATCATTTGTGTCCTGGTTGGAAGGTAGGGACGTAGTGGACTTCGCCAGAAATCCAATCGAGCCTTGCAATTACGGATTTCTGGTGAAATCCACTACTCTAAATTTCTGGTGAAATCCATAACAATGAAATGGAGTGAGACTTCTTCCGTTAGTTCTGATCACGCTTTTCGCGTTGTCGTCGACTGTATCGTTCTAACGTCTTACGTTCGGATCGCGTTAAGCTCGCTTCACCGCTGGCGTGAATTTTCGCCAAAATTCGGTCCGCTTCGGCCGCATCTTGGTTCAATTTTCGATCGGGATCGTGAATCTTCAGCTTCATGCGACGAGATCGCTGGCGGAAGAAATGCGGTAAATCGGAGAGCACCTCCAAATCGAGCCAGCGAAAATTCCAGCGTTGATAGAAATAGGCAGCGGAAAACGCGGCACCCGTTAGATGAACTTCAAATGCGGTGTGGGAATCTCCCATCAAACCCAAGGCCCCTGCGAAATTCATCGCCACAAAGCCGACCGCCAAGATCCAAGCTTTCACCGGGATCACAAACATCAACAACACTTCTTGATGCGGATAGTAGAAGGCGAACAAGATCGTGGTCGCCACCACCGCACCACTGGCCCCGATCACCAATCCTCCGCCTTGGATGAAAAAGGAAATCGAACCGACGATGCCGCCCAAAAGGACAGCCGCAAGGTAAAACTTCAAGAACTCTTGCTGGCCAATCCGACGCTCGACAATGCGGCCGAAGAAAAACAGCCCGATCATGTTGAACAAAATATGATTGATATTGTTCGGATCGTGCGTGAAACCGTACGTCAGCCATTGCCACCACATCCACGGTCGCATCACCGTGCTGGCTTGGGCGCCAAGCCAAGGAACAAGCTGGCTGACGCCGCCCTGCTTGAAAATCATGTCGACAAAGAACACGGCGACGTTGATAACGATCAAGATGATCGTCACGCTTCGCGGATTCTGGACTCGGTCCCAAGGGGTGCGTTCGGCCGAGCGTCCGTAGTCGCGGTCATATAGACCCATGAACCATTCCTAAAACTTTAACGATTGGGCAAAACAAGCAAACCGCATCCTAGCAATCAGGATGCCGACTCGTCGATATCGTTCCGATTACTGAATCCATCCCCCGCCGAGCACTCGTGTGTCGTCAAAAACGACAGCAGCTTGGCCGGGAGCAATTGCTAGCTGAGGTTCGTCGAACTCGACCGTAAACTGATCGGGATTCGCAGGATCAACCGACACTCGAGCCGGCAGCGGGGACCCGTTGTAGCGAATCTGCACGCCCACGCGATCGGGCAGTGTGGCAGGATCAACCAGCCAATTTGCCTCATTTGCGGTCAAACCATCGCGAGCAAGTGCTTCTTGCCGCCCGATCACCACTCGATTGCTCTCGGTTTCGATTCGAACGACAAAATGAGGCGTCCCCATCGCCACGCCCAGTCCTTTTCGTTGGCCGATCGTGAACGCTTCGTATCCGGGGTGTGTCCCGACGACTTTGCCCTCGGTGGTCACAATTTCACCTGCGGTCGCCCCCACCATTTCGGGGCGTCTCGCTTTGACGAAATCGCTGTGGTGTCCCTGAGTGACAAAGCAAATCTCTTGGCTGTCCCGCTTACCCGCGACCCCCAATCCCAGTTCCATTGCCATTTCGCGAATTCGCGGCTTTTCGAAGCCGCCCACCGGCAACAACATCCGGTTAAGCCGCTCGGCACCGATCCCAAACAGCGCGTAGGATTGATCTTTGTTCGAATCGAGCCCTCGATGCAGTTCGGATTGATCGCCGTTTTTAACCATGCGGGCGTAGTGCCCCGTCGCAACAAAATCGGCGTCGACGCCGTCAGCATAGTCGAACAAACGGCCAAATTTGATCCAATTATTGCACTTTACGCATGGATTGGGCGTGCGGCCATTGAGGTAATCGTCGACGAAATAGTCGACGATGCGACGGAAATCCTCTTGCAGATCGAGAGCGTAGAAGGGGATCCCCATCTTCGAAGCCACACGGCGAGCATCAGCGGCGTCCGAGGCGGTACAGCAACCTTGTTTGTGATCGGCGCGACCTTGGTGAAGTCCGCCAAGCACCGGCAGCGTCCCGCCCGATTGGGTTGCTGCTTGACCTCCGGCGTCCGATTCGCCGCCCGTTGCCGATGGGGTGCTGCACACACGACTCGATTCTTCGCCGTGCCTCATAAAGACCCCGATGCACTCGTGGCCCGCCTCGAGCAACAGGTGCGCAGCAACGCTGGAATCGACGCCGCCACTCATCGCTAGAACCACCCGTGCCATGTATCTTTTTCCCGTAACTCGATATGATTTATTTGTCTGTGTCACCCTCGAAACCCGATCGGATCGCTAACAGACCGGTTCCCTCACTCACCCGCTTTCTTGGAGTTCACCCCACCCGTGGATGCCGAATTCGTTCAACGCAGCAAAAAGATCCGCGAGCGCCTGGTCCAACTCGGAGACTCTCTTTGACTACGCTGCCAAGCGTGAAGAAATCGAGTCGATCGAAGCTCGCATGGGCCAACCCGACTTCTGGGACGACAACGAAGCGGCCCAAGCGGTGGTTGCACAACTGAAGGGACTGAAAGCTATTGTCGGTCCTATGGGGAAATTGTCTACCGCGGTCGAGGATCTTGATGCATTATTCGAGATGGCCGACGAGGA
This sequence comes from Rhodopirellula maiorica SM1, assembly GCF_000346295.1. Taxonomy (GTDB): domain Bacteria; phylum Planctomycetota; class Planctomycetia; order Pirellulales; family Pirellulaceae; genus Novipirellula; species Novipirellula maiorica. The sequence continues at coordinate 2,866 of NZ_ANOG01001087.1, read as the reverse complement.
CGAATCGATTGCCGAGGAGGTGGAGGCCGAAATCGAGCGGCTCGAGAAGATTTTGGACGATTTGGAGCTTAAAGCGCTGCTGAACGGCCCCAACGACTCGGCCGGGGCAATCATCACGATCAATGCTCGCGACGGCGGCACCGACGCCAACGACTGGGCCGATATGCTGCTGCGGATGTATTCCGCCTGGGCCGTCAGCCAGGATTACTCGATCCAGTTGCTCGACCGTCAAGAAAACGAAGAAGCCGGGATCAACCATGCCTCGATCGCCGTGCGTGGACCGATGGCGTATGGCTATCTGAAAGGCGAAGAAGGGGTACACCGATTGGTGCGGATCAGTCCGTTTAACAGTGAAGGAAAACGTCAAACCAGTTTCGCTGCTGTCAGCGTGACTCCCGAAATCGACGATTCGATTGACATTGATATCGAGGAAAAAGACGTGCGAATCGATACCTATCGCGCCGGGGGTGCAGGAGGCCAGCACGTCAATAAAACCGACAGCGCGATTCGCTTGACGCATGTCCCGACCAACACCGTTGTGCAGTGCCAGAACGAACGCAGCCAACATCAAAACAAGGCAACCGCTTGGAAGATGTTGCGAGCGAAGATGGCTCGAATCGAAGAGGATCGACGAGACGCCGAAGATGCCAGCAAGTATGCGACGCAAGCTCGTACCGGTTTTGGCAGTCAGATTCGCAACTACTTTTTGCACCCCGATCAACGTGTCAAAGATGCGCGAACGGGACATTACGTGGGCAGTTTCAATTCCGTGATGAACGGCAGCGAGTTGCAAGGGTTTCTCGACGCGTTCCTTCGTTTGAAAGCCGGCAAGCAAGAGAAGGTTTAATCCTATGCCATCGATTTTTACCAAGATCATTGATCGCGAAATTCCAGCCGACATCGTTTTCGAAGACGACACCTGTTTGGCGTTTCGCGATATTTCGCCCAAAGCGCCGACGCACATTTTGATCATCCCCAAACGCGAGATCGTGTCGCTGGATGATCTGAATGACGAGGACGAGCAAACCGTTGGCCGCTGTGTGATGGTCGCATCGAAGATTGCCGAAGCCGAAGGGTTAACCAATGGCTATCGGTTGGTGGTCAATTGCGGCAGCGACGGTGGTCAAGAAGTCCCACATTTGCACTTTCACCTAATGGGCGGTCGCAAGCTGACATGGCCCCCGGGCTAAGAAATGGTCCCCGGGCTAATGCGTCCCGGGCTAAAGCGAAGAAATTTGCATAAGACTTCACCCGCCCAGCAACGCTGGGAGGATTGAAAGTCGAGCGTTCAGCGAGAATTTCGACGGCTTGTTGATTTAAGCGTTTGACAGTAATGCCGTTTACGTTCGCCCCAACCGGGCGACTCGCGCCGTGCCGCTACCCAAAGTAGATCGCACTGCGTACCGCACGCCCGCTACAAATCAGGGTGCGGATGCGGCGGAGTCAACTCGAGCGACAGTTTTAATCGCTCTGCGGCTTCGTCTTGATTCGCATTACTCAATAGTTCGACCATTGCCACCGTCGGGCCAACTTGCAGCACGATCGGCAATGCATCAAGCCGCTCTTGCCATCGCTCCGCGGCCGCAGCCACTTCGGGCGGCGACGTCGTTCGCCACAACACTGTTTCGGCCAAGCGAGCCATCACGGGTCGCGAATTGTCAGTGCTGAGCGTCTTTAACGTTCCTGTGGCCGTCTCGCGATGGTCGGTCGACAACAACCAACTGGCGGCGACAAGCCGAACAGTAGCCGAGGGGTCCTCCAGTCGTTTCAGCGCCGCATCAGTCGTCGCGGCGTTGGAAATCCCTCGTGGACTTCGCCACGCAATCGGCAGCCACGCCAGTGCAATCGGCGGCAACGGACGACGGTCCAACTGGGCCACCAACTCCAATGCGATCGCTCCGCGTGAACTACGCCAAGCTGCTTGGGCAGCGACCATCGACAACCATTGCTGACGCCAGATCGGTGGTCGCTCGCTGAGCGAATCGAGCAGCGCACGAAGCGCCGTGTCGTACTTCTGTTCGTCGAACAACTTGATCGCTGCCGCCTGTTTTTCGCCGACCTCAGTGGGTTCGACCCAGATCACCCGATAAGCCGCGAACAACGATTCTTTTTCGTCGCCCGCGATTCGCATTGCCAACTGTTTTGCGTCCAACGCAATAATCTCGCCTGTATGCGTTTGGATCGCTTGCGGATACCAATCGATTTGGGCTGCTGTCGGCCGGGTCGGTTCGAGCCAAACCTTGTCGGCCTCGGCCTCGGTTTGCAGAACAATCGAAAGGGTCGCGATTGCGAGAAAGGGGATTCGATTCAAGATTACGGCTCCATCCTGCTGCCGAGCGAACGAACGTCGACGTATTGATACTGTCCTAAATTTTGGGCTGCCAGTTCACGCAAAAAGCTGTCGGGTGGCGACACTGGTTCGGCTCCGAATTCGATGGCGTGAATCGTGGTTCCACTCCGCTGGGCACGGCGACGGATTTCAGCAAGCTCGGATGACGACAACCGCGGGATGCGAGCGTCAGTCAAGAAAAAGATCACGTCAGGGTCCATTCGCAAAGCCAGCTTCAAGGCGCTGTCGTGTTCCGTACTGCCAAACGCGGTGATTGAATCGACATAGCGCGTCGCGCGAGCCAAGGTTGCCTTCTCTCCGATCATCAACTGCACGGGCATGCCAACGGTTTTGAAGGGCTCGGGTTGGTCGTTATAGAAGATGATCTGAAATCGTTGGCGATCCGACAAACTGTTCAAACTTTTGATCAATTCGCGTTTGGCAGCTCGCAGTGGCATCCCGCCGTTGCCATTCATGCTGTCGGATCGGTCAAAAACATATACAAATCGCGATCCGCTGCCCGAAACACCAAAAACC
>NZ_ANOG01001086.1 GCF_000346295.1 Rhodopirellula maiorica SM1 | reverse complement strand
GCGTGAACCACGCCGCTTGAAAGCGAGCTCGCCGAAGCGTTGATCAACCCACCAGGAGCGTTGACGAACAAGTTGCCCGAATCAAGGATCGCTAAATCGATCCCCAAATCGCGAAACTTGGTACGTGAGATCTCCATGATCTTGGTATGCAGCAGAACTTGCTGCACGCCCACCACCTTGATGTTGTTGACGACGGTCGAATAGAACTGTTCGACAATCGCGACGGCACGGTCAACGTCATCGACGCTGGTAACCGTTCCCGAAATGATGGCACTGTCATTGATTGGCATGACTTTGAGCGATGCAAACGGCAACTGGGAACTGAGGATCCCTTCGACCTCGCGAGCATCCGCAAGCACCGTCACGTCAACCGTATAGAGTTTGTCGTTCGTGTCCCAGAGATTCAATTGAGTCGTTCCCGGAACCTTCGCGAAGATCTGAATTTGATTTTGCGAAACCGGAGTCGCTCCAATCACTTCCTCGTTATGCACTTGGAATTTAGGAATGCGATCTTCCAATGTCAAAATGCGACTGCTTTTGACCAGCATCTCGAAACGTTCAACCGTTTGAGAAATACTATGCGACGCCATCGATTGGTTCGACGTCAACTGAACCGGTCCGTCTGCTTTAGCAACAGACCAAGGGCTAGTTAACACAAGACCCATCATCAGCATCAGAGATGCGGTGGACTTGGTTGTCCAACAGTTCATTTCCATCGCGAAAGCATCCTTGCGAAGGCCTGGTGATTGGCGAAGCCAACTATGATTTCAAAAAGCATCTGTGCTTTGGACAATCAATTCAGGCAGTAATAAGTAACAGGTTCTCTGGTAAAGAGTTTTGAAAAACACGCTTCTCGAGAATTCGTTTGACTCCAGGTGGATCGACACCCTCGATGCCACGAGTTCTCGCAATCATAGTCCTAGTAATCCGAAGCCGAATTGCCACGTTCACCCGAGGGCTGAAAGAACGGACTGTCGGCTCCGTTGAGATGGCTGTAGTCGCCCGGGGCACCGGGTTGATGTCCGGCCGGAGCGTCGCCGATTGGTGAGTCTTCTTGCGAATCCGCTTCCGATTCGATCGCTTCTTGTCCGTTGCTACCGGTCGGACCGGTGTCACTCATCACGACGGGCACTTCATTCGGAGCGATCCAGTACTCAATCATGCGGCCTTCGACCATTTTGAGCATTTTGAATCCCTCTTTGCGTTTCTTTGGTTCCGCCGCGGTTTCAGTGGCAGCGGGTGTTGCGGGCGCCACCACGGGGGTCGCCACCGGCCGATTCATTTCTTCACGGCGACGGTCCTGTGCAGTTTGGTAGTCAGCAAGCCATTTCAAGAACGAGCTTGCGGCGGGGCTTGGTCCCTCTTCGCTTGTCGGCTCTTCATAGTCGCCGGGGTTGCCAAGACTCAGACGAATCTTGCCTAGTTCGTTCGCATATGTCCACGCATCGACGTCGTCGCTGCGGATCGACAATTGAATCGTGCGTGCCGAAGTTGGTTTCTCGTCGCCTTCGAGACGGTCGGTATTTCCATCAATCGCAAACACACGAACCCCGGTCAAAACCGTCTTGGTCATCGTGCGGGGAATCAGTTCACTCTTGGTGAAAAACGCCATCACGTTGACGCGGTCGCCAGGCTGAACCAGGTTCGAGATGCTGTTTTCGGCATCAGCCCGCATCGCCACGACGCTGTATCCCTTTGGCGCGGTCGCGGTATTGGTATCCATCAGCTTGACCGGCATTACCGGTTCGCCAGTGTAAAACTTTTGCTTGGCGAACTTGCCATCCAGCATGCCAAGGTCGCCCACCGATCCTTCGGGGATTCGATCGGCCGGCCATGGTTCGAGCCGAATTTTGTCGCCCGTGATTTGCTCGCCAATATCGATTGCTTTCGCGGCGACGAAAATATCGACGGTCGGTGCGGCTTCACTAGTCGTGCCGCGAGCCTGCATCCATTGGCTAATGCCAACCGCTGCAATGGTCCCGCAAACGCAAGCTAGAAGCAGAATGAGTGATTTGTTTCGCATGGCTAATCAGACGTGCCTGAATAGGAGCTGTCGTTTGGCAGAACATTTTACAAGGGTCGAATCCGGTTTAGTCCGTATGTTCCGACTCACATGGGTTTTCGGTTTTGCAAGAGCGATCGCTGCAACCGATACCAGGGGGATGCTACGACCACTAGATTCAGCAAAGTCAACGCAAACTACCTACGCTGACATTCGGCGTGCTTCTCAAACCTGTTTGTGAGTTCTTTTCGAATCGCAAATGAACGATATACCGCGGTAGAAACGGGACAAACATAAAAAAGAAGGGAGCACAAACTGCGCTCCCTCCTTATTAGCTAGCATTTGATTTCTTAGACCAACAAACCGGCGATCGCAAAGTAGGCAATCGAACCAATCGCCATCGGGATTCCGTAGGGCAACAATTTCATGGTCGGTTTTCGCTCGCGAGCGATCTCAGCAAGTTTCGAAGGGTTACGAACGGTCTTCCATTCTTCGAGAATTTGACGAGCCATCGCGTAGTGTTTGAACCAGTTGCCACTTGCCATGATCATGAAGGCCGCCATCACTCCACCGACGATCGCGGTGTAGGCGAACGCCCACAGTGTGTTTACAGTCCCGAGCCACGCGCCAACACCAGCAAGCAGTTTGACGTCTCCGGCTCCCATGCCGCCGACATTGCGGAGCACGAGTAGCAACATCATCCCAACGAAGGTTCCTAGCAAGCTGTAGCCCAATCCCGCGAAACCGGCAGAGATGGTCCAGTAGGCCCAGCCGCTGATGATAAACGGAAAGGTCAACCAGTTGGGCACCTTCAAAATGGCGCCGTCGATAACCGCAGCAACGACGAGCACGATCGTGACAAACCAGACGATCCAGTGGTCAACGACTGAGTGAAACAAAGTATCCATGAGTCTATCCCCGTAAAGTGTATTGTGAGTAAGCTTTTTTCGGCCGCGTGGGAACGTAGGGTAAGCAGCTCGATTCGGCCTCGCCCTATCATTCGATTGCAAAGCAGTTGTTTCGTTAGCGAGGGCCAATCAACCAACTAAACATCGCGAACAGAAGCGTGACTAGACAACAAGAAAGCTGCCAGGCATACGCAGCCGCATCAGCGGGAATCAGTGGGTAGTTCATCGGTAAATCAAGCCTCCCGAATCGGTCGGGGTAGCGAACGAAAAAATTGGATTTGGGCGTAGACTTTAGGAGACGTGGCCCTTTGAAATGGTTACGACAGCGTTTCGTAACTCGCTGAGTTTCAACAAGCAAAAATCGACGCAGCCAGCACAGACCGCAAACATGCGATCTGTGCCGGACGATGCGACGAATATGATTTAGCCGAACGAATTCGGCGATCGACTAGGATCCACCGCCACCGGAGATGGCCTTGCCAACGGCGTCGAACTTGGTGTTCGCAGCGGTTCCGATCGAACCGACCGAAACCAAACAAACGACGATGATCAAAGCCAACATAACGGCGTACTCAACCGCAGTTGGTCCGTCTTCTTCTTTCAGGAAGTTTACGATGCTGGTAGCGAAATTCTTCATGTCTCTCTCCTCGCGAGTGAGATGTGAATCATCGTTAACAGATGACTCACGACGATGCTTAAATACGAACGTATTCGACGTGAATGCGTTCAACGTAAGGGCAGCCTCGTCTCCGACTTTCGTCTGACGTGCCTTGGTGCACCGAGTGCCAAGAGACAAGCTCTCGAACAATCGATTTTCCGTGGCAACCTGGCAATCCTGAAGCAATACTTTGGATCGGAAATCGATCCACCGTACCACTCACGGACCCGTGGTTTTGCGCCCCGTCCTCTCGAACGGTTTGCCTTTGTCACGGAGCAAGGCCGACCAGATCTGACGGCGTGCACACACATGCAAACCTTCATCCTGGCAGCGAATCAACTTTGACTCGCTCACTCTTTACACTTTGAAAGTACGATACGATTCGACCGAGTCAAAAAAGTCCGATCACCGAAACCCTAACGATTGGATAAAACTGACAAACAAATCGGTCGTGACGAATATGCAGCCAACCACCCCCCGATTTGAGCCCGCATCGAGCGTCTTTTCTTCCCCCTCTCTCTCACCATGGCGTCAGACGAGTTGCCCAGCGGCCACGGTAAAATGGTGCCATCAATGGTAAGATGGACATTGGCAAGCGTTGCCACGCGGCGTCATTACCGTCGCTCCCTCACAACAAGCGAATATCAAATTCACTCTCGCGGAGATTCCCAAGTATGGACGAATCACAATCACCGTCACACGATTGGCGGGCTCAATTGAGCGGACATGCCGGCGATCACAAAGAAACGTTGATTGCGATCAGCGATGCGTTTCTCGAAGAAGTCCCGATGCTGATCGAGCGAATCCGCAAGGCTGCTGGCTCAGGCGATTCGCGAACGCTGCGAACCGCTGCCCACACCCTGAAGTCCTGTTTTCGCTACGTCGCCAGCGATGACGACATCAACGCGGCCGCCGAGGTCGAAAAAAAGGCAGATTCCCCCGACCAGATCACTCAACAACAGATCGATCACCTCGATCAATTAGCGCAAAAATGGTGTCAACGCGTGGGGCAACTCAAGGCGGAAACCGCGCAATCGATCTGACGGAATCGATTTAACGCAATCGCCGAAGATGCGGCAACAACATCCGACGATAGCCCCCCTGAGTTGGCATCGCCCGGCTCGGCTAACGTGACTGGACCGCATTGGCGGTGGCCAAGGTATTGGATTGAATATCCAAAAATAACTTGATCACTTCTGCGGCCGCCAACAAGGTTGCCGACCAGACCGCCGAGGCAATCAAGATGGGGACTGCGGTCAGAAGTCCGGTCAATAAACCCATCATCCCTTCCTGCGTCATCCCGATCAGCGGAACCACCAGCGTGTAAAGGATCGCGAGTCCGAGAATAAGCCAAGCCAACACAAAATACAATTTTCGGATCAGCTCTAGCATCGGATACTTCCGTTCCTGAGGCAAACTCGATAGCGACGTCTCGCTGCTGGCCATCGGTTGGGCTGCGGTGTACGGGTTCACCGGCGGAGTCACGGCCGCAGCAGCTTCTGGCTCAGGTTCAACAGACAATTCTTCGGTAGAAAAATCGGGCACATCACTTGTCCCGCCCGCCTCTTTTGACTGGCCCGTCCCCGTTGACTGGCCCGTCCCTGTTGACTGGCCCGTCCCTGTTGACTCCTCCGCCGCCTTGGCTGTTTCGAGATCCGCGGGCGAACTGGCTGCCGGCTGATCCTCGGACACGACAATGTTTGGCACGGTGCCGGTTGGACTTGACGGCGGTGCTGTTTTTTTCGAGGCCAAACCACTGAAATCAGGAACGTCGCCCTGCCAACGTGGTGGCAATTGTTTGTCCCCTTTGACCACGGGAATTCCCGCGGGATCGCGAACGGCAGATTCGGTTTTCGGTGCGACCGGCGTTGGCGGTGCCACCACATCGCAGGCCGTTTTGCATTTAGGGCATTTCACTTGGCGTCCAATCGCAGCCGATTTGACGCGGAAACGATGCCCGCATTGACAGACAACCGTGATGACTTCGGCACTCATAATGACCTGCGGAATTCGGGAATCGCACTACTATTTCTGCGTCCCCATTGTATCGCCTCAAAAAAGGAAGCGTGTAGAAAACACAACCAAGTCGCCAAGAACGCCTTCCATCTGAAATCCCCTGCTCACCAGGCGTTCAACCGGCCTAAACATCATGCTTGTCATTTCAAGACAGTAGCGAAGTTGGTGTTGCCTTGGATGTTAAACCGTACCAACCATGAAATCTCGGCAACAAAAAAAGGCCACACAAACTTCGTTTGCGTGGCCTCGATTAGGTTCCTCGACGGGCGATTTTAAAATTCGCCATCGATCACTTCTTTGGCCGCTCGGGTCCCTAAGGATCCCCATAGACCGTAAGGACTCTTGCTTCCAGGAGCTTGAGTTCCCGATCCGCCGTTGTAAACCATTCCGGCGGTTGAGTTCCCCGCTTCAATCGAGTCGGTGATGAATTTCACAGCACCGTCAGCCATCAGGACGTGAGCCCCGCCCTGGTGTCGACTCGAGAGTCCTCCCATGAAATAGTTACCGCCGTTATGCGGCCCACATGTTTCGCGGTTGGGAGGCAAAATCGTGTAGAACATCGTTTGGTGCGGATGGTAATCCGCCCATCGGTATCCACGGCCATTAGTGGTGCCCGCCGTCGGTGTTCCCGCAAGCCAGAACTGAGGACGTTCTGGATCGACATAATTTTGCACCGACTCGCACCATGTCGGGTTATCACGCAGCGAGGTGGTCCAAGACGTACTCCCCTGCTGTGCAGGCATGGTGCGTTTGTCCATATCTCCCAGATCGGTGGCGATTTCGCCCATCATAATCGTGTTTGCGGTTCCATCGAGAATGTCACGAAACGCGGTTGATTGATGTGTCGCAAATACGCCTCGCTGACCGGCTCTTTGCCCTTGCGCGTAGCCGCTACTATATGGTTTGCCGTTGGGCTTGGTGCCGATACGCGTCAACAGGCCCTCGCGTTGGTTCGCAATCGAATCTCCCATGCACATGGCATAGTTGGTGCGTCCCAACGAAGGAAGCCCGACACCGGGATCACTGGGACAACGCAGCGACGGAATCTGTGTCACCCAAGGAATATACTGCCCCTTGTTTGGCCCCGGTCCCATCGCAGGCCAAGGACTGGTTGCAATGCCTCCAGGAGCAATCGCCTGCTCATCAGTTCGTCCGACAAGCGGATTCGAGATTTGTTCCCACAGCGCTTGCTGTTCCATGAACGGGGTAACACCCACGAGCGCACTGAGTTGCCAACTATTTTCATTGTTGTAGCTGCTCCACCAATCGTTCGCGGTTGGGAGGGCAACTTTGGTTCCGGTACCGTGCCGAGGCAACTGCTGGTAGGCGGAGTGGTAGTTATGCATTGCCAGCCCAAGCTGCTTGAAGTTGTTACTGCAACTCATGCGTCGCGCGGCCTCGCGTGCTGCTTGCACTGCGGGCAGCAGCAGACCGACTAGAACTCCGATTATCGCAATGACCACTAGCAACTCAACAAGTGTAAAAGCTGACGTTGTCCGAGATGAAGAACGATGTTTCATGGTGAATCCTGGGGAGGTAAAGAATGCCCGCGAAAAAGCGGGAAGGGTGGGAGGGCACCCACTATGACATGTTTTACTGCAGGAATCCACTACTTTTCCACAAAAACTCGATTTACAAACCATCACCTGCGAGTATCATCTATAGACTCTCGCCGATCTGATGCACGAACTTTCGGGGACCGAATCACGTCGATGTCGAGTTTTCCCTGCGACACATCGCTGTCGCGATCGCCCTCCCGCTAACCCCGCCTTGAATCATGCAAACCCAATTTCTCCGCGTGTTTTTGCTGTGCTTCCCTCTGTCACTTTCGCTCGTGGCTGCCACAGGCTGCGATCAATCCACCGGTGGTTTGGCCACGGATTCAGGCGAGATGACTCTCGAAGAATACGAACGGATCCAAGCGGAAGAGCAAGAGATGCTCAATGCAACCATGCCAAGCGAAATGAAGAAATAGGAATTGAGCTGCAGCGGGCAACCGCAAGCATCTCATTTGCCAAGCGCAAATGGCGTCTCGCCTTCCACCAACAACCATTCGCCATGGCGATTGAGCTGAAATATAGACTGTCGGCCGCTCGGCCAATCGATTGTCACTTCAGCCGGCCCCGCTGCTTCCCTCAGCCCCAAGCGAATGCAGCGTTCGTCGCTG
>NZ_ANOG01001085.1 GCF_000346295.1 Rhodopirellula maiorica SM1 | reverse complement strand
TATCGCTGGGTGCCCTGCGTAGGGATTCACTGGCAAACGAAGTGATGGTGTGTTGTAGTGACGCCAGCACATTGGCATCGGGGATCGGAGCCGATTCCGGTTCGGGAAACGACTGCATCGCGTCTTCGGTCTCGGCTGCGATTTCATCGCGTCGATTGGTTACACGAATGTCGTTGGCAAAATGCGGCGCCGGGACGTGATCGGCTGCATCGTGATCCGCACGGATCTTTTGGTCGTCCGTTTCGTCGATCCACCATGTGGCCGGGGCCGGTGCCGGCGACGCTGGCTTCGTTTCCACGTCAGCCAGATTCTGCTGGTGGGACGAATTTGCATCCGCGTTGCGGTTTCGTCTGGCAAAGGCTTTGACAAAGGCCTGGTTGTTAGCAGTCATGGTTCTTACCGAGCGGTGAAATTTTGAAGCTTGATGTCGTTAGGTGAGGGTGATGCGAGTTCACGACGCAGATGATCTAGTTCGCAGTTGGCTGCGATGGCAAGTACTGTTCCCAGTTGCTGATGCCACGCGGGGTGGCGGATTCTTGCGGCGTTGACGGTGCCGATGCATTGATCGAAGTCGGTTTGGCGGCCGACAAATCAGGCAAGTCGGAATGCAGCGGTTGGGAAGCGTTGACCGTTCCGTTTGGGGAGGCAGCGCTGGTCGGCTGCGGCGTCGAGGTGGAAACGTTGGACGTCGGTGCCTTGTGCGAGTGAACGGTTGCGTTCAACGCCGCGATCGCTGGATCGATACCGCCAGGGGCGCTGACCGTGTTGGCTGGCGTACCTGCGGACAACTTCGGATCGTCTTTGGGGGCGGGGACATCGACTTCGGCGGCTGCGATTTTGGCGGAAGGCGATTCCGGTGCCATCAAGGCGGCGTTTGCTTTTGCCGCCGGCGGAGTGGCCGGTTTCGTTTTTTCGTGGCGTGCGGATTCGGTACCCAAGTTTTCATCGGCAAACACCACCAAATCTTCGGGAGGAAGCAGGTCGCTTATTTGCGAATCCGCTATGGCGGGTTCGCTTGTCGACTCGGTCGCTCGGCGGCTGACTTTCACAGCAAACACAATCACAAGTAGCAGCATGGCAATGACCAGCGCATTGGCACTGATCATTTGTTGCCAATTTCGGCTGTTGGACTGATCCGCAAGTGTGACGGTGGGAGCGTTGGTCTTCGCAGGGGACTCGGAACTTACGAAAATCTCTGACGCAATACTTGCAGCGGACGATCGTGGCGACGCCGAAATGGGAGCGTTGTGGGGCGCAGCTTTCGTCGGCACTGCTTCAGCGGGAGCGTCGCAGGTGTTTGTGGGCGTCGGATTCTCGGCGGCATGCAATTCGTTGGGCTGCGATGGCGATGCCGCCGGCGTGACCGTTTGCGGAGCTGCCATCGGCGTTTCCGACTCGCTCGAGATCGATGTCGGTGAGGTCGATGTCGGGCTCGCCAACTTGCTCGGCGTCAAATTCTTGAGCTGAAACAACGTGGGCGGCAATGCGGTGGCTGCGTGCTCGTCGCCCATCGAGCGTTCGTCTGCCGCTCTGACGGGTGAGCGTCTGACGTCTTGCGTGGCTTTTTGCGAGACGGTCATGTGATCTTCCTGATACACGAGTGCGAGGCGTTTCAAGCATTACTGACAAACATGGCGAGCCGGATCGGATCCCCTACAGGACTAGATCGGTACGCGACATGGATGATCTTTAGGAATCTGCGGAATAGACAAACTCTGACGATTGATCAAGATGAAATGACAGCTTTTAATGCCTGCAAACCGTAATGCCAGCAAACCAGGGGATTTTGCTCGCTGAGTGAGGCATCACCTTGTGAAACTGCGAACAGGAAACGAAGATACGTGTCCTGCAAATGCTTCCCCCTGCCATTTTTCGCTAAAAATACGCGGCACAATGCTTCAAACTGGAACGACTCAATCTGTTATTTCCGAACTCCTACGCGAGCGGATTCTGCTGCTCGATGGGGCGATGGGGACCATGATCCAACGTCTCGGTTTGGACGAGGCGGGGGTGCGAGGCGAGCGATTTGCCGATCACGACCCCAAAAAAGATTTGAAGAATTTTTCGGATATTCTTTGTCTGACCCACCCCGACAAGATCACCGCGATCCATGCGGCCTACTACGAAGCGGGCAGCGACATCGTCGAAACCAACTCCTTCGGGGCCTCGCCGGTCGGGATGATCGAGTTTGGGCTGCCGCTTGAATTGGTCGATGAAATCAACCACGCCGCGGTGGCTTGTGCACGCAAAGCGGCGGACGAGTGGACCGAACGGACTCCGGATAAACCCCGTTTTGTCGCCGGGTCGATTGGACCCACCACGAAACAGTTGGCGATCAGCACCGAGGAAGACCCGGCTCACCGTGGTGCGACGTTTGAAGAGATGGTCGACAGCTATCGTGCCCAGGTCAACTCGCTCGTTGCCGCCGGCGTCGATATCCTGTTGCCCGAAACCGCCATCGACACGCTGAACTTGAAGGCGTGTTTGTTCGCGATCCAAGACTTCTTTGATGCCGGTGGCCGCCGCGTTCCGGTGATGGCCAGCGGCACGTTTGGTGACGGTGGACGTACGTTCGTCAGCGCGCAAAGCGTCGAAGCGTTTTGGACCGCCATCAATCATTTTCCTCTGTTGTCGGTCGGCATGAACTGTGCCCTTGGGCCCGATGTGATGCGGCCACATATCGAAGAGCTTTCGCATGTCGCCGAGATCCCGATCTCGTGTCACCCCAATGCGGGCTTGCCCAATGAGATGGGCGAATTCGATCTCGGTCCCAAGGCGATGGCCGATAAGGTGGGCGAGTACGCCGACAATGGTTGGCTGAATATTTTGGGCGGATGTTGTGGCACGACCCCGGATCACATTCGCGCGATGGCGGAACGCGTCAAAGGGTGTAAGCCGAAACAGGAAACCCACGGACCGGTTTACACCCGGTTGTCCGGCCAGCTGCCGATGGTGATGCGTCCTGAAATTCCGTTCACCATGATCGGCGAGCGAACCAACGTTGCCGGCAGCAAAAAGTTTGCTCGTTTGATCCGCGAAGACAAATACGAAGAAGCGGTCGATATTGCCCGCGAGCAAGTTGAAAACGGGGCGACGATCATCGATGTCAACTTTGACGAAGGGATGCTCGATGGCGTGGCCGCGATGGAGCGTTTTTTGCGTCTGATCGCGGGGGATGGGGTGGTTGCCGCCGTGCCGGTGATGATCGACAGCAGTAAATGGGAAGTGCTCGAAGCGGGACTTCGCAATGTCCAAGGGAAAGCGATCGTTAACTCAATCTCGCTGAAAGATGGCGAGGAAGAGTTCCTGCGTCGGGCGCGTTTGGTTCGCCAATACGGTGCCGCCGCGGTGGTCATGGCGTTTGACGAAGAAGGCCAGGCGGCTGATGAAGAAAGCAAGGTGCGGATTTGCAAACGCGCCTACGACTTGCTTACCACGAAAATCAATTTTCCACCCGAAGACATCATCTTTGATCCGAATATCCTGACCGTTGCGACGGGCATGGAAGAGCATAACAATTATGCCGTTGACTTTATCAACGCCGTCGCACGAATTAAAAAGGAATGTCCCGGTGCAAAGACGAGCGGCGGAGTCAGCAACATCAGCTTCAGTTTCCGTGGAAACAATCCCGTTCGCGAAGCGATCCACAGTGCGTTTTTGTTCCATGCCATTAAGGCTGGCTTGGACATGGGGATCGTCAACGCCGGACAGTTGGAAGTCTATGAAGAGGTGCCCAAGGATCTGCTCGAGTATGTCGAGGATGTGCTGCTGAATCGCCGCCCCGACGCGACCGATCGGATGCTCGAATTCGCGGAAACCGTCAAAGGCGGCGGCAAAAAGAAATCGGGTGAAGATCTCGCATGGCGTGAGCAACCGGTTGCCAAGCGGATCGAACACGCGCTGATCAAAGGGATCGACAAGTACATTACCGAAGACACCGAAGAGGCTCGGCTGCACTTTGACAAGTGCCTGCAAGTCATCGAAGGACCTTTGATGGACGGCATGAAAGTCGTGGGCGATTTGTTTGGCGCCGGCAAGATGTTTTTGCCGCAAGTCGTCAAGAGTGCGCGGGTGATGAAGAAGGCGGTCGCCTATTTAGAACCGTACATGGACGAGGAGAAACGACTCGCGGGGACCGAAAATGATGCCGCGCGAGGCAAGTTCTTGATCGCCACGGTCAAAGGCGATGTGCACGATATCGGTAAAAATATCGTCGGCGTGGTGTTGCAGTGCAATAACTACGAAGTCATCGATTTGGGCGTAATGGTTTCGGCCGAGCGGATTTTGGAAGAAGCGGTCAAGCAAGACGTGGACATGATCGGGCTGAGTGGTTTGATCACGCCAAGTCTGGATGAGATGACCCATGTCGCACGCGAAATGAAACGTGCGGGAATGACGATGCCATTGTTGGTCGGCGGCGCAACCACCAGTGCCAAACACACCGCGGTCAAGATTTGTCCGGCCTACGATGGACCGGTGATCCATGTGCTCGATGCAAGCCGCAGTGTGAACGTCGTGGAGCGACTGCTAAGCAAAGAGCATCGTGATGCTTATCTCGCAAGCAATGTGGAAGAGCAAAAGAAGTTGGTGGCCAGTTTCCGCGATCGACAAACAAAAGCTGGTCCCAT
>NZ_ANOG01001084.1 GCF_000346295.1 Rhodopirellula maiorica SM1 | reverse complement strand
GCATTTTTTCGTAGCGAAACTCGCAGAGAGTTTCGGTTTTACTCACGTGGCCGAAAGTCTCTGCGACTTTCGCTACAGTTAATTTGCGTTTTCCCTATACGGGAAAAATGCTTCACAGCGTTGCCCTTCGGGGCTTTGGAATCGTGTTTGTGTTGGATTCCCCGGGCTCACGCCCAATGCCATCTACTTTGGTAGCGGCCAGTTGCCGCACCGACCGGGGCAAGCCCGGCGGAAGCCAAGGGAGCCAGACTTCCAGCACTTATAAATCGCTGGTGCCAAGGGACGACAGAAGATGGAACAAAAGAAGAGAAGGGTGACGGCGGTAGCTTTCGCAAGCGGGAATGGCAGATTGATTGTTTGGCAAAATGATTTCCAGCGTGGAGGGCATCGGTTTTTAATCATTTTGCCCATCCATCATTTTGCCAGGTTCCAATACAGGTATCCAGCACTGCCAATCTCGCCGATGCATTGGGTTTGAGGAGGACTGCTGCTCGTCAATTTTCGATCGTGGCGGTGAACGTGCCTCGTAGGAGACTCTTTTTCGCGTCCGGCAAACACAAGTAGATTTTGCCTGGCAGTTTTCCGCCCGTCGCTTGGCCGAATTCTAACTTCATCGCGTATTCGCTCATGAAGACGTCGGAATCGAGTCCACCCTCGGCAGTGGCGTTGCGGAAATGCACATGAGGCGAAGAGAAGCCAGAATTTGGGTTGATGTCAAACGTCTTGCCGTCGGGTTTCTCGCCTTCGTCCAAAAAGGTAAAGATGATCCACTCATGAAGGTCGTCATTTCCTTCGCGGTGAGCCAAATGCAGGATCCCATCGCGAATCGTCGCTTTGTTGATTGTCGTGGGGGAACCCGCAGCTACACCGGAGGCCGGTCTCGACGGTATTTCCACTTCGGTAAGATCCAGTGTCCATCCCTCCGGTGCTGGCCCTGAAGGGACCGATGCCGAGTCGGAGTCGCCTGCCGAACTCTCCATTGATTCAGAGATTTCGAATTGGATATTGTCGTTGCCGCTAAACTCAAGTTTCATCTCGGGGCCACTGGAATCGGTATCGCTGCCCGCCCCAAAATTGGCCATCGCGGATGCTTGGGCGATCGCTTGATTAAACTCCTCTTGCGACTCCGCCGCCAGCAAAGAATCTAGCACTGTGTTTGCCATGCCGGTGAACATGCCGACCATCATCGCCGCTCCCTGCATGTTTTCGGCGTTCTCTTGTGTCGCCTGTTCCATTGACTGCTTCAGATCGCCCGATTCAAGTTTCGTTTTCAGTTCGTTCCATTGTTCAAACTGTTCTTCCGTGACCCACCGCTGCGAGACCCGCACCAATTTGGTCTCTCGCGATGTGAATTCAAAACTAAAGTCGTTTTGGGGTCCTGCGTCTTCGGCTTGTGGCACACGAACGATGGCGTGGTCATCATCGATCTGCTCAATCGTCAACGAGTCAAGGAATTGATCGATTATGCCTGGAGGGACTAGTTGGAACAACGGCTTCAGGTGACCGCCAATCCGCGGGCCGTGATAGTTGATCGCTTGCGTCAGCGTGCGGTCCCCCGTCAACTCCATTGAAAAAGCGAAATCAACCAGCTCGTAGAGGACGCCGACTGCAGGATCGTAGGCGTTTTCGATTTGCGGCATGGCCTCGGCCGGGACCTGTTCCAGCAAGGGCGAGCCAAGCACGAAAGGTTTCTTGGTGACCAAGACTTCGATGGCTTTAAACACCACCGGTTCAACTTGGGATTGCAAAGCGGTGCTCTGGTCGATGAACGGACTGACCTCGCTGCGAAAACGGTCGTCGTCAAACGTGGCACGCATCTCAGCCGGTAATGCATACCACAGCACCTCGGGATGGCCGGCCAAAATTTGTTGCTTCGCAAAGTCAATGGTTTCACGAACGGACAAATTGTCGGGAAACGCTGGCATCGGATCGACCGGTAGCGGCGTCGGCGGTTCAAAATCCAACGTTCGATTCACTGTGGGGGCGACAGCGGAAGCGGACGCCGCAGTTGGTGTCACAGGCTGTTTCAGCTGGTTTGTCATTTGGCCGTATGCCTTGCGAGCCTGATTGCGACTGTCGAGACTTAGCCGAGCAATCGGAACACTGATCTTGGTCCCATTGTCCTTGAGCAAAACGATGCTCTGGCCCTCAACGCCGATGAACTTTGCATCGATCGAGAATTTGCCTGTAGAGTCGGTCCATGTTTCTGCCTGGGGCTGCACCGTAAA
>NZ_ANOG01001083.1 GCF_000346295.1 Rhodopirellula maiorica SM1 | reverse complement strand
CTTCCTCACCCGCGTAAAGATCATTCGGATGGGTGATCGGGATCAATTCTATGCCTTTCCCGGTGGGCTGCAACGCTTCATCAGATGGGGCGCCGTTGGTCACAAACGTTTCGATGCGGCCGATGCTCTCGGTGACTCGGACGTTGGTGGCGTCCGCGGGAATCTCTTTCTCAAGCGATGCGGCATTGCCACGCAGTCGATGTCGCTCTCCCCCATGTTCATAGCTTGCGAACGCACCGTCATTGACCACCGCGATTCGATAAGTGCCTTGTTGCGTCAGAGGAAGGTCAAAGACACTGCGGTATTTGCCAACCGCCAGATTCTGGCCTTCGACAGGTTCGCCATCGGGAGCCGTAATCACCAGTCCGTCGAGCTTCAGTGGGAAATGATTGAAGTAGAACAGGTCGTTCGAGACGGCGGCGTCGACGGTAACCCAGGGCTCCGCCCCGGACAGAACCGTTTGCGAAGGTCGCAGCCAAACTTTGTGTGCGTAACTCGGTACGGCAAGGGTGACAATGAACGCGGCGGAAAGCAAAAATCGAGACATTTCGTTTACTCCAAGTGGTGAGGGCGGGTTCTGGGACTACAAAGACTGTGATCACACATGACGCAATCGAGGTGCAATCTTTTTCGTCATGTGCATCTGGTGATTGTTTTTACTGCGAAGCAACGAGGCAGGAGATCTTCCGCGAAACAGCCGCGTTGGCGATCGCTGTGAAGCATTTTTGGATATGGGGAAAACGCGAATTAACTGTTGCGAAAGTCGCAGAGACTTTCGGCTACGCCAGTGAAACCGAAACTCTCTGCGAGTTTCGCTACGAATAAATGCTTCACAGCGTTTTCCCAATCGGTCGATGGGATGTTTACCCAATGACTCCTGCCTACATGGTTATGGGGTTATCGATAGCGAGACTTTACCGAGTTCGGTTTCGCCAGCGACTTCTTCTTCAATGGAGGACTTTGTGGGCCAAGTGAAAGGAATCTGCAGCAGTTCACGTCCACCCACTTCACGTGCCGCTTCGATCACAAGCACGTAGTCGCCCGGTTTTAGTGAGGCGAGACGCTTGTCGTTGCTGGCGAACTGCAACGTGTGCTTGCCGGCTGGACGCGTTGCACCGCACACACCATCGACGGGCAATTCGAGACTACGGCCCGAGCGTCGCCACCATTGCCGTAAATCAGGAAGCCATTTCGTGCCTTCGCCTTCCGTTTTGCCAGTCAGCTGGTACCACACGGCAAGGTTCGCAACCACTTTCCGGTTCGTGTCTTGGACCCAGACGGCGACGTAGGGACGGTGATATTCCGACACATTCAACTGCGGGATCTCAACGCTGACTTCCAGCTTGGTGGAATCCGGCTCACTTGCGGTGACAGCGAGAACGCAGACCGAAGATAGAAAGAACAGGCAGAGGTATTTCATCGAATGTCTCAGTGTTAGATTTTTCGGTGTCGATTTTTTTAGTGAATGAACAACAGAATCAGAATCCACGGCGCGACCAAACCAATCGCGACGAGTGGCCAAGTCGATCGGCGGTTTCCGGCACGTTCATACAGCAACAGCAATCCCGTGATGCAGAACACCAGCGTCGCAACCGCGAACACGTCCAAGAACCACATCCAAGCCGTACCCGTGTGTCGGCCTTTGTGTAAATCGTTCAAATACGCGATCCAGCCGCGGCTCGTCGATTGAAATTCAACTTCGCCGCTTTCTCGATCAATCGCGATCCAGGCATCGGATCCCGGTCCCTGCAACGAAAGATAAACTTCGTCGGCAGACCACTCGGCTTCGCGGACCCCGATGGAAATCGCGAACTGATCACTCAACCAGCTCGCAACTTCGCTCGGCAGCACTGCCAATTGGGTATCCTCGGCAACACGAAGCTGTGGTTGCAATCGTGTTGGCAACTCGACCAATTGGTTTTCGATGACCGGTTCTGTTTCGATCTGTGACGCATGATTCAGCGTGATGCCGGTGAAGGCGAACAGTATCATGCCCACCAAACTGATCGCGGAACTCATCCAGTGCGAATGGATCAGCAGCCGCAACCAAGCCGAGCGTCGGCTTCGCTTTTTTCGAAGTGGCTTCTTGACCGCCACGTTCGTTGGCGCCGGATCCATGGTGTCGATGCTCATTCAGACGATACCGTTTTGACTTCATGGCCGTGTCGGGTCCAGCTGGCGTGCCATACGGTGCGATCGATCGAATCGGTCACGGTTCGCACGCTGCCATCGGCCAAACAAACCTTTACCAATCCGGTGTGATTACTGCGGGCGGCCGTGATCTTGGACGATCCTCGCACCATATCGGGAATCGGACTATTGGGGCTCAAACGCCCGTTGATGACGGGCCCGTTGGGAACGCTGCCACGCAGCCAATAATGGTTGCGATCGCCATTCCATGCCGTGATATAGCTCTGCACATCGGCGATGTTTCCCGAGTCCGAGAGATTCGCGACGGTGGTATCCGCTGCGGACGTCGATGCTCGATAAAAATCGGGATCCATCACCGGCGTCGCGGTGGCTTGATCAATTGCGCCGCCAATCAGCGTTTCAGCAAACACGATCGTGTTGCTTGTCCCATCCAAGATGTCTCGGAATCCAACCTTCGCATCGATCCAGCACAAGCCGTCCGACTTCGTACCGTTTCCAGGATGAAACACGCCATCCAAACCGCTGCCCTGATTCATCGCATAGCTGGTTCCCGCGATCTGAATCGATGCCCCCGACGGCATGGACAACCAGTGCAAGGCGGCGTTAATGTCGCTCGGACACTCGTAGGTCGGGACGCGGGTGCCGGCGGCTTCATGGAGTCCCGCCGGCAGATCAGCCGTCGCCGGATGCCCCATGTAGATATCGAAATCGATCAGATCTTGCAGGCTCGCTTGCTCGAGAAACGGCAAGATTTTTGCAAACGGAGAATAGTCACTCGGGTAACCGCTGGGCCACGAGTAACCATTGTTAGGAAACTTGCCGTTATAGGTCGATGCATAGTTGTGCAAACCGAGCCCGATTTGTTTCAAGTTGTTGCTACATTGCATCGAACGCGCCGCTTCGCGAGCGGCTTGCACAGCGGGCAGTAGCAGCCCGACCAGCACGCCAATGATGGCGATCACAACCAGCAGCTCAACCAGCGTAAATGCATTACGATTGGATACCAATGGACCAAAGCTCAGCCCCCGCATCCGCGAACACTTCGACTGCAGCCGCGTGCGGTGAATCGATCGACATAAATAACACAACATAGAAAAATCTCCAGCCAGTTGGCTCACGAGGTAGGGATCGACCCTGAAAGCACAACGAAACGCCACTTGGCGAGTCGTTTTTTCAGGGGTGGATCGACCGTGGCTGGCTAGAGAGCCCCCTAAGGGCCCATCGCTTGCTTCGTCGAAACGATTCGCTGCTAATGCGAATCATTCTCAGTAAGTTAGTGGCCGATCTTGGTAATTACAAGTGGGGATAGGAACAAGGCGGTTAAAAAAACGGCGGTATTCGGCTGCGAGATTACACCATCGCCTCCGGCAGGCTCAC
>NZ_ANOG01001082.1 GCF_000346295.1 Rhodopirellula maiorica SM1 | reverse complement strand
CCTCGGTTGGGGTTCGCCAACTTAACCCGACGCATGGTGGAGCCTTCAATGGGTTGCTCAAGCCCGTATAACTCGGCGAGCGGCTCATTGACGAAGGTGTAGTCGCTGTCCACGAACCGCAGTACGCTCTGGTTCTCGCGCACGATGCTCTGGAAAAACAGGCGTGCTTCTTCCAGCATCGCCGTGCGTAACGCGGCGGTCATTTGTGGGAAAACGTCCGGGTCAAACGACTGGCGCTCCAGCCCACTCACGCCCAGCCACTGGGCGCCGAAGCCGTCGAACAGCGCCCGCGATCGGTCGTGCTCCAGCAGCCGCGCCACCTGGGCACGCAGCACTTCAGGCTCGTTCAGTTTGCCCTGGTCCGCGAGTGCAGACAATTCGGCGTCGGGCGGCGCCGACCACAATAGGTAGGAAAGACGGGCGGCCAATTGATAGTCGTCCAGCGGCACGATCGCGTCCTTCGAGTCGACTTCCTCGGCTGGCGTGATGAAGAGGAACTGCGGAGAAACGAGAACCGCCTTCCACATCAGGCTCAGCGACGCGGTGTAACCAAGTTTGTTCTCGCGACCGAGGTCGAAGACGCTTACCAATACATCCAACTCTGCTTCGGTGGGAGACCGACGGTAAGCATCGCGAGCCAGCGAGCGCGCAACTTGACGGGCCGCGTCGCGAAAATCGGCGGCCTTGGAGGGCGTGTCTCCAAACAGCCGTTTCTGTACTTCGCTGGGCGGCTGGCCATCCGGTGCTACGACCTGTTCGACCACCTTATTGGCGATGTCGAGAAACAACTCCGACTGCAGCGGTGAGATCGAGTTGAGATACCCCTCCCCGACGACCTCCTCGGGAAGGCTATCAGCGATCGCAGGGTTCACGCCGTACAGGTCGCGCAGCGTGTTGCCGAACTCCACCTTGCTCAGACGACGGATCACGAAAGCGCCCGGGTCGCGCGGGGCCATGTACTTGAGCTTGCCGATCCACGTGATGAATTGGCGGCGTTCTTCATCGGTTGGGATTTCGTCCGCATAGTCGGGCGGCATGTCATGCACTTTGACGTTCGCGACCGCCTTCTTCCAATGCAAGGACGAGGACGCGCCGCCGGGACTCTTCAGCGCCGCCTGAAGATTGATGCCCGCCTCGGGTCGCGGCCCGTGGCAACTGATGCAGTACTTATTGACGAAAGGCCCGACCTTTGTTTTGAATGTCTTCTCGGCGTCGGCCCGCAGCACCGCCGGGTCCGCGCTACCATCATCGGTCTCCGCCACACAGGGCGAAACGAAAGACAAGACGAGCGCAATGCCCAGCGCGGCGACCGACGTAGGAACAACCTGGATGACGCGTGGCGCCTGCACGCCAGCCGTCAGATGGCAATAGAAGGAAACCGCCGCCGTCGCATTGGCTGCTACGGTGCGATCGATCGATCCAGTGGTGTCGCGGATACGTGTCGGGGTAAACACAGTCATGAAGGAGCCGTTTGTTACATTGCACGGGATATAGCACGGGATATAGCACGGGATCGAGCCAGCGTATTGTGCGTTCCGCGTGACCTTTCAATTGATCGGTGGGATTCACGAGCAAATCAAGGCAACAAGTGATCGCCACGGGGAATGTGGCATATTAGTCACGCTCATCGGAGGGCGAGTCGATTGTAATATATAGAGTTCCGAACCGTTTTTCGACATCCATTGAAGGGTTTCAGTGCAACGTTTGTAGAAGTTTGCAAGCCGGACGTCATTCTCTCGCCGCTTACTCAAATGCCGGCGTTGAGGGACGCGTTTCCGATTGGACCCTCCAGTCGATGAAATTGGAGCGTGCAAGAAAGAGCTCCGGTGTCGGCCACCGCAGCACTGAATCAGACCATCCTACTTTCCGTCGATCGATTCGCTTGGCTGAACACCGAACACAAGACCTGACCCGAATGGCACTTAATCGACGCAAGTTGTAAAGTGGCAAAGGGTTAAGTTGGATTGACAGCAAGACGCTTCACTTGCGATTGGTTTGGGTATCTCAACTCCCATACACTCATCGCAAGGAAGCGCCTCGTGTCTCATCCTAACTTCAACTCGCTACGCAGTCGCGTCGAACAGGCCCGTCGTTCTAGTGATCCTTTTTTACTATCGCTCATCTCCAAAAAGACTATCCAGGCAGTGTTCGGTGATGCAAGTGCCGTTTTAGATTCGGCACGAATCTACAACACGTCAGTCACGCTATGGGTGTTTCTCTCCCAAGTGATGAGCATCGACCACGGCTGCGTCGCTGCCGTTGCTCGTTTGATCGTACACCGTGTTGCCAGTGGGCTATCGGCATGTTCAGCAGAAACAGGAGCCTACTGCATCGCGAGAGACAAACTCGATGAAGATTCGATGCAGCGACTTGTCATCCAAAGCGGACGCGAAATTGAGGCTTCAACGCCTGGAAATTGGCGCTGGAACGGCCATCGAGTGGTAACTGCAGATGGAACGACCGTCACCATGGAAGACACTCTAGCGAACCAAGCGGAGTATCCTCAGCAAAAGGCACAGGCCACAGGATGCGGGCAACCGATCGCCCGAATGGTGGTCATGTTTGCATTGGGCTCTGGGGTGGTCCTTCAAATGGCTATGGGAAAATATCGTGGCAAGCAAACTGGCGAGATAAGCCTCTATCGCGAGATTGAGGATTGCCTTGGAAAAGACGATGTATTCCTCGCCGATCGAGCTTATGCCGGTTGGTTTGACATGGCGCGTGGGATGAAACGCGGAGTCCACGTGGTAGTAAGGAAGCATCATATGCGATCGAGTGACTTCCGTACTGGCAGACGCCTTGGCAAAGATGACCACATCATTGTCCTTGAGCGACCTGATCGTCGTCCGTGGATGAGCCTTGAAGAATACCTGAGTTATCCGAAATCCATTGAGATTCGTGAGATTCGGATTCGCGTTAAGACGAAAGGTTTTCGCACACGCGAAATCATTGTTCACACGTCCTTGCTTGACGCGGAAAGATACTGCCGCGAGGAACTCGCTTCGCTTTATCGTCGCCGTTGGCAGGCCGAGCTAAATCTGCGCAGCCTGAAAACGGTGATGCAAATGGATCATCTTCGTTGCAAGAAGCCGCATCGTGTGCGTAATGAAGTCCGTGCTCACATGTTAGCTTACAACTTGATTCGTCAGTTGATGGTCGAAGCTGCGTTGGAGGCCGAGGTTGAACCTTGGCAGCTAAGCTTCAAGGCAACGCTCTCAAGCTTCGTTGAGATACTACCGATGCTATGCATGATTAAAAGCGAATCCGACCTCTGCGCGATACTCTATGCGTGCTGCCGCTCTCACACGGTTGGTAATCGACCGGATCGATATGAACCGAGACGCAAAAAACGGCGGCCCAAAAACTACAAGCTCATGCAGAAGCCAAGACGAAGATATAAACCCAATGAGAAGTAAGACTTGCATCGATTAAGTGCCATTCAGGCCTGACCCTGGCGAGGCCTTCGTCCCGTTTGATTTCTCTGCGCACCTTTCTGCTATTTCTGCTCCAAAATCATGTCCTCAAGATGTTCAGGTATGGAGAACTTAAGGCCCCGACTTCGCGCAAAACCGACCAGGATGCTCGCGTCCAACGAAACCAAGAGGTTGCCACGACCATCAAACTCATTTCGCTTAAACCAGATTAAATAAGTTTCAAGCTTGGTTTGAAACTCAATGTCGTTCGAGTCAAAAACTTGCTTTAACAAGTGAGCTAGCATCTTTGGTCGCTTGCCTTTAAGTGAACCCGACATGCCGAAGACACCGCTGCTAATACTGTTGCAAAAGTCGATGTAGTACTGGATGTCAGATTTACTCAGCTCCCAACCACCAGTATCCAAGTTTAACTCTTCAAACGGAAACTCAATAAGCCTCCGGAAAACATCTGGCTTGGAACACAATACGGCTAATACTAGTCCAAAACGCAACTCATCAATCCAAGGTGCTTCAAACAGGTCATTCTTGTCAAAATCCTCTCTCCAGTCGCCGTAAAAGTAGTCTACAGCAAGTTCAGCACCTTCCGCGCTGATATCTTCGATCGCGCGCTCCGTTATCTCGGGCATAAAATATTTTACTTGCGAAAGAAGAAACAAATGAAGCAGATCTCGTCTACGACCATAGTCAGACGGCATTGATGGTGCACCAGGAGTTTCCTTTTCGACCACATCAGAATATTTCCCGCCAAATTCATCGAGGCACTCAATCGCATCCTCACCGATTTCACGAAGGTTCTCGCTATTCATAAAATTTGTTCCTTTCTCAGTCTAAGGGAGCACCCCAACGATCAGAAGCTCGTTCAGAGATACCGCCGTAAGATCGCACTCGGAAATGAAATTTCACCTTATTATTATCATCTACAGAGGTTTTCGAGACGATGGCCCACATCTTTTTCGTACCCATGCGTACCCGATCATTTTCTCTGGCAAACTCTTTGATGTCTCCACCAAACCCTTTTTTGGCCATCTTCTCAATTCGAGTGTTAATCCACTTGTCTCGCATCTGCCAGCCCGTTGCGCGTTTCTGAAGCTGTGAAGAGTTTCCTTTTGCCTCCATGATGACATAACGTTCAGACTGAGGTTCATAGAATACCCCGTCAAATCCGTGGTATCCAACAGGCACGTCCTTGTTTTCCATGCCGATCGCCTGTAGCAATGCCGCCGCTCCCAGTTCTCCAAGTGTTTCCGAGGCTTTCCCGAGCGTAATCCCATCAGCCGATTTAAATAGTAAGCCGAGTTTTCCACGAAGCTTTACGGGAAGCTCAATCTCCACCGGCCTAGGCATATCGAACCCAACATCCACGCCGGTGACATTTGTGAAGTCGATACTCTGCCTCACCTTGTCACCAAGTTCTCGAATATCAGCAGGATCAATGTTTAGAAGATCAAGAGCCGTGAAAGCGATGGTAAGTGTGTCGTGAATTGAATTCACGGCAATAGCCAGTCCACTCAATGCTGACCAGACTTCGGCGATCGTTGTCGCAGTGGTGAGTGCCTTTGCAGAAACCGCAGCAGCAGCAACGTCTGCCTTCACGCCGTTGTAGCTCGATATGAGCGTATTGACCATTGCTGCGATGAACATACCCGTTGGATCTATTCCACCAATCGGATCCCCATGGTGGGAGGGCTTCGCCGGGGTCAGGCCTTGTTTCCGATGTTCGATTTGGTTATCTTGCTGAATGCGCAACTACAGGGAGAGATGGCCATGCCCCGTCCGCCGCGAATTCAGTTCCCAGGTGCGATCTACCACGTCATCACACGCGGTGATGGTCGACGAACACTGTTTCACGATCAGGGACACTATGATCGGTTCACCAAAGGACTCGCTGACGAGGTCGAACGGTCGCAGTGGAAGGTTTTGGCCTTTTGCTGGATGCCAAATCACATTCACGCTCTTGTGCAGACGCCATTACCGAACTTGGCTTCGGGCATGCAGCACTGGCTGTCCGGCTACGCAAACTGGTATGCCAAACGCAACCAAAGAACGGGTCACTTATTTCAAGGTCGCTACAAAGCTCTGCTCGTCGAGGATGGAGGTTACTTCTGGACACTTTCGCGATACATTCACTTGAACTGCGTCAGCGGCACTCGTCCGTTGGTCGATCACCCGGAAAGTTGGCCCCATAGTTCTTATCCAGGATATTGCCGAAAATCCAATCGGTTGCCCTGGGTTGCCTACGATGACCACCATGCGTACTGGCAGGGGCAAAACGGCGGAAAGAACGCGACCGCGGCCTATCGCAAGTATGTCGAGGAAGGCATCGATTGCATCGAAGATCCATTCAAGACCCACCTTCGCGAGTGGGTCTTCGGCAGCGCAGACTTCCTGAACCGCATGATCGCTTTGGCGGGTGACGGTACGGAAAACGGAACCCCGCGAAACCGCAAGCTGCGGCGTGTGGAACCTCAATCGATTTTGGATGCGACGGCCAAAGAGTTTGGTTGTGACGCCTCAGAATATGCAGTGTATCGTAGCGGCGCCCCGGGTCGCGCACTGGCGGCTTGGCTTTGTCGTCGATGGACATCCGCGACGCTACCAGAATTGGGTCCGCTTTTCGGTCTGAGCGGCACTGGTAGCGTTTCCAACTTGACGCGAACTGCGGAAGTCCAATTGAAGAAGCGAGCGATGATAATAAGAAAACAGACGATTGAAACCGAATTGGGTTTGAACATCGGAAACAAGGCCTGACCCCAGCGAATCCGGCATGGTTCGACTAGCCGAAGGCAGTGATGAACATCGCCACCGCAGTACGACTCGGCGTATCAAGAACGTCAGTGCGGTGGAAATTATTGAGGCGACGGCCTCCGCTCATGGTGTGAAGTCTTCGGAGTACGCGAAGTTCCGCAGTGCTGCGGCCGGTCGTGACATGGCCGCATGGCTTTGTCGCCGATGGTCAGGGGCAACGCTACGGGAGCTTGGGCCTCGGTTCGGCCTTGAGGGCACCGACAGTGTTTCCAATCTGGTTAGAAGAGCGGAAGCACGCTACAACGAATCGTCGAATTGGAGACGCCAGGCAAGGGAGATCGAAGTTGTGCTACGCCTGAACACCGAACACAAGACCTGACCCTGGCGGAGCCGCCCCCCACTAGCGAATCAGGGCGACACGTGATCGCCACAGGGGATGTGGCGTATTTGTCGCGATCAATGTGGCATATTGATCGCGATCATCGGAGGGCGGGTTTATTGTACTATATCGAGTCCCGAACCGCTCATCGACACCCATTGAAGAGTTTCAGTGCAACGCTTGTAGAAGATTGCAAGCCGGAGGGCATTCTCTCGACGTTTACTCGAAAGCCGAGCGATGAGGGACACGCTTCCGATTGGGCTCTCCGGTCGATGGGGCGGAGAATGCCAGAAAATGAGAAAGCGGCTCCGGTGTCGGCCGCCGGTGCGCGCTGGCGGCGACAACGATTAACGTTCGTCTCCCGGTAGGAATGCCACTACCATCGAAAACGCTGGGGAACCGGACGTTTCGGACGCGGCGGCGGCAGTCTTGGGTGGAGCAAATAAAAATGACGAGCTGCTCCGCCAATTGATGGAGATCTGGGCCGCGATATCGCCCGAGATTCGACAAGCGATTCTCTCGACTGCTCGACACAGCAACCGTGCCAACTCCACTCTAAACGTGGATCAAGTCGGTTCGGGGAGTCGTGATTCATAGGGGTATCGATCTAGCTGACGCAGTTCTTTTGCTAATGGCTGTTCTGGCTGTGATTTGAACTCCTTTACGCTAGGAGCCTTTCGAAACCCTGTGTAGAAAGCGTAGTCGAGCATAAGTGCTTCATACTTTTCACCAGCTTTCTCGGGCGTGATGCCGGGATGAAGTACGTGCAGAAAACGCAAGTCCGAAACCTTCTTTATAATGTTGTATCTCGGATCGTTAGCGTCGATATGTACCAAGAACGCATTGCAACGGCTTGTTTTCAGACAAAACTGTTTAATGTCATCAATTGCTGCACGAATTTGAGATGACTCTGCTGCCGCATCGTCATTTATGTAACTTTCCTTCTCGGTGAGCGATTCAGCGGCGGCCATGTTGATATCAGTCACTGCGATCATCTTACGCCCAGCAGTTCTCGCCTTGCCGATCGCCTGCCGGAAGATGTAAAGGGCGTCGCGTGGAACGCCGGCCGCTACCCACACGAGGCGTTCGAGAACGTTGTTGCCAAAAAGGCTGGCCAAGCTTGGTATACCTGCGTACTGAACGTATCCATTTAACACTCGTTGCAAGTGATCGTGCGCGGCCTTTGGATTTACTAGATTGTAATCCAGCCGGATTATCTGCGCATCGCCGGGCGGTTGCAGCCCTTCGCGTGCATTTTCATCGTACAACCTCGCGAAATTCTCGATCGCTGTAATCTTTAAATAAATGTGATTACCACGAGCAAACGAGTAGAACGCAGACAGAAAATATGGCTGAAGGGACTTGTCCAGAAGATGTAAATCATCGATGCAAATGTAAAATTTCCCGTTCTCGCGTACAAACGGCAGGAGCTCCCTCGCGATCCTAGGTAGAACAATGTCGATATCTTTGCGAGTCAGATCGCCTTCTTTATCTTCAAGGGCGTTTACGATCTTACGCAACTTTTCTATCCGTTCAATATCGATCGATTCGTAGGCCGCGATTCCCTCGATCAACTCGTAGAGCACCTGAGGAATCACCATCAAGTCGTCACGGCCCCGATATTGTTGTAACGCAATCCATACAAACGGAATGTTTTCGCGTCGTGCGTTATTACACGCATACAGAACTAAACTGGACTTACCTGCACCTCTACGGCCAAATACCACGTGATTCGCGTCACTGAAAATTTGACGTTCCTCTCCACCCAGGAATGGGATGAATTTCTTGTGATATTCTGAATCGAGCGTCGAGCGGCCAACCGTCAAAGACTCTGAAATGAGTTTTTCAAGAAGTTGAGTCTCGGTTGACCGCAACCACGCGTCAGGCGTCTTCTGACGCAAAAAGATACGATCAGAGAATGGGTGGTCTTCCTCCAACGCATCAGATACTTGTTCGATGTGGTTTGCGTAAATGTCGTTGACTCTGCCAACACTAATCGCCAAATACTTGTCCCCAGCTTTGTCAACGATTTCAAAATTTGGCGGCGTCACATGACATCGTCGCGCAAAATCGTCGACGATGTCGCTTGCTTGTTTTTTTAATTCATCGGTTTTCATAAAACACCTCGATCGCGAAGGAAAGCCTTCGCTTCAGCGATAAATGCTGTCGCCTCGTCCAGATATTGTGTGCTTGGCAGCTCAAGCGCATTCTCGGTTTCTGAGTGATCGTAATCCGCGATATTGCGATCTGCTCGGAACTTGGTGAGCAGGTCCTTCCAAGTTTGTCGATTCGGGAATCCCGCGGGGAGGTCCCCTATTTGCTTGTGATCCTTGACATCAGTGTCGTAGGTACCTTGGACAGCAAGTCGCACCGCTTTGCTCGCAGAGTAACAAGAGTAATATCCCCGCGAAACACGCTGCCTCCAACTGAGTTGTCCGCTGGCGGATTTTGCAAAGCGAAGGTGAGCGTCCGCAAGTCGCATCAGCTGAATCGCGTTCGCGTTGATCTCATCCTGAATTTTACTGATTTCGGCTGGAGTGAGAATTCCAGCTAGACACCGCATTGTCTTATGCGGGTTCAGATTCAGGACGTGATTGTCTTCCATTCTTGTTTGCCTCGCTGTTTTTCCGAATACAAGAGGAAGTTTATCCGATTTCCTAATGGGGAAGGAGGTGTGAAGACATCTTTGGAAAACCGACGGCGCATGCCGCTTGACGGAGGCGAGAGATGTCACAACGCCGTCGGAACCCCGGTTGAATCTCCAACTGGAAAGGCAGACCCGCTCAACCGAAGGAAACGACGTTTGAATTTTTAACTCGCGACCCATCTCTGGCGGAGCGAGACGAACCCACGCGGGATTCGCCGAAGGCACGGCGAAGACGGGTGATCGCCGTGGAATGGGCCGCCAGGGCAAGGATGCCGCCGTAGCGCAGGGCATGGCAGCGGACCAGGACGAACGCACGCTGAATCGCCAATGCACGCCAACGAAGCGATCACGGTTTAAACCGCCGATGGAAGAGCTGAGGCCGAACGTAGGTAGCGGAGAGCTCTTCATAGCTTCCTAACCTGCGGCGGTTGGACAACCCGCCAGCACGGAAACTTTCGGCAAAATGCCGTGGGGCCTAACACCTAAGCGACTTTTGGCACTGAGCTGGCGCCTACCGGTAGCCGACACCGGAGTGAGGCCTTGCCTAAAAATGTCGTAAACCGGCGGCGTATTTCTGGATGGGATTGGAGGGGCTTCGCCGGGGTCAGGCCTTGTGTTCGGTGTTCAGGTGAAGTTGCCGTTCAATACTTGCAGCATCTTGACGCCACCGCGAGGACTCCTTGTGCCGTTGTTCCGCTCGACGGACCAGATTCGATACACTGTCCACGCCCGACAGACCAAACCTCGGCCCCAGCTCTCGTAGAGTGGCCGCCGACCATCGTCGGCATAGCCAGGCCGCCATGTCGCGGCCCGCTGCGACACTTCGGAACACAGCGTAGTCCGCCGGCTCCACTGCGTGGTAGGTAGCGGCTGCCGCAATGATCTCATCGGCTCCGACACTTCCCACTCGCCTGGATGTGCTCTGCAAGCGAACCACGTCGTCTCCGTCAGCCAGCTGGATCATCCGACGCAAAAAGTCTTCGCTTCCGAAAACCCACTCGCGTAGCTCGGTCTTGAAGGGGTTTTCAGGGACTTCCAAGCCGGCTTTGACTATAGCGGCGGTAAGCGGCTGCGGGGGCTTTGCCGCCCACCGACGCATTCCAGTAA
>NZ_ANOG01001081.1 GCF_000346295.1 Rhodopirellula maiorica SM1 | reverse complement strand
GGTCATCCGAAAGTCGTGACATGGAACTGATCACATCGAGAAAAAAGGGAGAGCCGAGATGCTGATCATCTTAGCGGAATCCAGCCGCCGATGCAGACGAATTGACCGCGTCGAAAACCCGGCGGCAAACGAAAAAAAGCCCGCCCGCAAATGAATGCGAGCGGGCTTTCGTTTTTTAAACTAACTCGGGTGAGTTACGCGCCGACAGGCAACTTGGCGCTCTTGACCGTCGTGATGATTGCACTGGCAACCATGTAAGGATCAGCGTTGGATGCTGGACGACGATCTTCGAGATAGCCCTTCCAGCCCTTTTGGACCGTCACGATTGGAATACGAATCGATGCACCACGGTCGGAAACGCCGTAGCTGAACTTGTCGATCGATTGAGTTTCGTGAAGACCGGTCAACCGTTGATCGTTGTCCGCACCGTAAACGTCGATGTGGCTCTTGATACGTGGCTCGAACGCTTGGCAAACGGCGTCGTAAACGTCTTTGCTGCCGCAAGTACGCAGAAGCGTGTTACTGAAGTTGGCGTGCATGCCGCTGCCGTTCCAGTCGCCTTGAACTGGCTTGCAGTGCCAGTTGATGCTCATGTCATATTTTTCGGCGGTACGCTCGAGCAAGTAACGAGCAACCCAAATCTGGTCGCCAGCCAACGCGGCGCCCTTTGCAAAGATTTGGAATTCCCATTGGCCCATCATAACTTCGGCGTTGATGCCTTCGACGTTCAAACCGGCAGCCAAGCACAGCTCGAGGTGCTCTTCGACGATTTCGCGTCCGACGGCTTTGCCGTGGCCGACGCTACAGTAGTAGGGGCCTTGAGGACCGGGGAAACCTTCGACAGGGAAGCCAACCGGCTTGTTCGTGTCGGGGTTCCAAATCGTGTACTCTTGCTCGAATCCGAACCAGAAATCGTCATCATTGTCGTCGATCGTCGCACGACCGTTGGTGCGATGTGGGTTGCCTTCGTGATCAAGGACTTCGCACATGACCAAGAAACCGGTGCCCAAACGTGCAGGGTCGGGACAAACATACACGGGTTTCAGCAAACAATCGCTGCTGCCGCCTGGCGCTTGTTCGGTAGAGGAACCGTCAAAGGACCATTGCTCGGCGTCTTCGACTTTGCCGCTGAAGTCGTCAACAATTTTCGTCTTACTTCGCAGGCTCTGGGTGGGTTGGTAGCCATCGAGCCAGATGTACTCTAACTTGCATTTGGTCATGAATTTGATTCCCTCTAATGAATCATCAGTACGAGTGATTTTCGAGCCTAGGAGCGAACATTTCGTCCCGCAGGCTCAACAAAGTCCAAGCGGTTCTACCTACCACACCCAATATTCCAATTTGCGAAGCATCCTGCGTCGCAGCAAAGGAATTGTGTCCCAACTCAACTCAACTCGTATTCTGACAAGCGAGGCGTTGGCCCGGACCCAAATAGGATATCTGAATTTTTGCAAAGCGGAAGTCCAGGTGTGTTCCGTGGGGGCTAATCGCAGCCAATGGGGGCGAACACCCCATAGCAATACAACTTTGTTAATTAAGGAAACCTCGTAAATCGAGTGGGTTTCAGCACTGGACCAGCAGCATGGGGGAAGCTCCGCTAGCCACTCGGGCGGTTTCCCGCATTTCCTGCTCTCCTGTCAGCCTCGAGGTCAAACGCGATCGCTTCGGCGCCAGTCGTCTGGGTCGATCTTGCCAGCTCGCCAATGCCACAACGACTATGCCGAAAAGCGGATTGCCGTTCTAATAGAGACGAAGCCAAACCGTCATGGATGCGGATTCTCGTACCGGTTTTCTGCCGCTCTGAAACGATTCCCTTTGCGCTGAAATCGCCCTCGCCTTGTTGAGTGACTTGAATGTCGATGCCCCCGAACGACCCGTTTGAAACCAACCCGAACAGCCGATTTGCAGACCCGCAGTCGTCACCTCCACCTCAGAGCAATACCTGGAAATGGATATTGGGAATCATCCTAGGTGTGGGCGTCGTCGGGGGATTGGTTTGTTGCGGTGGCATTTATTTCATGTTCAGCATGGGCAAGGGCATGATGGCCGACATGGTGAAACAGGAAATCGGTGCCAATCCGGTCATTCAAGAACACATTGGCGAAATCGAATCCGCCGACCTGAACTTGGCGGCTACCGGCGAAGCGGGCCAAAACGGGCCCGGCATCCTGGCGTTTGATCTCGTCGGCAGCAAGGGTTCCGGCGTGCTCGAAATCAAGCAGGACCCAAACAGCCACGGAAACGGATTATCGATCCAGTCGGCGGAACTGGTCATGCCCGACGGGACCCGTCACGAAGTCATTTCGGATTTGGATTCATTTGAAGATCAAATTGATACTGGATTTGAAATGGACGCTGATTCGCCGGCACTCGATCCTGCCGAACCCGAAATCCTGCTCAAATAACCACCCATCTTTTTCGTCACCGAAATTGGCGAAACCAATCTCCCCCTCTCTTAACAAGATTGATTTATGAAAGTTGCAACGTTTGACACCACCAAAGGCAAAATCCGCATCGAACTTTTCGATGACAAGACACCCAAAACCGTCGGAAATTTTGAAACGCTTTGCGAAAAGAAATTCTACGACGGGCTGAGCTTCCATCGCGTGATTCCTGATTTCATGATCCAAGGCGGCTGCCCTCAAGGCACAGGAACCGGGCGGTCCGGGCTACAAATTCGAAGATGAGTTTCACCCTGAACTCAAGCACGATGGTCCCGGCGTTCTTTCGATGGCCAACGCAGGCCCGAACACCAACGGATCCCAGTTCTTCATCACGCACCTTGCCACTCCACACTTGGATGGCAAACACAGCGTGTTTGGTAAAGTCATCGAAGGCCAGGACGTTGTCGATTCGATCGAACAAGGCGACAAGATGACCACCGTGCGAGTGACGGAAGAGTAATCCCACACGGACGCATGAACGCCCCCAACGCAAAAAGAATCGTTGCCAAATGGTTGCTCGGTGCACTGTTTGGCACGTTTCTTATCGCGTTGACTTCACCGCTGTTTGTCCGAAGCTACGTTCCCTCGCGGCTTGATCCGCTGCGTGGCGTCTTGGTTCTTCAATCGGGACATTTCTATCGGTGGCGTAGCGAGGGCTACGCAACCACAGCGATCGGACCGCACGGCATGCCAGGACGGGTAAGTCTTGACGCAACCAAACCAGCGAACGAAATTCGCCTCGCAATTTGGGGTGATTCGCAAGCCGAAGGCGTTGGCGTTGCCGACGAGGAAAAGCTGCATCGCCAGATTGAACGCATCGGCAAACAATCTCAGCACACGATCACGGCATTGCCATTGGCCCGCAGCGGCGACGATGCAGCCGATTGGTTGGCTCAAATCCCGCGAGTCGAATCCGCACTTGCGATCGACATGCACGTGATCTTGGTCGCGGAAATGGTCGATCTCGAAGCCGCGATCGCCACATCCCCGGACACATCCCCCGAAATCGAATCTTCGCAGCTAGCAGCGCAAAACCGGATCGCATCGAATGTGCCTGCGTTTGTGATCCAAGCCATACGCCGCGTCTTGCGAACGTCCGATGATACACCGCGAACGCTGCGTTTTTCGCCGGGGCCGATTGCTGAGGAGCCGTCGCCAACCGGGACGCTGACGATCGACCAACCCGATTGGAGTGCGGTGATGCAGCGGATTCGATCCGCCAGTGATCGCCCCATCCTGCTGCTTTATTCACCGCGAATTCACCGTAAATCCTTGACGCGAATCGCCGTGGATGACGATCAACCGACTGGCGATTCTTTGGCAGAAATCAAGCAAGCCGCCCACTCCGCCGGTCTGTTGCTACGTGGCGTGACCGAGAAACTTGTGGATTCGGCCGAAAACAATCGATGGCCGCACGGGTTCCACAATGGCATCATCACCCAAGGCCACCTGAACGCGACCGGCTACGCCATCATTGCATCGGAGATCGTCTCCGAAATCGAACTCGATGATTTCCCCGTTCACTAAATTGCGGAGAGATCGAAATGCTGTTTACTCAAGCTGAGTTCCTGATCTTCTTTCTCGTGGTGCTCTCTGCGGTTTGGATGACGAGCAATCGCATTGTTCGCAATACGATCCTGCTGGTCGCTAGCTACTATTTCTATGCGTATTGGGACATTCGGTTTTGTTTGTTGCTGTTGCTGTCAACGTTCGTCGACTTTGTCGTTTCGCATGCGATCGACAACCGCGACGATGCAACCACGCGTCGCCGCTGGTTGAGCGTTAGTATCTTGGTCAACCTCGGGGTCTTGGGGTTCTTTAAATACTTCAATTTCTTTATCGAATCGGCAGCCCCGCTGGTCGAATCGATCGGCGTCAGTGCCAGCACGCTGAACATCATCCTGCCCGTCGGCATCTCGTTCTACACATTCCAAACACTTAGCTACACGATCGATGTTTATCGACGTGTTTTGCGGCCCACGCACAGCCTGCTCGACTTTGCCCTGTACGTTGCTTTCTTTCCTCAGTTGGTCGCCGGACCGATTGTCCGTGCACGTGAACTGCTACCTCAGCTTTGCACGACTCCCATATGGTCGAATCGACGGTTTTACTTTGGTTTTCAGCAGCTTTTGCGAGGCGCCGTCAAGAAGGTCTTGATGGCCGACCGGTTAGGCGAAATGGTCGACGTCGTTTTCGAGAACCCGGACTACTACAGCAGCAGCACACTGTGGGTGGCCGTGATCGCCTATGCCGGCCAAATCTATCTCGACTTTTCCGGCTACACCGACATGGCGATCGGATCGGCAAAGATGTTGGGTTATCGATTTCCCAGAAATTTCCGGCATCCGTACCTAGCCACATCGATGTCCGAATTTTGGCATCGCTGGCATATGACGCTGTCACGTTGGCTTCGTGACTATCTATATATTTCGCTTGGTGGCAATCGAAACTCGACGACGGCGACATACCGCAACTTGATGATCACGATGACGCTTGGCGGACTGTGGCACGGTGCGGCTTGGACGTTTGTATTGTGGGGCGTGCTGCACGGCGGAGCGTTGTGTCTCGAGCGAGCCATGCGTAGCATGACGTCACGGCGACTGCCGACGTGGATTCACTGGGCGTTGGTGATGATGGTGGTGTTGGTCGGTTGGGTGCTGTTCCGCTCGACCGATTTGAACGCCACAGTAAGCATGCTGCAACGATTGACGCTTCCGTCGTCTGGTATCCATTGGTATCCACCGCTGGTGATCGGCGTGATCGGATGCGTGATCGTCGAGCACGCGGTGTGGACGACACGCTGGCGGCGAGCGATGCGGTTGCCACCGGACGCTTGGTATTCGCCAATCGCAACCACCGTGATGCTTTGGGCTTTGTTAATCTATGCTCCTGTCGGTTTCCAACCGTTCGTCTACTTCCAATTTTGATCAACAATCGAACCAACGATGAAGCCCGCTTTCGCCTATTGGATTTCCTTTGTCGTCGGAGGCGTTTTCGTTGCGTGGCTGAGTGGGCGACTGGAACCGCATTTCGTTTCCGATTCCACCAGCTATCTGGACTACTCGTTTTCCTCTCTGGATTCGATCGGACGGTCGATTCGCACGCCGGGGTATCCGCTGTGGTTACTGGCGTTTCGCAGCATCGTCGGATTGGAATGGGTGCCCTTAGCCCAAGTGATCGTTCACGCGATGGCGGCATCGTGGTTCGCCATTGAACTAAGACGTCTGGGAATGATGCATCGCTACAGCGTCATCGCAGGGATTGCGGTCGCAGTGGGGTGCACCGCGATGGACAACATCAACATCATTTCGACCGACGCGATCGCAGCGTCAGCCGGCGTGATGGTCGCCACCGCACTACTGCGATTCAGCACGGCAGCGGATTCGTGGCGATGGGCCACCGCGACGGTGATTTTGTCGGTGATTGCGATCATGCTGCGTCCGGCCTACCTATTCCTGATCCCATGGTTGTTAGCCGCAGGCGGTTTGTTGGGCCGGGTACATGGTCAGTCATGGAAGACAGCGATTGGCAATGCAATGATCGTTTCGATCGCGACACTCGTGCCAATCTTGGCGTGGATGGGGCTTCGTATGGTTGCCGTTAACGACTTTGGAATCTTGCCGTTTGGCCACCAAAATTTGGCAGGCGTCTTGGTCCAATTGGTCTCTGACGAAGAACTCGAGACGCTGCCCGGCGATGCTGCAGCGATGGGAAAAGCCATCGTGCTCAAGAAACAAAAACTCGCAGCAACAGGGCATACGTTCGCGGCAGGCGAGGCGGCAGCGACGATGACCATCGATGCTCGCTGGGACGAAATGACCTATTTCGTCGTCGTGCCGGCGGCGAAATCACTCGCAGGCGACGATCCTGTGGCACAGCATAACGCAATCAAATCGATGAACAAAGAAATCATCCGCCAATACCCACGGCGCTACATCTTGTGGGTTGCAAAGAATGGGCGGCGAGGTGCATGGGCGATCGCTGCCGACATGGTCATGCACCCGATATTCTTGGCCGCAATCCTGTGCTTAGCCGCGTGGCTGATTTATGCAGCGACACGCGGAATACCGTGTAGCGGTGACTTGGACAATGCACGCGTCATGCGATCGCTGACGATCATTACGCTGACTTACCTGTTCGCAAAGTTGGGATTTGTCATTCTGACCAGCCCCGGGATTGGCCGATTCAGCGACGCTGCGGCAATCTTTTTACCAGCCTGGTTGGCGGTCGTTGCAGTGCAATGCAGCTCGCCTCGCCCGGAATGCAAAACGAAGGCGATCGAGTAACCTTTTGTTGAGGTGACTCGCGTTTAATCTCGGGGTTTCAGTCCGTTATGGGTTGCCTTGGCAGTCAACGGGTCCTCAGGCCAAAAATGTTTGGGATAGCGGCGACGCAGTTCCTTGCGGACGACCGGGTAGGTAGTCTTCCAAAAGCTGTTCAAGTCATCGGTGATTTGTTGCGGTCGACGGTTAGGGCCGAGCAAGTGCAGCTGCAGCGGCACTTTGCCGCCCGCGATGCGAGGCGTGTCGGTCCAGCCAAACAGTTCTTGCAGCTTGACATGGATCGCCGGAGGCTTGCCCTCGACATACTCGACGCGAACGGTATTGCCGCTGGGGACGGTGATTCGTTCAGGAGCATGACGCTCGACTTGCTGCAACTGCGAATAATCGAAGACGCCTTTGAAATGATCCAGCCAAGCTG
The DNA here is from genome assembly GCF_000346295.1 of Rhodopirellula maiorica SM1. Lineage (GTDB taxonomy): Bacteria > Planctomycetota > Planctomycetia > Pirellulales > Pirellulaceae > Novipirellula > Novipirellula maiorica. The sequence continues at coordinate 4,167 of NZ_ANOG01001081.1, read as the reverse complement.
CACGGCGAAGCTGCGCCAGCGAAGTTGCCGATTGGCACAACTGCTGCAAAACGACTTGTACGGCGGCATCATCAAGTTTGGGGATATCCAAATCCGGTAGCTGTGAGTGCAAAAAACGAACACGTCTTAGAAACGTCAAGGCAGCCTTGTTTTTGTTCGCTTAACAACGATTCGATATCGTCGCGCACCACCTCGGCCAACACCGCAGCCACATATGGACTGGGTTGACACTCGATCGGCGATTCGCTGAGTGCGAGATCATGAAAATATTGCCGTCGCCGCGCGATAACGACCTGTTTCGCGGGATCGTAAAACGGTTCATCGACGGTGCGAATCTGCGACGCGTCAAGCCACTCGAGATCGATCGGTACAGCGGATCGCACTAACGCTTCCGCTCCACGGTCGTCGACATCGATACAAAGAAAGTATTTGGATGGCGTTCCGGTTTCGCGTGCCAGCGCCGCGTTGGCAAGTTGCACACCACGACCGCCCACCATCAAGCCTCGGTCGTTGTCGTGGTTACGTCGACGTGCGACGCGATCGGGGTACGCTGCTAACAAACATTGCTGCAACGCATGATGATCCTCAGAACGCTGCGGTGAGCTATCCGTCGCCTTCATAATTCGACGAAACTGTTTAGCAACACGCTGGATCTGTTTCGCCGCCCCACGATCGATTTCGATGCGCGCATCGCCATCAAGAAAACGCTTTAATTTTTCAAGTTGATCAATCAGACTCAGTGACTGCGAGCGAAACGGACTGCGTTCACTCAACAGCGCCGCCACAAAAGATGCATCGAACAGCACCCCAAGGTCATCGGCGGCAACAAGAAAACGGGCAATCCGAGGATGCAGTGGCAACCGCATCATCCGTCGTCCGACGGGCAACAAAGCCCCAGATTCATCGATTGCAGCGAGCGAAACCAACAAGCGTTTGGCCCGGTCAACGGTTTCCAGCGAAGGCGGTGTCAACCAAGGAAAATCCAAAGCGTCGCGTTCGCCCCAACCGGACAACATCAAGGCGGCAGAACTAAAGTCAGCCCGCTCGATTTCCGGCGAATCGTGTAGCCGACGCGATCGATGGGCAGCCTGCGGCCAGAGCCGGAAACAGACGCCCGCTTCAGTTCGCCCAGCACGGCCGGCACGTTGGTCCGCCGAGGCCTGAGAGATCGGCTCCAGACGAAGTACCGGAAGCCCCACGGCGGGATTGAACCGCATCACGCGAGCAAGTCCGCTGTCGATCACTGCGGTCACACCAGGGATCGTGACGGAGGTTTCAGCGACATTGGTGGCAAGAATGATTTTGCGTTTCTTCGATGCGGCAATCACGATGTCTTGATCGGCTGCATGCATCTCGCCATACAGATCATGCAGCGTGCAATCATCAGCGATCCCGCTAGCCGCGATCATCCGGTGCGTCCGCCGGATTTCCCTCACCCCGGGCAAGAAGATCAGCACATGACCAGCAGTCCTAGCGAGAGCAGCGGGCAACGTTTCAAGGATTTGTGAATCGATTGGCTGCTTGGACAGATGCGGCGAATGGATGATGTCCACTGGAAATGCCCGTCCTTCGCTGTGGACCGAAACAGCATCGCCGAGAAAGTCGACAACCGGCTCGGTCGCCAACGTGGCCGACATCACGATCAGTCTCAGTTCAGGTCGCAGCGTCGTGCGAATACGGTGTAGCATCCCCAGTGCCGAATCAATCTCAAGACTGCGTTCATGGAACTCGTCCAAGATCACGCAGCTCACGTTTTCCAGCAGCGGGTCTTCGCTGAGTCGGCGGAGCAGCATTCCGGTTGTCATCACGATCAACCGCGTCTGCTTGGAAGTGCATCGATCAAAGCGAACGTGATAGCCGATACGGCTGCCTAATTCACTGGCGTCCAGACTAGCCAACCTCGCCGCCGCCCCACGCGCAGCCAACCGACGCGGTTGGATCAGCAGAATCTCACCGTCATCGACGATCTTCCGCTGCAGCAGTGCGAGCGGTACCAGCGTTGTTTTCCCAGCACCCGGCGGTGCCTTTAATACCACCGGTCGCGACTCGGCGGCGGCAGCAAGGATCGTGTCCAAGCATGCCGCAACCGGCAAATCGACTGCCTCCGCAGCGTTTGACGCAGCATCACTCGAAAGAGGGTCACTGGGAACCGAATCGCTCACGTACAGATGCTCGCCTAAATTGCTCTATCGACTTGTCGTTACGCAGGTCCCAAGCCACACGCGCGTCGCCACGCACTGATTTGACCGACGTGAAGCGTGATGTGCCCCCCAACGTAGAAATTCAACATTGCACCGGTCGTCGGAACACGATCCCGCATTGCTTCGTTGGGGTTCACCTCTAGAAAAACAGCGTCGTCGGCCGTTTCAAGTGCTGCCAGCGCCGCTTCGTATCCGGTGTTGAACGCGTTCAGGATTTCGTCCATCGCAGGATAGATGTTTCCCTCGGGATCATCGACACACTTCGCCGACTTCGAGAACACTTTGACAAATTCCTCGCTCGGTAGGTATGGCGATGCATCGCCCCTCAACGCCTTGATCACCTCGGACGCATACAGACTAAGATGCCCGTACACAAATGCAGGATGGTTTGACTCGATGACAGTATCACCACACTTGGCAAAGCGAGCAAATTGTTCAGGAGTGACGTCTTTGAGCATGCGTTGGGCGTTGGCAAGTCCAATCCGGCTGGACGCTGCGATCATGGGACCGATGGTGGGCACGGCAATAAATCCTTGTTAATTCGAGTTTTGGAATCCGTCAAACGGCCTATCGTAGGTGGCGATACCGAGGATCGTCTAGACACCGACGTGCGTTTGATATTTGCAGTCGCTTGCTAACGTCAATCACGCTTGGGCTATCGCATCCGCCACAACGCGTTTGGATTTCTCCAATCCCTCGCGAGCCACTTCCAACGCATCGCGTTTCCAGTACTCGGGATTAAATAACTCGAGTGAAAAGGTGCCTCGAAATCCGTTGTCCAACAATTGGCGAATCGTTGGCACGAGCGGGCAGACACCGTCGCCGGGAAAGACGCGATCTTTATCGCTGATGTCGCGTTGCGAAGGTTCGCTTGGATAATCGTTGATGTGGAAGCAATGCATCCGCGAGGCTTCGATCATCCCCAATCCCGCAAAATCACTGCCGCCTTTGTAGATGTGATAGAAATCGGGCAGCACACATGCCTTGGGGTGCTCGGCCGCCGTCGCGACGTATACCAATTCGCCGAGCTTGCTGATCGTAGGTGAAAAGCCCCAAAGTTCCAATTGAGGCGTGACCCCGATTTCGTCACCAACCTCCAGCAGAGCACGATAACGCTGGGCAATGACTGGTAATGGCGGCGAGATCGCATCTTTTTGATGCGCGCCGATCGGCGGCGCCGCAATCATTGCCCCCCCAATTGACCGAATCAACTCCATGTCACGACGAGCCACTTCGAGTCCCGCTTTTCGCTGTTCGGCGTCGTCGTTAATCCATTGTGCGAAACCGATGGCACTATCGACGGTCATCCCTGCATCTTCAATCTGCTTTCGCAAATCCGCAACGTTGCCGCCCTTCTTGACATAAGCTTCGAGATCCCGAATCCATGGTTCAACGCCATCATAGCCCGCTTTGGCAGCCACTTCGATCTGCTGCGTGATCGTCAGATTGTGTCCTCGTAGTGTGCTCATATTCAGCGCAAACCGGACGGGAGATTTTTTGTTCGTGAAATCCACTTCGGCTGCGGAAGCGGCTTCAGAGTTGCCGGTCATCGCCAAACCAACGGCAGAGGCGCTAACAAGTCCTATAAATTCGCGGCGGTCAGTCATGGCAGCAATCAACTCGCAGGTGGGAAAGTGAAAGGAATGCAAAGGGGCAGGAGTCATCGTTTTACTCGATTAGCCTAATCAAAACAGCATGATGTTGCTGCGTATGAAAATCATGAGGCATAAGAGAACTGTATTTCCCGATCGCGACATGCGGCGACCGGCTCGACTGCCTTAGCGTTTCCGAAACACTTCGCACGATTCGCAATGACAAGAAAATCCCCGACGAATTTGGTTGCAGCATCGAAAAAAAACCTCACAATGGATGAGGTGTGAACCACACCTCTTTTCTATTTGATGCTTTTCTCAGTAGCATTTGCGAGTTAATGCCAAGCGATTCACCCGAATCGAAATCGGAGTCG
>NZ_ANOG01001080.1 GCF_000346295.1 Rhodopirellula maiorica SM1 | reverse complement strand
CAAACGTCGTTGTTCGTAGATGGAACCAGTGCGTCGTAGAAATTTGCGGAACCCGACATTCTCGCGACTGCTCTATAGGGTTCGTTTCAAGTGGGAAGGCAGAAGCCCCAGTGAAAAACACTTGCGGCGTCGGCAAACGCAAGGAAGCATTTCGGATCGGAAACTCGTCAAGAGTTTCGCGGGCACGAGCCGTGAATCGAAAGTCTTGACGCTAGCGGCCTGTTAATTTGGTGAACCGCTCGCGCGAGAGCGGCCGGGTTCCACGCATTACCCGGTGCCTTACGAGAACGTCCGGCTCAGGGTGACTCTAACAACTCGCATTCGTTCTTTTTTTAAGGCCGGAGGCCTGACGGCCACGGCAGAGGATGTATCGGCCTCTGGCCTAAGCCGGACGTTCTCTTACGGCCCACGGCTCACTAATGCGATTTGCATTTCGACAAAATCAACAGCCTGCTAGACACGGATGATTCATCGACAAAGTACGATGTATAAAGCGACAGCCTAGAAAGACTGTCGTACAAAGTATGCAAGAAGCGACAGCCTGGAAAGGCTGTCGTACAGGCTGTTCTCAGTAAGATTTTCCGAGATAACGATCGCAGACCGTGTTGCGACGAATGAACCGATCCCGGTGAATAAACCGGGCTAATCGCATTCGCACGCTCAAACGCGACTTGCGTCCGAGCATACGCTGGGAAACTAGACAGCAGCCCCCTCGTCCACCGCACGTCTCTACAAGTCCGCCGCCTCGTCTTTGACCGGGCTGCCGACTTCGATCACGTCCAGCTTGTTCTCACCCGCAGTAATCTCAACTTCGATCGGGGTGGTCGTCACCACTCGGTACTTGGCTTCAACGAGATCGAACATTTTGACTTCGCTCGAGACACCCGGATCGTTACCGGTCGCGTTTCCCTCGGTTTGGGTTTTGTTTACCGTCACCTTGAATTTGCCTGCCGGAGCACCGAGGTACTTGCCATGGGTCATCACCACCGCTTCGCCGTTCTGGTCCGTGCTACCGCCGGAAACCCACCTGCTGAGCGATGGATCCGATGCGACCAACTGCACACTTGCTCCGGCAAGCGGGGCGCCGCCTTGATGCACGGTGAGGGTCACGGGATAAAGATCCGGAAGTCCCTCCGGCATCTCTTCGCTCGCACAACCAACCAAGACCGACAGTACGGTCGCCAACAATACCAACCGAGGTAGATTTGAAAACATAGAATCCTCAACGCAAATGAAATGAACACTCCGCATGCATGCGGAACCAATGGGAATGAAACTAGTTTGTAAACATCTTGGTCTCACTACCTGCGGGTGATCCCATCGCGCCCCAAACCCCATAGGGACTTTCCCCGCTGGTCACTTGCCGCGCATTGAGGTCCCCCGAATCGATCGAATCCGTGATGAAGCGAACGGCACCATCGAACATCAACGTTTGCACGCCTCCTTGGTGTTCACTCGACGGCGAATAGGTTCCCCAGCTATCGTTACCGCCGCCATAAGCACAGGAGTACGAGTTCGGAGGCAGGGTAGTGGTGAAGCGGTTGTTGATCGTGCGGCCATCGCCCAGGATCAGCCCCCGCCAACAATCGGCGCCGGTTTGATAGAGTCGAGGATTGTTGGCGTCCAGCGGCGCGGTCAGACAAGGCCCCGGCAGCGCTGTGGTGCCGTCATACATCCCATTAAAACTAGCCACGTCCCCTTTGACGAAGGCGACGTCTCGCGGCGTTCCAGCAACCTCACTCATGGCAATCGTGTTGCTGGTGCCATCAAGTAGATCGCGAAAACGACGTTTTGAATTTCGCTCGCCGTCGATCTGCGGAATGAACATGCTGCGTGAGTCGATACGAGAATTCGAACTCGATTCTTGCGAATCGTTTCTCGCATTATGCCACATCGCGTCTCCGGTGCTAAAGACATAGTGACACTTCGAAACACCGTTAACCGCGGTGCCATCGGCATTGGCAGCCGATGGGCAAAGGAACGATGATTGAGGCCCCGCCGCTTGCAGCGTGGGACTTTCCCAGATACCCGATTCGGGAACCGCTATCTTGGCGTCTTCGACGACCGACTCGTAGAGCGAGTTCATCTCCATAAACGGCATGATGAAAATGGACGCACTGACCGAGCGACTCCCGCCAAAGGAATAACCATGAAAGTCGACGGCACCGGCGGGGAACTGATCATAGGCCGAGTGATAGTTCTGCAGAGCCAATCCTAGCTGTTTCATATGGTTGGAGCACTGCATCCGGCGTGCGGCTTCGCGTGCCGCCTGCACTGCGGGCAAAAGAAGACCCACAAGCACACCGATAATGGCAATCACCACTAACAACTCGACCAAAGTAAAACCTGCAGACTTCTGCTTGGCATCCCGATTCATCCATTTCCCCTTATACAAGATTCAAAAAAACACAGACTCATGCTTCAACTTGGAAACAATGACTAAAAAAACACAGCGACCTGTTACCCGGTGAATGTGACACGCATGTGCGTGTTGAACATCGAACGTCCAAACATCATCGTTGGCCACGAATTTCAAGTTGCATGAGTTTGAACAGTAACAAGCTGAAAAAGTTTTGTGTGTGGCAACTAAAAAAAACAGAATTATGAAACAGAAGTGATACCCATTTGACGCGAGCTGATACTTTTTCGACACCGGCTACAAAAGACTCCTGCCACCGTTTGCATCAACGTCGTCTAATCCATCACTCATTTAAATTGATCGACTTCGCAGCACTTGATTTAACGCCTCCGTACTGCAACCTCAGTCGCAAGCTTCTTAACTGACAGACCGACAGACCATCGTCGGCGATCCCGCGATCCGCATGGATCGATCGAATTGGCTCGACATCGAGTACAGGTCTATAGATCAAAGGAGGGTTCATTTCCATTGCGAGCCCATTGCGGGTAACGCACGTCAATTAAACAAACGTTCGAAAATATCTTCGGCGTTTCGATCTTTGGCGTTTTAAATGTGCTCGGGAGGACACGAGCCCTACGGCGACGCTTTGGAAGTAGTGGACGAGATCACGAGTCCTTCCGACTGAGTGGCATGACGGGACTTAGTGGCCTCGTCCACTACGGTGCATGTTCCTAAGTAGTACGCTGCCCCCTTATGGCCGCGAAAACGACTCCGTGAGATCCACCGTCTTTCTCCTGCATCTTCTTTGCATCGAGAACATGATCTTGGATGAGACGTCATGGGGACGGACCGTCACAGTCCTTCTTGGGTAACACCAATTCCCCATAGCAGCATCTACATCATTCGCTGCCCGCTAGGAAACAAGAGTCACAACGGAATACAGACAAACGTCAGCGACAGCTGACGCCTGACGCCTGACGCCTGATGCCTGATGCCTGATGCCTCAGAGATGCTATCAACCAGATGCATTTTACAGCGAAGTGAAAAAACACTCGCCCCGCCGCGTCGTTCTTCTCTGGACCTGATTGTGAAGTTTTTTGTACTTTCGCTAAAGAGAAGCGAACGGGTCGCTTCATTTCTTTTGAGAAGGATTCGTTCGTGCTGTCAGTTCTACTTCGTTATCGCGATTTAGTGTTGCCAGTCGGCATCATCGGCTGCCTCGTCGTCATCCTTGTCCCGCTGCCAGCAATCCTGATGGATTTGTTGCTAGCATTAAACATCACCGTCGGTGTGATCATTTTGCTGACGACAATCTATGTGGCAACGCCGCTGGAATTCAGCATTTTCCCTTCATTACTGCTAGCCACCACGCTCGCCCGTTTGGTGTTAAACGTGGCGACAACGCGGCTGATTTTGACCGGTGCTGATACATTGAAAATGGAAGCCGCCGGGGGCGTGATCCAAAACTTTGGCGAATTTGTCGCCGGGGATCGGATCGAAGTGGGGATCATTATCTTTTTGATCATCGTGTTGATCCAGTTCATCGTGATCACCAAAGGTTCGACCCGGATTAGTGAAGTCGCAGCCCGTTTTGCCTTGGATGGAATGCCGGGCCGTCAAATGGCGATTGATGCCGACTTGAATGCGGGTTTGATCGATGAAAAAGAAGCCCAGCGACGACGTGAAGAGGTCAGCTCGCAAGCCGATTTTTACGGAGCGATGGATGGTGCGAGTAAGTTCGTGCGGGGTGACGCGATCGCCGGCATCGTGATCACGGTCGTCAATGTCATTGGCGGTCTCTATATCGGTGTGATGCACGCCGGGATGACGATCAGCGAAGCGGGAGCGTTGTTTACCAAATTGACCATCGGCGACGGTTTGGTCAGCCAAGTCCCCGCGCTGTTGATCTCGCTTGCCGCCGGTTTGCTGGTCACACGAAGCACGCAGAAAGTCAACTTGCCCGTTCAGTTCCTGCAACAACTCTTTGGTAATGCTAAGGCATTAACGGTCGCCGGCAGCTTTTTGTTGCTGTTGATTGTCACCAGCTTGCCCACCATCCCGATGGCAACCCTAGGAATTGGTTGCATTGGTTTGGCGATCGTGATGAATCGCAACAACACTCGCGAGATTGACGAGAAGCAAGTTCGCGAGAATGCCGAGAAAGCAGCTGCTGCGGCGCCACCGGAAAAACGGGTCGAAGACTTTTTGACGATCGACCCGATGGAGATGACGATCGGTCTGGGACTACTCAGTTTGGCCGACCCAGGACGTGGTGGCGATTTGATGCAGCGAATCACTGGCGTTCGCAACTCGATCGCCTCGGATATCGGCATCGTGCTGCCGAAAGTGCGAGTGCGTGACGAGATGAGTTTGGATCAAAGCGAGTACGAAATTCGCATTGCTGGCAACACGATTGCCCGCGCAACGGTCCGCCCTGACAAACTGCTAGCAATCGATAGCGGTCAAACCACCGGCACGATCGAAGGCGAACCGACACGCGACCCCACATTCGGTGAACCGGCGGTTTGGATTGACCCGATGCGTCGCGAACAGGCTGCGATCTATGGCTACACGACTGTCGAACCGGGTGCAGTGCTAGCAACTCATTTGCAAGAGGTTGCCCGCCGTCATGCAGATGAACTGCTTTCACGTGACGCCACAAAACATTTGATCGATGAATTGAAGGAAGTGTCGCCAGCGGTGGTCGATGAATTGATCCCCGGGGCGATGAAGGTGAGTGAAGTCCAGCAGGTGTTGCATTTGTTGCTACGAGAAGACGTTCCGATTCGTCAATTGAGCATCATTCTGGAAACGCTTGGCGATTTTGCATCTCGCACCAAAGACCCCGTGTTGCTATGTGAGTACGTGCGTCATCGATTGGCGCGGACGATCAGCACACGGTATCGCGACGAGCACAATCAATTGCATGTATTGGCGTTGGATCCTGCGATGGAAGACCGCATTGCCGCAGGGATCGAACATACCGAACGAGGACTTTTTGTGAGAATGAGTCCTCAAGCGGTAGACCTCACTTGCGAAAGAATCCAAGAAGCCGTTAAGAAACTGATTACCGCTGGTTATCCGCCGATTTTATTGGTCAGTCCTCGGATTCGTCCGGGGCTTCGCCAAATCACATCGCCGTCGATGCCACGTTTGAGAATCCTGTCGTACAACGAAGTGACTCAGGATACGAAGATCGAATCCCACGGAGTTGTCAGTGACACCTAAACCGATTGAGCCCACGCCCCGATACGAACCCACTCACCCAATTTATTGAAAACGTTCATCGTCGACCGTTTTTGAATCCCACAAAAATCCCTCGCGATGTGATTCGCACTATGCATATTCGCACCTTCCGAGCCGCCAGTCTTCAAGATGCCCTTGAAGAAATTCGCCAGCAGATGGGCCCCGACGCATCGGTGCTGCATACTCGCCAAGTCCGCGATGGATGGATGGGATGGCTGGGCCGCACGTATGTCGAAGTCACTGCGGGATTGCGAGATGCGATCGATGCGAATGGACGACCATCGCTCGAAGCCGACGATCTGGATGAAAACGCATACGCCCCCGAGGAAGATACGTCGCCACGGCAGAGTGTTTTCATGCATTCCGCTTCGATGTTGGCTGGGCCATTGCAAGCGTACCGTGAACAATTGATCGATTCCGGTGTGGCGGCGATCACCGCAGACCGCTGGTTACGGGCGACGGAAAGTTTCGCTGCAGGGCTAGGTGAATCTCAGGGTCAACCATGGCTGGAACATCTGCAGCGATCGATCGCTCGCGAATTGCGAGTGGGCGGACCGATCCGCACGCAACCTGGTTCAAAGCATATTGTCGCGTTAGTCGGTCCGACCGGGGTGGGTAAAACGACCACGATTGCCAAGTTGGCCGCAGGGTTCCGCATCCAAGAGCGGCGGCGGATCGGCTTGGTGACCATCGACACATTTCGGATCGCCGCGGTCCAGCAGCTCGAAGCCTACGCCGAAATCATGGACTTGCCGATGGAGGTGGTCGAAAAACCGGCGGAGATGCAGCCCGCGATTGAACGGCTAGGCGATGTCGACTTGGTATTGATCGATACAGCAGGCCGCAGCCCATCGAGTGACGCTCGAATCGACCAGCTCGTCGAACTATTGCGAATGGCGCAGCCCGATGAAACTCATTTAGTGATGGCGGCCACCAGTTCCGTATCCACGGTCCGCTCGGTGCTTCGCGGATTTGCTCCGGCGAGACCGACCGCTGCAATCTTAACCAAGTTGGATGAAGCGACGAACACGGCAGGCGTGTTATCGGCGCTCTCCTCGTCTGATTCGTTACCTGGGATCCCGCTGAGCTATCTGACCAACGGACAACAGGTCCCCGATGATATTCAAGTGGCAACCGCCGATACATTACTGTCGCGACTGCTACCTACGACGTTACAGAGCCAACATTTGGACGCAGCTTAATTTTTTTAGAAAGTTGACTCAGGTTTACCCCGGGTCAGTGTCGATACAGAGGGTGTAGCACACTGGACGTTTCAAAAGTGGCTTGAGTCAATTTTGAAATTATCTGGTTGCTCGCATTACAACACAGGAAACCTTGTTCTTCAAAAGGACGCTTAACCCCGTGACACGAAGCTTCGCATTATGCCTTGGTGCACTTGCAATGGCTTTAGTTGTCGTCCGAGGTGCAATATTCGGCGAGTTCGCTGATCACGTCGCCAGCGAGGCGATCATTGCACTGGTGGTGTTTAGTGGAATTGGATGGGGCGCAGGGTGGATTATTGAGTATGTCGTTCGTGATTCCGTGGAAGCCAGTTTTCGACGCCGAGTCGAGTGGTATCGCCAAGGGATCGCGGATGCAGGACTCTTAGAAGACAACTCCGCCGAAGAATCTTGAACACGGATGTTCAACATGGATGCTTCGGTTGGGCGCCAAGGCGGGTTTGGTTTACGTCTGCATGGATGCAAACGTGCACCAAACCGTCATGGATTTATATGAGTAACGATGGACATGGATTGCTGCCGTTTTCGGTAGCGACGAGCGTCCATGGTTACGAGACGCAGACGGCATGATGCCGTCAGTACATTTTTTGGTCACGGAGGATTGGATGGCAGCGACAGTCACAACCGACGATGAGATTCTGCAAGTCTGGCAAGACTTCAAGAAAATCACCAAGGACGCAGCAGAATACGAAGATTTACGCAATCGGTTGGTCGAACGCTACATGCCGCTGGTTCGCTACAACGGCGAACGTATCTGGCAACGGCTTCCCGACGGAGTCGAATTGGATGACTTGATCAGTGCCGGAATCTTCGGCTTGATGGATGCCATCGACGCGTATGATATGGAACGAGGCGTCAAGTTTGAAACGTACTGTGTGCCACGGATTCGTGGTGCCATGCTGGACGAACTTCGCACGATGGACTGGGTTCCTCGTTTGGTCCGCAGCAAAGCCAGCAAGCTTGCTGCTGCCAAGAAAGAACTCGAAACCAAATTTGGCCGAGCTCCTACCAACTTGGAACTATCCGAGAAGATGGAGATTCCGGTGGCGGAATTGGAAAAGATGCAATCCGACGCCAATGCGGTCGGCGTCGTTTCGCTGAACAAGAAATGGTACGAAACAGATAGCTACAAGGACGTTCGCGAAATCGACGTACTTGAAGACAAGAAGGGTGAAGACCCAACTATCCGCGTGCAAAAGAATGACTTGATGCGTTTGGTCACCAAAGGACTGAACCGCAACGAGCGATTGATCATCATTCTTTATTACTACGAAGAATTGACGATGAAAGAAATCGGCGCCACGCTTGATCTTTCCGAATCGCGAGTGAGCCAGATGCACACTTCGATTGTCAACCGCTTGCAGCAACAACTCGGACCACGCCGCATCGAATTCGGTGCATAACGATTCAGACGTAGCACGGCGGCCATGCACGGCCGTCGAATGCCCCATAGCGGCTCCCTTTTTTAAAGGAGCCGCTTTTTTTGTGCGCTGATGGATCCAGCGGAAATGAAGTGCCCCGTTTTCAAGTAGGGCAGGATCCTACGCTTTGGCAATGGATGCAGCGGGGCAGGGCAGGGCGGATTGAAAAGTTTCTCGGTCACCTCTACCAAACGCAGGTTTGGGAGAGGTCTAGTAGAGTCAGCATACATATCTAGCT
>NZ_ANOG01001079.1 GCF_000346295.1 Rhodopirellula maiorica SM1 | reverse complement strand
TAAGGGAGAGCGAGCGATGGCGAAAACCAAGGCGAAGAAACGGCGTAAGGTCACCAAGTCCATTCATGTTGATGGCACCCTCAAGCGATGCCCGAAGTGTCTCAGCTTGGCACGATCGAAGTACCACCGGGTCATCAAGCTTCCGATTAAGGGGGTACGCCCAAACGGCGATGAATACACCGAAGTCGTCTGGCGCCGATGCTGGTGTGAGAGATGTGGGCAGGGTCGAGTCGAGAAATCGTATGAACGGACTGCTTTTTTCGATATTGAAGAGGATGAAGAAACGCCGGAACAACGTGATTTACCGATAGAAACAAGTTCTTCCGCCACGTAGGCCCTTTTGCGTTGGCTTGGGTCCTCATGCCTCGTAATTTCCTGGCATGGCTAAAGCAAACCGCACGACATCGCAAGACGAGATCAAATCTCGCATCCAGCAGATCGATGAGATCCTAGCCTCGGGTGTAGAGTCGGTCACGACTGCAGGAACGACCACAAAGATCAACGCGGACTCTCTGCGCAAAGAGCGATCGCAGCTTCGGCAACAGATTCGAGGCGGCAGTCGTCGACGCCTATTCAACTCCATCACAACGGATGGGGTGTAACCATGGGCGTAATCAGCCGAGTTCGAAGTGCATTCAGCGGATACGACGCGTTGACCCCCAAGGGCCGACGAAAGACCATCTCTCGCACGATCACGCGTGAGGATCATCACACACGCGGATCCAAGCATCGAGCGTTACAGGCCAACGCCAGTGACTTAGTTCGCAACATGAGCGTCTGCTCATGGGCTGTTCGCCGGCATCTCGATTACGTTGCGAACTTCTCCTTCAACACTCGGACACCAAACAAGGCCATCAACAGCCAAATTGAACGGCTGATGATCGAGGATTCTCGTCCCAGTCGTTTTGACGTGGCGGGCAAGTTCGGCCGCGAGAAGATGTTTCGAATCGCTGAGGCACGGCGTGTTGTCGACGGCGATACGTTGCTTCCGATGATGAACGATGGGCGTCTGCAAGGCATCCAAGCCGACCTGATCCAGGATCCCGACGACAAGAAGGACGGCGAGGAGTGGATCAACGGTTGCCGAATCACGGGCACAGGCAGGGTGTTGGAATTTGGTATCAAGCGTGAAGGCTACATCGGAACGGTACCACATCGACGCATTCAAGCAGCAAACGCCATCCATTATGGGTTCTTTGGTGATCGCTACGCGGCCGATCAAGTTCGTGGCATCTCACCGCTGACAGCTGCCTTGGATCCACTGCGTGATTTGAAGGATGCAGTCACTCTGGCACAAGCCCGCGCCAAAGTCGCTCAGATCTTCGCGTTGGCGCTGACACGAGATGCAGTCGACCCGTTAGATGGCGATGACGACGACGAAACCGAAGACGGTCAACACGGTCTCAATGTCAATTTCACCGACCCGCAGATTCTGGACTTAGATCCAGGCCAAAAGGCCGAGTTTCTTGAGTCTCGCACCCCAAGTACCGAGTTCCAGGCGTTCACCGTGCTGGTGATTCAGCTCGCGCTTAAAGCATTGGACATCCCGTACAGCCTGTTTGATGGCTCAGCATCGACCTTCTATGGCGGCCGTGCTGAATGGCTGCACTATGTCGCTGCATGCAAAGACAAACGAAACGACCAGTTAGAGATGCGGCGCCAGTTCACAGTGTGGAAGCTTCGCCAGTGGATACGTGATGGCCGTTTGGTTCTGCCACGTGGCTGGATGGTTGGCGACATCGAGTTCGATTGGATCCCAACAAGCACAAACGCATGGTGGGACAAGAGCAAAGAGACCAAGGGACACACCGCGGCCATCGCTGCAGGGCTGGATACTCCCCAGCGAGTCTGTGCTGAGCTTGGCCTCGTCTTTAACGACAACATCGACGCGATCGCCGAAGCGGTCGAGTACGCCAAGAGCAAAGGTGTGCAACTTCCATACGCGCCAATCAC